>NZ_JBAKHX010000011.1:0-152452 GCF_036906915.1 Micromonospora sp. CPCC 206061
CGAGGGGCTCGTTGAGGGCATGACCGGCGTGCACCCGGACGCCCCCTTCGCTCTTTATCGACTCTGAAGTCCTTGGGGACCCGCGCCGGCCCGGCTCACAAGGTGTCGCGGCGACTATTTCGGCGGGTGCCCGGCCGCGCGCGCGTGAAGGAGCCGAACGTTGTCCTGCAACGCCGTCTGCGCGCGGAGGGTGTCGAGTTCGCTGCTCACCTCGCGGATGACCTGGGCGTAGGTGTTGACCCGTTCGGCCAGTTCGGTGTGTCTGCGCGGAGACGCCGGTTGGCGGCTTCGAGGTCGGAGATCTTGCCGCTGAGGTGCTGGAACGCTGGCGGGACGCCGTTGGTAGCTCGTCGCTGTTCTTCGAAGGCTTGGCGTAGGTCGGGGTGTTTGTGGGTGAGGACCCAGCGTTTGGCGCTGCACGTCGGCGACGTAGGCGTCGAGGTGGGTGAGGGTGACCTAGCTGAGACGGCGGATGCCGCGGTCGGTGAGCCACTCGGTAAACGCGCGCAGGTAACGGAAGATCGCCACGATGGTGCGGATCGCGGGCCGCGTGAGGTTGTCCCCGGCCGGGCGCAGATCCGCCACGCCGATGTTTCCACGACGTGGCGAGCGAGCTGATGCCGGGGACCGGCAGCAACGCCGGCGCGCGGCGACGCTGGCCGGGAGGTAGGGCGCGAACCGCTTGCGAAGGCTGTCTGTGTGCAACAGCGAACCTGACCGATTCGGGCCCGGGAAGAACCCGGCCGAAAAGCCCGTTGCATTGATTGGACGCGGCCATCTACCGTGGACACCAACAGATCAACCATCGCAGCAAGGGAGCCCGGACATGTTGTGGCACGCCACGTTCGAACCGCAGCGGTCACCGCTGTGCGGTTTCGCGGGCATGTCCTACACCGGGCGACCTATAGACATGACCGTCAACGAGAAGCCAAACCCGGGCCGGCGGCGAACGTAAACGCAGCACACACAGCGTCTACGCCGCCCACCCAGACCAGGGATCGGGCGGCTTTTCGTTGTAGCACAACAGGCTCATAGGGGTGTGGCGCAACAGGTAGTCGCGGCGGTCTCCAAAACCGTAGGTTGCAGGTTCGAATCCTGTCACCCCTGCTTTGCCCTGCGCATTTATGCGCGGAATGGCATTGATAGTTGAGAATTCCACAGTGGATGGCATAACGAAGCCTGGCTACCGTCGCGTAATGGCGGTAGCCGGGCGATCGGGAACGACCGGCACGGTGACCGGGCCTGGTTTGGGACCAGGAAGCAGCGCGTTCGACTCGCGCGTTCCCGACGTTGGGCTTGTGGCGCAGTCGGTAGCGCGCCGCCGTGGCACGGCGGAGGTCCCCGGTTCGAACCCGGGCAGGTCCACGCACATGGCCGTCAAGCTCAGGAGGTAGCAGCGTCCGGTTGAAGCCCGGAAGGTTCGCGGTTCGACGCCGCGGGCGGCCACGTTCGGCGCGGAGACGCGCCGGCAGCCATGGGCCGTTGGAGCAAGGTGGCAGCTCACTTGACTCTCGATCAAGAGGTTACGGGTTCGAGCCCCGTACGGCCTACGCAGCACGATGCGGTAGTAGCTCATCCGGTAGAGCGGCTGGCTTCCAACCAGCAGGCGCGGGGTTCGAGTCCCCGCTACCGCTCAACGTTCCGGGGTGCGGTGTTGGCAGCCGCGACGGGACTTTGGATCCCGGCACAGACGCAGGTTCGATTCCTGCACCCGGAGCCATGCCGAGGTAGCCCAAGGGGAGAGGCAGCCGGTTCAAACCCGGTACAGCGCGGGTTCGACCCCCGCTCTCGGCACGCACGCCGTCGTGGCGGTTCGATTCCGCACGTCGGCTCCCTGCGGTTGTAGCTCAGTAGGTAGAGCGCGACGTTGCCAACGTCGAGGTCGCCGGTTCGAATCCGGCCTGCCGCTCCATCCCACCGGCCATCACGACATGGAGGGGAGGTATCCGGTGGACGTCCTGGTCATCAACGCCGACTTCGGCCCGCTCCACCGGGTCAGTCTCCGTCACGCCGTGCGGATGCTGGTGCGGAGGGTTGCCGAGGTTCACGAAGCACAACCCGACCGGGTGATCGGTGTCTACCCGGTCCCCACGGTCGTCCGTCTGGTGCGGTACGTGGTCACCCGCTGGCGGTACGGCTCGGGCCCGCCCTGGTCGCGTCCCGGCGTCCTGATCCGCGACGACCGGGTGTGCGGCTACTGCGGCGGTCATGCCACAACCGTCGACCACATCCTGCCCCGCTCCCGCGGCGGCAGGAACACCTGGCTCAACACCATTGCGGCCTGTGGCGGCTGCAATCAGCGCAAGGGCGACCGCACACCGGCTGAGGCTGGGATGCGGTTGCTGTTCGAGGCGACCGCCCCGTCGTGGGCGGCGCTCGCAGCGCGCTGATGGTGCGGCCGGCGGCACTCTCTCGCCCGCCGGCCGCTCTTTGGGAGCTGATGTAACCGGCAGCATGGTTGCCTCTGAAGCAGCTCGTTCAGGTTCGAATCCTGGGCTCCCAGCGATATCGCGAGTACGGCTCTCGCTGCCGGCTCCATGCCAGCGCAGCACGACGGGTGGTGCACCGGATTCGTAACCCGGAGGTAGGGCGTTCGAGCCGCCCCGCTGGCTCTCATGGGTCCGTAGCTCATTTGGTAGAGCGCGGCTCTCGCAAACGGAGGCGCCCGGTTCGACTCCGGCACCCTCCGCCAGGTCGTCGTGGCCAAGCAGGTGAAGGCACTTCGCTGATAACGAAGAGATCGCTGGTTCGAGCCCAGCCGACGACACTCATGCCCACGTGGTCCAACGGACAAGACGCAGGTCTACGAAACCTGAGATCGGGGTTCGATTCCCTGCGTGGGCACTCAATCGGGACGTGGCGCAGCTTGGTAGCGCTCGCGGCTGGGGGCCGCGCGGTCGTCGGTTCGAATCCGGCCGTCCCGACCAACGGGTTGTGGCTCAGCTTGGTAGAGCACTGCGTTCGGGACGCAGGGGTCGTGGGTTCGAATCCCGCCAACCCGACTGTGGAAGGCAGCGCGGCGTGGGCCGCAGCCGGCCTCGAAAGCCGGAGCCCGGTGAAAGCCGGCGGGTTCGACTCCTGGGCCTTCCGCCACGGGTCGCGAGCATGACGGTAATGCTGCGGGCTCTTACCCCGTAGACCGAGGTTCGACTCCTCGGCGGCCCACCACCATGCGGCACGTGCGCTGGATGCGCTTGTCGGCCTCCTAAGCCGACTGTGCTGGGTTCGACTCCCAGGTGTCGCACCATCCCTCTCGGTAGCTCAACGACCAAGCGGCGGGCTTCTACCCCGCGGCATGCGCGTTGGAGTCGGGCCCGAGGGGCCACGCCGCCCGCGCCTGACCGGACGGGCTCCTGACTTTTACTCAGGATTGACGGGGTTCGAGTCCTCGGGGCGGCACTGCGGGTAGGAGCACCGGTCGTGCTCAACGGTCTCATAAGCCGAGTCAGGTGGGTTCGACTCCCACACCCGCTCCCGTTCCGGTAGCTCAGCCCGGCAGAGCACCGCCTCGACACGGCGGAGGTCCCTGGTTCGATCCCAGGTCGGAACACGCAACGCGCCTTCGGCTATGGGTAGGCCGCTGGGCTTTCACCCCGGCAAAGCGGGTTCGAGTCCCGCAGGCGCGACCATTTCGGCGTCGTTCAACGGCAGGACGCGGGGCTGTTAACTCCGTCATGGCAGTTCGAATCTGCCCGCCGAAGCACAAGGAGGAGCCGGCTGGCTACGGAAACGCCGCTGGAAACGGCGTACGGGCTCAGGCCCGTCGCGGGTTCGAATCCCGCTCCCTCCGCGTCATGCCCGCGTCGCCCAACAGGTCAGGGCAGCGCTCTTATACGGCGTACAGGTGTGGGTTCAAATCCCGCCGCGGGCACGCGGTGAGGCTCGTGTAGCTCAACTGGGAGAGCGCCGGTCCTACAAACCGGGGGTTTGCAGGTTCGAGTCCTGCCGCGAGCACGGTGGCTGTGGTGTACCGGTGGTGCACGCCAGATTGTGGCTCTGGAAGGCGCGGGTTCGACTCCCCGCAGCTACCCCAAGCAGGCGCTCACGCGGCGCGAGGCGCTGCCTGTAAAGCAGTAGCCCTGTGGGTTCGACTCCTGCCGCCTGCACCATGCCCTCGTAGCGCAGCGGAAGCGCGCAGCCCTCCGAAGGCCGAGGCCGCTGGTTCGAATCCAGCCGGGGGCGCTCATGACTTCGTGGAAGCTCCGGGTGGAGCTGGCCGCCTGCAAAGCGGTTCCTTCAAGGTATTCCCGTTCGACTCGGGGCGAGGTCTCGATTGCCATCCACTGTGGATCTCGCAGGCGGGCGCTGGCTGCCCAGCCGCTGCTCATAACGGCGGACAGCCCGGTTCGACACCGGGGCCTGCGACAAGGGAACCACGACAGCGTCCACAATGGTGTGTTGAACCGGTTCCTGACGCACCTCTCGGTGCGCTGGCTGCGGGTACTTCTGGTTGAGGAGCCCCTTTGGGGCTCGCGGGTTTCGACGCCCGTATCCCCGCCGCCAATTAGATCTCGGGAGGCGACAACTTCAGATGAGGGGTGCCCGGTGCGCAGGTGCGGAGTTCTTCGCCTTTCAAGCGGGTGGTTGCGGGTTCGAGTCCCGTCACCGGCCCTGGGGCCGGTGTAGCTCAAAGGTAGAGCACCTAACGATCGCCGCGCCGACTTGATCTCGGGCACCCCCTTCTGAATGAGTGGCGCTCCCGTCGCGGACGAAACGGAGCCCGTCCTTGTCGAAGTTCAACCGCGCCTCGGTCCGCGCCGCCACCGGCACGAGCCCCATCGTCAGCGACCCCACGCCGTCGGGCACCACCTACGAGGGGGCGCCGGGTCGCGCCCGTGACGCCAAGTCCGAACTGTTCCTGCTCGCTGTGACGAACATGGTCAGCGAGCACACCTTCTACGAGAGCGCCCACGCCCGCGACGGCCGCTACGAGCAGCTCGTGCGGCAGCTGGCCGTCGCCGACCCGGTGTGGACGGCCGATTTCCTGGCCTGGTTGCGTGGCGAGGCGAACATGCGCTCGGCCGCGCTCGTCGGTGCCGCCGAGTTTGTGCACGCCCGGCTCGCCGCGGGCGGCGACCAGCAGTTGCCCCGCGACCAGACCGCGGAGGGCACCAACAGTCACGCCTTTCATGGTTCGAACCGGCGGGTCATCGACTCGGTTCTGCTGCGCGCGGACGAGCCGGGCGAATTGCTCGCCTACTGGATGCGCCGGCACGGCCGGGCGATCCCAAAGCCGGTCAAGCGCGGCATCGCCGACGCGGTCGGCCGGCTGTACACGCAGCGGGCGTTGTTGAAGTACGACACTTCCTCGCACGGGTTCCGGTTCGCCGACGTCCTGGACCTGGCGCACGCGTCGCCAGCGGCCGACAAGCCGTGGCAGGGGGCGCTGTTCGCCCACGCGCTCGACCGGCGTCACAACCGGCCGCTGGCCCCCAACCCTGAGGCGCTGCCGATGGTGGCCTTGAACGCCACGCTGCGACGGCTTGAGGGACAGGACCTGCAGCGGCACCTGCTGGACCCAGACGTCCTGCGGCGCGCCGGCATGACCTGGGAGGACGTGCTGTCCCTGGCCGGACCGACGTTGAACAAGGCCCGGCTGTGGGAGGCGCTGATCCCATCCATGGGCTACATGGCACTGCTGCGGAACCTGCGCAACTTCGACGAGGCCGGCGTCTGCGACGAGGCGGCCGCCTCCGTCGCCGGGAAGCTCGCCGGCCCAGCCGAGGTGGCTCGGTCGCGGCAGCTGCCGATGCGGTTCCTGTCCGCCCACCGGGCGGCGCCGTCGCTGCGCTGGTCGTACCCGCTGGAGCAGGCCCTGGGCCACTGCTTGGCGAACATCCCCATCCTGGCGGGCCGCACGCTGGTGCTGATCGACACCTCCGGGTCGATGAGCTCCCGGTTCTCCAAGGACGGCACGCTCATGCGGTGGGACGCGGCCGTGCTGTTCGGCGTGGCTTTGGCACAGCGATGCACGAGCGCCGACGTGGTGTCGTTCTCCACAGACAGCTGCACCTTCCCGGTACGGCCGGGGGAGTCGCTGCTTCGGGCGCTGGACCGGTGGCGCGCCGACGGCTACTTCTACGGCGACGGCACCAACACCGCACGAGCGGTACGAGACCACTACGCCCGCCACGACCGGGTGGTCATCGTCACCGACGAGCAGGCCCACTTCGACCACCGCGGTGGCGTCGACGCATCGGTGCCGGCGACGGTGCCGATGTACACGTGGAATCTGGCCGGCTACCGGCGCGGCCACGTCCCGTCCGGCACGGGCAACCGGCACACCTTCGGTGGCCTCACCGACCAGGCATTCCGGATGATCCCGCTGATCGAGGCCGGCACAAACGCCACCTGGCCGTGGCTGTAACGCCGCAACCGCAGACGTTCCGACCCACCGTGGGGGGTCGGAACGTCGCCGCAAGCCCGCCGACGTACGTCGGCGAGCTCGAAAGGTTCCTGACCCAGGACAATGGCAAGCCGGCAAACGATCAAGGAGGGTCCTGTGACGATGCTGCCTCGCGCGGTTCTGTTCGACGTCGACGGGACGCTCGCCCTGCGCGGTGACGGACCCGGCGTACGGGCCTTCTACCACTGGCACCGGGTGGGCGAGGACCAGCCCAACCCGGCCATCGTCGAGCTAGCGCAGACAATCGCCGCCGCCGGCCGGCACCGCATCATCGTCATGTCCGCCCGCGACAGCGTATGCCGCCCAGAAACCGAGGAGTGGCTCGAAGATCACAATATTCCGTTCGACGACCTGCACATGCGCGCCCCACGGGACAACCGCAAGGACGCGATCGTCAAGCAAGAGCTGTACCGGCAGCACATCGAAGGCCGCTACGACGTCGCCTTCGTCGTGGACGACCGAAACCAGGTGGTCCGCATGTGGCGCGACGTGCTCGGCCTGACCGTTCTCCAATGCGCCGACGGCGACTTCTGAAGGGGGATACGCGTGCAGGTGCTGCTGTCCGGCATCGTCGGGTCGACGGCCTACGGGCTGGCCGGCCCGGACTCCGACGTGGCTCCTCAAGGTCCGACGGGCGTACTGGGACGTCGAGCCCGCGTCGTAGGTGGGTTTGATGAGGCCCACATCGCCGTGCTGCCGAGCGGTACAACCTGAGGCCGGACACTTCCATTGACGAGCGTCACTCTCACGCCTACTATCCAAGTTGATCGATTTAGCACGGATACTGCGTAGTGGAGCAGCCCTCGAAGGAGGAAAGTTGATCGGGAACCCAGGTCACCGACGTCGTCGGACGATACTGACACTGTCGGGCGCCGCAATTGCCGCCGCGGGCGTCGCGATGCTGATAACGACGGCGATACCGTCGGGCGCGGCGATGTCGAGCGACGCCCGCGCCGCAACCGCACCGGACACCGGCGTTGGGGCCCTTGCGGCCACCGCCGGATGCGGCAAGACACCAACGCTGACCAGCGGTACGCACTCGATACAGAGCAGCGGCAAGACCCGCAGCTTCATCCTGAGAATTCCAGACAACTACGACAACAGCCGCCCCTACCGGCTGGTCTTCGGGTTCCACTGGTTGAACGGCACCGCCAGCTCAGTCACGAGTCAGAACTACTACGGGCTCCTGCCCCTGTCGAACAACAGCACGATCTTCGTCGCGCCTCAGGGCCTCAACAATGGCTGGGCCAACTCCGGCGGTGAGGACGTGATCTTTACCGACGACATGATCAGAACGATCCAGGACGCTCTCTGTGTCGACACGACGCAGTTGTTCTCCTTGGGATTCAGCTACGGCGGCGGCATGAGCTATGCGCTGGCGTGTGCCCGAGCGAACATCTTCCGCGCGGTCGCGATCTACGCCGGCGGGGTGATCAGCGGCTGCAGCGGCGGTACCCAGCCCATCGCCTACCTTCAGGCGCACGGCCTCACCGACAACGTGCTCAGCATCTCCGGCGGCCGAACGATGCGTGACAGGTTCGTCAGGAACAACGGCTGCACCGCGGCGAGCCCGCCCGAACCAGCGCAGGGCAGCGGGACGCACACCGAATTCCACTACTCAGGCTGCTCGGCCGGGTATCCGGTCGCCTGGTACGCCTTTGACGGAGGCCACACCGCCACACCACGGGATGCGGGCTCCAACGTGGCCTGGCTCCCCCAAGAGACCTGGACGTTCTTCACTCAGTTCGCCACCCCGACTCCGGGCCCGACCACTCCGACGCCGGGCCCCACCACCCCGACGCCAGGCCCGACCACCCCGACGCCGACCACCGGCGCGTGCCGGGTCACCACCACCGTCAACGCGTGGAACACCGGCCTGACCGAGAGCATCACCATCACCAACACCGGCACCGCCACCATCAACGGCTGGTCTCTCGTCTTCACCCTGCCCAGCGGGCAGGCCATCACCTCGGGCTGGAACGCCAGCTACGCGCCGGCCACCGGACAGGTGACGGCAAGAAACGTCTCCTACAACGCCGCCATCGCACCCAGCGCATCAGTCGGCATTGGTTTCCAAGCCACCCACACCGGCAACACCGGCAAGCCAACCTCGTTCACCCTCAACGGCGCCACCTGCGCCACCGCCTGATCGACAGCGACGACCCGGGGTGGAGCCCGAACGGGCTCCGCCCCGGGGAAAACGACGGCGATCTGCCCCTGCTTCAAGGGTTGGAGCGACATGCCATGGCGACACCTGGCACCGCTCTACGTCATACCCACGTTGGCGTTCTCGTCGGGCCATACCTGAAGGAGCCATTCCTCAACGCCCTCATAGGCGGTCTCCATGGAGAGGCGTTCCATGGCCTCGCCTCGACCCTTGGTGTAAACCCGCACCCGTACGGGGCCGGGGCGTTCGAGGGTGACGGTGGTCTCGGGTTTGCCGGACAGTGACTCGATTCGTGTCTGCGCCGGGGGTGCCTTCCTCCAAGGGCGTGGGCCGGCTGCGAGGGTCTCGCAGCACGAACATGCGATGGTCGACCCACGGGCTTACCCGGAATCGCGCTGTAACGTCCATAGTGGACGCTGGTGCTAGTCGTCAGTCTTCCGGCGCAGCGTCAACAGGATGTTCTCTTTCCAGGGGCGCACCCATCCCGTCTCGCAGACGGTGAATTCGGGCAGCGCGTCGGCGAGCGTCTTCCGTAGTTGCGCATCGGTCATGAAGTCGACGTCCTTGTCGCCGGTGATGTACCGGTCGGCCCAGTAGCCGAGCCGGCCGGCGATGAGCCGGCCCCAGAGCCACTCCTTGACGACGATCCGGCCGCCCGGGGCGGTAAGCGCCGCGGCGCCGTTCAGCAGGTCGGATCGCATGTCGACCGGCACATGATGCAGCACGTCAGCGATCACGATGAGGTCGAACGGGTCGGGTGCCTCGGCTCGCAGGTCAGAACAGGTCATGGTGCGGAACTCCGCGCGGCCGGTGTCTCCGCGGAAGAGCCGGCCCGCGGTGGGCGCGGGATCGATGCCGAGGTAGTCGGCGTGATCGAAGGTCTGGATGAGGCGCTGGCCGAGCGCGCCGTCACCGCAGCCGACCTCCAGGATGCGCTTGGGCGTGCCGACGTGCGAGAGCTGCTTGACCAGCGCTTCTAGGTCGATGAAGAAGGAACGGTAGAGCTCTGCCGCCGGCTCCTCGAACCGCCCCAGTCGGTGCCGGATTGCCGTGCCGATGCCCATTCGAGGGACTCCTAGATGATCGCCGATCGAAATAGAAGAGCCACCCTATAGCAAATCTTGAATCAATGAATACCCATCGACGCCTATGCCTAGCGTTAGGAGTCGGTTACAGCAATAGACTTCCGTGTTGAGCAGGGAGAACGTGTTGGTTCAGAGCGTTTCGAGCCACTCGTGGATGGTGGCGACGTCGTCGCGAGTGAGGCCGTGTCGACGGTCCACTTTGTACAAAAGCGGACCATGCCTGCCATCTCCTGCCGGGGCTGCGCCCGGAACAGGCCGAAGGCCGGTACCCCACTGGGACCGGCCTTCAGAGCGAATGTTCAGGCGACGAGGTCGAGTTCCTTGGCTGGCGCTTCGACTGGCGCGGTCTTGCGGTCCCGCATGATCAGGCTGGCCAGGACCGCGGCGGCGAAGACGCCGATCGCGCTCAGCGTGAACGTGGTGGACATCGAGGCGGTGAAGGCGTCCCGAGCGGCCTGGATGAGGCCGGTGTCGCCCTGCGCCATTGCCAGCGCGTCGGCGATCGAGCGCTTGGCCGGCTCCGGTGCGTCGGCGGGCATCTCGCTGGCGAAGCCGCTGGAGAGCAGCGAGCCGAGGATGGCGATGCCGAGCGCGGTGCCGGCCTGCTGGATGGTGTCGTTCAGGGCGGAGCCGACGCCCGCCTTGTCGGCCGGGATGGTGGCCATCAGGGCGCTGACAGCGGCCGGCATTGCGGCGCCGGCACCGAAGCCGAGCAGGCCGAGGGCGATCGCCGGGACAGCGAAGCTGGTGTTCGCCGAGACGGTGGTCAGCAGTGCGAACGAGGCGGCCATGACCAGCATCCCGCCCAGCACCAGGGCGCGGCTGCCGAGCTTCGCGGCGAACTTGGCGCCCAGGCCGTTGCCGACCAGCGCGGCGACCGCCAGCGGTACGAAGGCCAGACCGGCCTTGACCGGCGAGTATCCGAGCACGAACTGCAGGTATTGGGTGAGCACCAGCAGCAGGCCGCCGTTGCCGATCTGCACGAGGGCGAGGGAGAGCGAGCCGCCACTGAAGTTGCGGTGCTTGAACAGGACCAGCGGCACCATCGGCGTGGAAGTGACGTTCTCCCAGATCACGAACCCGACGAGGGAGACCACGGCGATGGTCAGGGTGACGAGCGAGCGGCCCTCGAAGGCGCCGTGCTGCGGAATCTCGATGATCCACCAGACCAGGGCGGTAATGCCCACGGCGGAGAGCACCGCGCCCAGCGGATCCGCCTTCTGCCACGGGGCCTTCGACTCGGGCATGAGGGCGAAGCCGGCCAGGAGAGCGAGGCCGACGACCGGGACGTTGATCAGGAAGATCGCATGCCAGGAGAAGCGGTCGATCAGTACACCACCCAGCACCGGACTGCCGACCAGGCCGAGCATCGCCACGGAGCTCCACACCGCCATGGCCTTGTTGCGCTCGTCCTCCTGGAAGACCGTGATGAGGATCGACAGCGTCGACGGCATGATCAGCGCGCCACCCACGCCCATGGCGATCCGCACCGCGATCATCTCGCCGGGGTTCGTGGCGAAGGTCGCCGCCATTGACGCCGCTCCGAAGAGCAGCAGACCAATGATCATGACTTTTCGGCGTCCGAACCGGTCACCGAGGCTTCCGGAGGTGAGCAGGAGTCCGGCGAACACCAGGATGTACGAGTCGAGAATCCACTGGATGTCCTGGGTGCTCGCGCCGATGTCCGCGGTCATGTGCGGCACCGCGACGGTCAGCGCCATGCTGTCGACCACCAGAACGAGGCTGCTCAGGCAGAGCACGACGAGTATCCACCAGCGGTGCGGGTTGCGAGATTCCATGATCTTCCTCCAGGGCGCGTACACCGTTCCTTCGCTGCGAACACTGTACGCAGACGCGGGCGGCGTACGCAAGCCACGTTTTGTGTACGCTGGTGGCGAACGGCGTACGCGTTCCCGGAGGAGTGGTCCATGGCTGCCAAGACGAACCCGATCCCGTCTGTGTGGGCCCGCCAGCAGGCCGAACCCGATCAGCCCGCGCTCAGCCGGGCGGCGATCGTGCGCGAGGCGATCGTCATGCTCGACGCGGAGGGCGTGGAGGCGCTGAGCATGCGCAAGCTCGGCACCCGCCTGAACACGGCCGCCACCTCCCTGTACCGACATGTGGCAACCAAAGACGAGCTGATGGAGCTCGCGATGGACGAGATCTTCGGCGAGATGGCGGTGCCGGACGCCAGCGGTACCGGATGGCGCGTCGCCGCCACCGAGGCGTCGCGCTCCTTCCGCGCGACTGCCCTGCGCCATCCCTGGTTGGCCTCGGTCGTCGGCCAGGCGGGCCTCGCCTACCTAGGCCCCAACCTCATGTCCTTCACGGAGCGGCTCGCCGCTCTCTTCACGGCCGCCGGCTTCCCCGAGCCGAGCCGCGCCATCGACACGCTGATCTCGTACGTGATCGGCATGAGCACGACGGAGGCCGCCTGGCTCACCACCGTCGCGCGTTCCGGGCAGACGGAGGCCGAGTTCATCGCGCGGCTCATGCCCGCGGCCCAGCAGGCCGCGGCCGACTACGGCCACATCACGCAGATCGGCCCGCCCGTGGACCTGGATCCGGCGGAGATCCGGGAGGGCAAGTTCGAGTACGGGCTGGAGGTCGTCCTCGACGGTCTGGAGGCCCGGATCCCTCGCTAAGCTCGGATAATGTCGGAACGCCCTGGGCGGCGCGCGCCGCGCGTCATCACCGCCCACGTCCAGTCTGTCGAGCGGATCACTCCGCACATGGTGCGCGTCGTGCTCGGCGGTCCCGGGCTGGCGGAATTCCGCGCCGGGGAGTTCACGGACCACTACGTCAAGCTGCTGTTCCCGCCCAGCGGAGTGACGTATCCCGAGCCGTTCGACATCGAGCGGATCCGCGCCAAACTGCCGCGCGACCAGTGGCCGAGCATGCGCACCTACACCGTGCGCCGCTGGCACGAGGAGCGCCGCGAACTCACCCTCGACGTCGTGTACCACGGCGAGGAGGGGCTCGCCGGTCCGTGGGCGGCCCGGGTCCAGATCGGTGACCAGGTTCATTTCTCCGGACCCGGCGGCGCCTACGCGCCCAGCCCGGACGCCGACTGGCACCTGATGGCCGGCGACGAGAGCGCGCTGCCCGCGATCGCGGCGTCCCTGGAACGGCTGGCTCCGGCCGCGCGCGCCCACGTCTTCATCGAGGTGAGCGGTCCCGAGGAGGAGCAGAAGCTCGAGACCGCGGGCGATGCCGCGGTTACCTGGCTGCACCGGGGCGACGCCCCGGTCGGCGCGGCGCTCGTGCGGGCGGTGTCGGCGTTCGAGTTTCCGCCCGGCGCCGTGCACGCGTTCGTGCACGGCGAGGCCGGCTTCGTGAAGGAACTGCGCCGGTTGCTCTTCGTCGAGCGCGGCGTCGCGCGCCAGGGACAATCACTTTCCGGGTACTGGCGGGCCGGTCACGACGAAGACGGATGGCAGGCCACGAAGCGCGAGTGGAACGCCCGCGTCGAGCGGGAACAGGACGGAATCGCGTAACCGTGCAACGGCGGGGCACTCTCACCGACACCTAAGGCTTGTGAGAATACTTCGATGGCTTGCGGCATCCGCGAGCCTGACGTTGGCCCTTTCCGGGCCCGTGCCCACCACGGCACATTCGGCCAATGCGCTTCCGGACGACACGGTCACGCTGGTCACCGGCGACGTCGTGCGCACCCGGGACGGCAAGGTGGTCGCGGTCGAGGCGGGCAAGGGACGCGCCCGGATCGGCTTCGCCGCCGAGCGCCGCGCTGGCCATCAGTACGTCTATCCGTCCGATGTGCTCGGACTGCTGGCCGCCGGCCGGCTGGACCGGCGGCTGTTCGACGTGACAGGGCTGCTCGCGGTCGGGTACCGCGACAAGATGCCGCTCCTCGTCCAGCACTCCGGAGGCGCGAAGCGGTCGAGCGTACGCCAACTGGCGGACAAACGCGCGACGGTGACCGCTGAGGTGCCGGTGGTCGACGCGTTCGCTGTGAAGGCAGCCGCCAAGGAGACCGGTGCACTGTGGACCGACCTGCGGTCCGGTCTGGATCAGGGGGCCGTGCGCTCGGTGCTGTTGGACGGGGTCAGGAAGGTCCTGCTCGACCAGAGCGCGGCCCAGATCGGCGCCCCAGCGGCCTGGCAGTCCGGCTACACCGGTCGTGGCGTCGTGGTCGGCGTACTGGACACCGGCGTCGACGCCAGCCACCCCGACCTGGCCGGCCGGATCCGCGCCAGCGAGAACTTCACCGAGTCGCCAGAGGCGGGCGACGTCATCGGGCACGGAACCCATGTGGCGTCCACCATGGCGGGCAGCGGTGCTGCCTCCGGCGGTCGGTACAAGGGAATCGCGCCGGAGGCCACCATCCTCGCCGGCAAGGTGTGTGAGGACAGGTCGTGCTCCGAGTCGGCGATGATCGCGGGCATGCAGTGGGCCGCCGAGCAGGGCGCCTCGGTCGTGAACGTGAGCATCGGCGGGCAGGACAGCCCAGGCGTGGACATCGTCGAAGACGCGGTCAACCGGCTCAGCGCGCAGTACGGCACACTCTTCGTGATCGCGGCCGGCAACTCCGGCCCCGACATGGTGGAGTCACCATCCACAGCGGACGCCGCCCTGTCGGTCGCCGCGGTCGATCGGCGGGACGCCATCGCCGACTTCTCCGGCGGCGGTCCCCGGCTGGGCGACGCCGCGCTCAAGCCCGAGATCGCGGCTCCCGGCACCGACATCGTGGCCGCCCGCTCGTCGCTGGTGCCGGCCGAGGATAGCGAGCACTACATGGCCCGAAGTGGTACGTCGATGGCGACGCCCCACGTCGCCGGCGCTGCCGCGCTGCTCGCCCAGAAGCATCCACAGTGGAGCGGCCTCGAAGTCAAGGCCGCGCTGATGAGCACCTCGCGGTGGCTCGACGGGGTGGCCCTCGACCGGCAGGGTGCGGGCCGGGTCGACCTCGGCGCGGCCATCAACGCGTCTGTGGTCGTGGACCACGGCAGCCTCAACCTGGGCCGGCCAAAGTGGCCGCACGAGGACGACGCACCGATGGCCAAGGTTCTCACCTACCGCAACACCGGCACCTCGCCGGCGTCGGTCGCCGTGACCGGAGAGTTGACCGGCCCCGGTGGAACCGCCGCCCCGGCCGGGATGCTTACGGTGTCGCCGTCGACGGTGACGATTCCCGCCGGAGGCACGGCGACGGTCACCGTCACGATGGACACGTCGGTGGCCGCTCCGGACGGCCGGTACAACGGCCAAATCACCGCCACAGTGGGCGAGAACTGGGTGCGGACGCAGGTGTCCGTGCTGCGCGAGCCGGAAAGCTACGACCTGACCGTGCGGGTGATCGACCGGCACGGCGCTGCTGCGACCTCGTACAACAGCGCCGTCACGTCGTGGACCGGTGAGCAGGTGACGTACCAGATGACGCCGCAGGGATACACCACTCGGGTGCCCGCCGGCGACTACAGCGTAGGCGCCGTGATCGCGACCGATCCTGACAGTGAGAACGAAACCATTTCGCTGCTGGCGCGCCCTCACCTGCGGCTGAAGGCGGACACCACGGTCGTGCTCGACGCCCGGACCGCCGGCGCGGTCGACATCACCGTGCCCGAACCCGGCGCAGCACCGGTGATGTCGCTGGCCAGCTACACGACGACCGGCGGTGACGGACTTGATTACTACTTCTTCTACGAAGGAACCGACAGGTTGTTCCTCGGCCAGGCCGGCCCCGCGGCCAGATCGTCGGCGTTCAAGTCCTTCGTCGCCACCCACTGGGCCCGGTCGGACGGCAACGGCTCCTACTGGGACACCCCGTACATGTACAACGTGGGCATCGGCACCAACGGCGGCATCCCGACCGGGCTCACCCGCCATCTTCGCCCCCGGGACCTGGCCGTCGTGCATCAGAGCGTGCACGGCCTTCCGAACACCGCCGGTGGGATGGGCTCACGGGTGGACAACGCGTTCTTCTCCGCCTCCACCCGCATGCGGCTGCCCGCGCGCCGGACCGACTACTTCGCTGGCACGAACGTGATCTGGTCCAGCGAGATGGTCGACATCGGACCGGTCGACGATCCAACGACGGTGGCCTTCGCCATCCAATCTGGCCTCGTCTACCGGCCGGGACATTCGTACCAGCAGACCTGGAACACGGCGGTCTTCGGCCCGGCGTTCTACAGCCGCTCAGCCGGCGAAACCTCGACGGTCGGCGTGACCCGAACAGCCGACGACGAGTTCAACGCGTACTTTGGGATGCTGGTCGACCCTGTGCCCGGCCGGTTCGGGATCGCAGGCAAGATCCAGGCAAAGCGGAGCCAGACCGCCCTCTATCGGAACGGGGAACTCGTCGCGAACTCCGGCGTCGCCGGAATTCTCTCGGCCACGCTGCCCCGCGATGACTCCGCGTACCGGCTGGAGGCGGAAGTCGACCGCACCGGGCTGTTCCCGATATCCACCAAGGTGTCAGGCTCCTGGTCGTTCCGCTCCGCGCACTCGGCCGACCCGGTGACGCCTCTTCCCCTAATGACCGTGCACTACGCGCCGGCGCTGGACGGCGCGTACAGCGCACCGGCGGGCCGAAAGTTCACCATCCCGGCGCGGGTCAGCCACCAGGCCGGCTCACGGGCCAGCACCGTCACCGGCCTCACCGTCGAAGTGTCCTACGACGACGGTGCGACGTGGAGCCCGGCGGCGGTGAGTGGACGCGGCGCGAACTGGAAGGCGTCGGTCACCCATCCGGCTGGCGCCGAGCACGTGTCGCTGCGCACCGTGGCGAAGGACAAAGCCGGTAACGAGGTCGAGCTGACCACGCTCCGCGCGTACCTCCTGCACTGATCAGCGAAGGGGCCCTTGACCAGCCGCTCAAGGGCCCCCTCTTTAACGGATGTGCTCGTCGACCCACTGCTCGAACGTGCGGGCGGGTTGGCACGTCACCCACTCGGCGTCACTGACCGCGGCGGGCCCGCCGTCGATGCCTTCGGGCTCGGCGTAGAGAAACACCTGGGCGATGCCGTGCAGCGCGGCACCGAACGTGTCGGGCTTTGCGAGGTCGAGCAGCACGGTCTCGACCCCGTCGGGCACCTCCAGGCGCCCGGGCTCGCGGCTCGACGCGCGTAGGACGTGGCCTGCGGCGTGCAGACGTCGTAGGACGCCGCCGCCGACAGTGCCGCGCGCGCCGGTGATGAGGGTGGTCATGGGTTGCTGTCTCCTTGTGTGAAGGAGGCCATCGAGCGGGCGCTTGCCGCGCCACGGCTCCGCCCGGGGATCCGGGTTACATATATGCATGATGTCATGCACGTGGTTGCGAGGACGGCGCCGACGGGGAGGTGACCGTCGGCGTGGTGGCCGAGCGTCTCGCGGTAGACCCGCCGGAACAGGAGCGGCTGGAGTTCGCCCGGCTGCTGCTCAAGTACGTCGACGCGATCGACGCGCTACGAACCACAGATTCCGGGACTTGATCCCAACCCGGCAGCGCCTTAGCGCATCTCTACGGGGCGAAGGGAGGCGCGAGTGGATGCCTTCGATGGTTTTACGGACTTCATGGCGACGAACGGATCGGCGCTCTCGAAGTTCGCGTACCTGCTAGTCGGTAATCATGCCGACGCGGAGGACCTGCTGCAGAACGCGTTGACGAAGACGGCGGTGCACTGGCGGCGGGTTGCACGGTACGACAACCCGGCGGCCTACGTGCGGCAGGCCATGGTCAACGAGACCTACGGCCGGTGGCGCCGTAAGCGGTTGCTGCAGATGGTCTCCGTGACCAAGGTGCCCGAGCGGCAGACTCCGGACGCGCTCCGTGCCTCGGACGATCGCGTCGACGTCTGGCGCGCGCTGGATCGACTCGCACCGCGCCAACGAGCGGTGCTCATCCTGCGTTTTCACGAAGACCTGTCGGTGGAGGAGACAGCCGCGCTGCTGCGGTGCTCAACCGGCACGGTCAAGAGCCAAACCCATGCCGCTCTGTCGCGGCTCCGTGCCCTGGCCCCCGAACTAGCCGATTTGAGGGTTTCCTGATGTCCAACCTGCGAGCAGTCCTTGAACGTGAGGCCGCCGAAGTGCGCACGTACGACGTCGGGGCCAACGTGCTGCGTGCGGCCAGGCGCCGCCGCCGCTTGCGTACCGTGACGAGCGCCACCGCGGTCGTCGCCGTCCTGGCCGGCATGGCCGGCATCTTCGTAACGCTGCGGCCCGAAGGCCCCACCCTCGTCGCTGCCGACCGCCCAGCGACGGCGAATGCACTGCCGTGGCTGCCGGAGACCGTCGACTCGACGGTGGCCGAACCGCCCCAACTCCCCACCGACCGCGGCGTCGGAAAGGGCGCCCTGTTGTACCAGCCGTGCAACCAGCCGTGCGCCGCGCGGCTCGTGGCCCAGGACGGCACCCAGTACACGCTGCCGAAGGTCGCCCAGATGCCGCCGACCGTTCCCCGGACGGCCACGCTGTCGCCGGACGGGCGCTGGCTGTCCTACCCGGACGCCTCCGGCAACTACCTGCTCCGCGACCTGACCGGCACGAAGACGATGCCGACGGCCAACCGGCGCGCGGTGGGCTGGTCGTCCGACAGCACCTGGGTGGGCCTCGCCGACGCCAGCTCCGAAGACGGCGTCACGGTCATCAAACCACCCACCGAAACCGCCGCGGCGCGCTCGCTGCCCGCCGATGACACCCGCCCGCTCGCTGGGCTGACCACGGCTGGCGCGGCCGTGTTCGGAGGTTCTGAAGCGCACGAGGTCGGCGACCCGGACATCGACCTGTACCTCGTCGACGACGCCGGCAAGGGCCGTTCCGTGCCCGTCAAGATGGAGGGACAGCTCGGCTCGAAGGAAGACCTCCACTCCGGAAAACTGATCCGGACGGTCGACGACGAGACCCTTCTGGTGCAGCTCATGGTGCAGAGCGACAACGAGACCACACAGGTGCCGGGCGATCTCTTCCACATCGACGCGGTCTCGGGCGAGGTGATGGCGAGAATCCGCCTGCCCCAGCCGCTATCCCGCACCACGGTGCAGGGCGAAACCGCTACGACCTCGAAGGGCGAAACGTTCCGGACGTTGGCCGCTGTGGTGCCTGACGGGGTCCTGCTCAAGGTGATCCGCGACGGGGCACCTGTATCGATAGAACTTCTCGACCCGGCGACCGGCGATCGAAGCACGATCGCGACCTTCAAGGGCATGGTTGCGTCGGCGATGGTTCCCGGCGAATCCTAGGAGTACTCGGGAACTGGACGAATGTTTCCAATCGCGGTTCGGCGGTGGTGACTGTGGTGGCGGGGCGCCTGGGAGGTCCGGGCGCCCCGCGCGGCAATGCCTTGACCTCGGTCAGCTGTGCTTGATGATCCCCGGAAGCGCCTTCTCCGCCAGGTACGTGTCGGTGAAGTTCAGCCAGCAGTCACCGCTGGTGATCGCGCTCCTCGGCCAGTTCCATCCCGGGAACGAGCCGCAGCGCCACCCGCATCGCGCCGTACCGCGTCGCGAGGTCGCGGCGCATCTCCTCGGTGACCGACGCCGCTTCGACCACAACGCGGTTGCGCTCGGCTTGGACCTACGCCGTCCGCAACTGGTCGTAGCCGGGGATGTCGGTCTGCTCCAGGACCTCGTCACGCACCGAGGTCAAATCCTCCAGCGAGTAGGTGAGGCGCTTCGTTGCGGGTGTGATGCTGACCTCCGGCGCCGCACTCGGCTCCGTGGGGGTGGAGGATTCCACGGCGTCCTTGTCAGCGACAGGTTCCGGGCCACCGTTTCCGGTGGTCTCCTGACCGTCCCCTTCGGTCAGCTGCGCCGAACTCGCCCAGATGGTCGCTGCGGCCTGCTGCAGCACAAGCGAAGGCGCGGTAACGGTTACCGGGGCGACGAGCGTCGTCTCGTTGTACAGGTAGGGCGGGCTGAACTGGGTCGGATTCGACTCGGCGCGTTCCTGGGCGAACCGGAGCGCCCGGCGGTACTCGGCCGGGGCCGCTGACAGATCTCGGTAGGGGTCGGCCGTGAAGACAGCGACGGCATCGGCGGTAGCCGGCACGTCACCAGTGATCTCAGCAGAAGCAGGTCCAGCCGCGACGACGACGGCCGCGCTGGTAAGCGCGGCCGCCGTGCAGGATAGGAGAATTTTTCGCACCCGGGCAGACTAGTCACCACCGATCACCCGGTCTAGATCATAAACGTGCGAACGTCCCCAGTGGACCTTCTCGATGCGTGCGCGGAGGGCTTCCACGGCGCGTGCCGGCTGCTCGGCCTCGCTGGCATTACCTGACGGGTCGTCGTCGCCGACCGCTCGCGGCCGATCTGCACCTCGCGTGCCGCGGATCGCGGATGTCACCATCAGGGTCGTCATCCGAGCCGACATGATCGACTCCATCGGCTCGGCAGCCGCCAGCCTCGCCGGTCAGGTGCCACCCCTGCCGGGGCAGAGGCAGTCGACCGAGACCGAGAAACAGAGAGGGCGGGCGCACAGCGCCCGCCCAGAATTCCGTTCCCATGTTTGGTGTGCACCCAACCTGTCAGCATACGAACCCTCAGCCGGTGATTGAGGGTCCTGGATGTGTGGTTACTCCGGTGCACGCGAAGGTGCGCCGGGACGGGTACACCCGTTCTGTGCGGTGATGGCCAGCGGCGCCGTGCTCGCCGGGTCGTTGGTGGGCACGGGCCGCTGGGCGCCGTCGAGGGCGTCTACCGCGAGTGCGCAGGAACGACGCCAAGCACTTGAGTCCGGCGATGAACATGGTCGATCCGGCGTGGCATCCAGATCTGGCCTCCCGCCCGCGTTTGCAACCGAGATGGGATACCACTCTCAGGACTCGCTGACGTTCCTGGTGTAGATGAGCGAATGGAGCGTGCCGCTGACCGCTGCCCTCACCTGGCGCACCGCCGTCGGATTCGCCGCCGACAGACGCTCTGGGCCTGCACGCTCAACCAGTTCGATGGCAAGCCACTGCGGCCAGCGGTCAGCGTGCGAGCGGATCGCCGTCGCGTATGGCGAGTAGCCCAGCTCGCGGCCGCCCATCCGGCCGGCGGTGCGGTGCAGCGCGTCGGATAGCACCTGCGAGGTCAACGCGGTGTCGGGCAGGTCGCCGGGCAGCGCGCAGATGCTTTCGCTGAGGTGCCGCTCGCACCTGTCAAGGTCGTCGTATCGCCGTCTCGTCGCTTGCTCATCGAATGCCAGGTCCGGGTCCTTGTAGGCCTCGACCGTGTTGAAGCTGACCGATGCGCCGGTGTAGGCGTCGACCACCCGCCGCAGCGCCTTCCGCACGCTTTTCAGGTCGCGGTCCGGATCCAGGTGCGGTTCGAGGTCCAGTTCGCGGGCAATGGCCCGGTCCTCCTCGGACAGCACGGAGACCTGCTGGCGGTATGGGCACCGGATGAAGAAGCTCGCCACCGGTATGTAGGTCCAGCCCGGGAACATCCCGCGCGCCTTGTCCGGGCCACAGAACATACGCAACTGTCCGACGGACCGGATCAGCAGCAGCCGGCCGAACACCGCCCTGGCCCGCTCGACGTCTTCGGTGACCACGCGCAGCAGCTCAGCTCGTTGCCGTCTCGCCTCCAGCCAACGCATGCAACGATGGTCGCCGATCCTGCTGCTGGCCGCCATGGGCCGGGCGTGCGCTCTCTCGAGGGACGGGTCGTGGCCTGTCGAATCAGCCTCGCGACCCAGGCCCCACGTACCGATCCCGACATCTGCGGACTCGACCGGGCACTTCGACCGAGACGCCACACCTGATGTTCTGCGGCCAGCCCCAAGCCAAAATCACCTGCGCGGATCTGTGGCCGCAATCCGAGCGTGGATCACAGGCGCGGCCCGGGCCACCCGGCGCGTCCAGCCCGGCGACGATCACGGACGGGGCCGCTGGCGGAGGTTGTCGAGGAGCCCTCTCGCCTGCTCGTGTCCATGGTGGAGGGCCGCCCGGTAGAGCTGTTCGGCTTTGTCCGGGTGTCCGGCGCGGACCAGGAGGGTGTCGAGCCTGGGCAGGCACCTGCCTTCGCCGGACTTGCCCCGGCCCCGCTGGAGCGCCAGTGGTGGGTGAGGACGAGCTGCCCTGGTCACAGGTGCCGCGCGAGCAGTGGCGCTGGCACATTGCTGCTGCCGCTCCCGGCCGTACCGCCGGGGGAAGGTGCCCTGGAACGGGCCCGCGAGCAGAGCCGCGCCGCGTGCCCGGCCGTCGACCGGGTACGCCTGGCCGCGCTGATCACATCCGCCCACCGGCATGGCCCCCCGAGGCCACATGTGATGCCCATCGCGTCGAGGACGCCGCAACGCCCTACGGGAGGGCGACCTTGAAGTCCGGTCCAGTGTCAGACACGACGAACGGCGCGTGCCCGGTTTCGACCCTATCGACGACCAAGTCCGCGAAGACCAGAGACAGGTTGTGGCCGTTCGTCTCGATGGACGCTTCGTAGAACTCAAACCCGAGATCGTGCGACCACCGCTTGGCATCAACCGAATCCCGCACGAGCTTCATCCCCGGATACAGCGCCTGCCACCTGACGCCCCACACATACCCGTCGAGGTCGCGTCCCTGGGCGTGGTGAACGAGCAGTGGGTCGAGTGATCGTTTCCAGATCTCCGGCGGCAGAGCCGATGTGATCACGGCGCGAACGCAGTACTTGAACCGATACCGGAGGTGCTCCGGAGCCACGCCGGTACGAGGATCGGCGGTGGCGTAGACGAAGAGGTCGTAGTCGCGCATGTAATCGACGAAGCCATGAAACACGATGGCTTGATCGAAGACGTCGTCAAACGCCGCCTGGATTTCGGAGATGTCCACCACCAACATGATCGCGCATCCCCGCGCTCATGACGAGCGACGCGGCCCGCTGCCGCTCTACCCGAAAATCCGGGGGCGTTGACCGAGGTGCCGTCCGCCAGGAACCGTGTCGTCGCCTGAGGCAGCCAGCGCACCGTGCGTGAGCATGCCGGTGACCCGCAGGACTACTCGGGTATCTGTGGACCGCTTTACTCAACGCGCTTTGCGATGCCCACCGCCCGTGGTCGCGTGGCTACCGGTGGGCGAGCGGCCGGGTAGGGTGTCGGTGGGCGTCACCTGGTGTCGTTGCCGGTGATGGTGTCGAAGCCACAGTTAGGCGCCGGGGGTTCTTCCGGCCAAAAACAGAAATCAGTGGCGTCCTCGTGCCGAGGTCAGGGTGGCCGGTGTAACGGGAATCCGACCGGGCCGCAAGTAATGAACGTGAGCGAAACAATGGTCGAGTCACATCCACGCCCCGGGACGGGGCAAGCAGCCGCGCCCCCGGGCGGCGGTCTGCTGGTGGAGTTCGAGACGGTGTATCGGGCCAACTTCGGTGTTGTCACCGCGTTCTTCGCGCGACGAAGTACCGATCCACAGACGATCGCCGATCTGACGTCGGACACCTTCGTCCAGGCGATCGTGTCATTTCCGACGTTCGATCCTGGGAAGGGCACCGCGCGGGCGTGGTTGATCGGCATCGCCAGGCGGGTGTTCGCCAAGCACTGTGAGTCCACCAGCCGCACCAGGGACCTGGTTCTGCGGCTGGGCGGGCACCGTGAGCTTGACGTGGACGAGGCCGCGGAGCTGGTGGTGCGGATCGACGCCGAGCGCGAGGGGCGTGGCCTGCTGGACGCCATGACCTCGCTGTCCGCGCTGGAGCGAGAGGTGGTCGAGTTGGTTGACCTGGTCGGCATGACGCCCAAGGAGGCGGCGGTGACACTCGGCGTCTCGTCGGGTGCGCTTCGGATCAGGCTGTTTCGGGCGCGCAACGGGTTGCGCGCTCTTGCGGGACGGAAGAAGGGGCAGGACTGAGGTCATGGGCAAGTTCGAGGAGCGATTGTTCGGCGATCTCGTGCAGCGGCACGGGGGCGCGATCAGCGAGGCCGTCCGTCCGGCGCCTCGCCCGTCGAGTGTCCGTCCACTGTGGATTGCGGCTGGGGCGTTGACGGTCGCCGGGTCGATCGCGATCGCGGTGACCGGCTTCGGCGGAAACAGCCCGGCGTTCGCGGTGAGCAAGGACGCCGATGGTGTGGTGACGCTGTCCATCAAGGACATCCGCGCGGTGGACGCCGCCAACGCCGAGCTGCGCAGGATCGGCGCCCCGGTCCTGGCTGTCCCGATGACGGTGGACTGCAAGGACACGTTCGAGATCGACGAGGGCTTTGTCGGCGAGATGAGCGGCACCGTGGCAAGCGGCAGCGGCGATGAGGGCTCGGTCACCGTGCGGACCAAGGGCCTGCGGCCGGGCTCCACTGTGCTGGTGGCCGCGAAGAAGGACGGCGACGAGTTCACGTTGAGCGACGGCTTTGCGGTGCGGGGCACGGCACCGAGCTGCCTGCCTGACGTTCCCGACGCTGCCGACGTGCCGGGTGGCTCCACCGGCGCCGGCGTGAGCGTGGTTCCTGTCTCGCCGACCGGGCCGGGGCGGTAGGACGTGAGGTCATTGGGGAAGGTGAAAAGGACGGCGATCGCCGCCGTCGTCCTGGGCATTGCCGCTGCCGGCCAGACCGCGTCGTCGCCGCACGCGGCGGCGGCGCCGCAGCCGGGAGCGACGGTGGAGCAGCGCTCGGTGACGCTGCTCACCGGCGACAAGGTGATCCTTGGGCCGACACCTCAGGCGCCCGTGCGGATCGTCCGGGCCAAGGGGCGCGAGAACATCGGCTTCTCGGTGCGGAAAGACAGGGGCGGTGTGTACGTTGTCCCGGCCGATGCGGCGAAGCTCGTCGCCGGCGGTCAGCTCGACGCGCGGCTGTTCGACGTGGCCGGTCTGGTTGCGCAGGGCTACGGCGACGCGGACGGGAAGACGCTGTCGGTGATCGTGCAGTACCAGCCAGGAACGAGTCGCACCGCCGCGCAACCTGACGGCGCGCGGGTCACCCGCCAACTCCCGGCGGTCGGCGGCGCGGCGCTGCGGATCACCAAGGGCGACAACGCGTACTGGAAGTCGATCAGTGGCGGTGGCACGGCGCCGAAGGCGCTCGGCGCCGGGGTGGCGAAGGTGTGGCTGAACGGGATCCGCAAGCCGCTTCTGGACCGCAGCACCGCGCAGATCGGCGCTCCGGCGGCGTGGCGGGCCGGGTACACCGGCAAGGGCGTCATGGTGGCGGTGCTCGACACCGGGGTGGACGACTCCCATCCCGACCTGGTCGGCAGGATCGCCGAGGCACGCAACTTCACCGAGGATCCGGACACAGTAGACCGGGTGGGCCACGGCACCCACGTGGCGGCCACGATCGGCTCCAAGGACGCCGAGTACCGGGGTGTGGCGCCGGAGGCCACGCTGGTCTCGGGCAAGGTTTGCGTCCTGGAGGGCTGTCCTGACGACGCGATCATCGCTGGCCTGCAGTGGGCCGCTGCGGAACGACGCGTCAAGGTGGTCAACCTGAGCCTTGGCGGCCAGGACTTTCCGGGCGTCGACCCGTTGGAGGAGGCGGTCAACCGGTTGACCGCCGAGCACGGCACCTTGTTCGTCGTCGCCGCCGGCAACTCGGGCACGGAAGGTGACGAGACGGTCGGTAGCCCGGCCTCCGCCGACGCCGCGCTGGCGGTTGGCGCGGTCAACCGCCGGGACGTGCTCGCCGACTTCTCCAGCCGGGGTCCACGGGTCGGCGACGGCGCGGTCAAGCCGGACATCACCGCTCCCGGCGTGGGTATCGTGGCCGCGCGGGGCAAGGACGGCATCATCGGCGAGCCTGGGCAGACCCGGGTCGCTCTCGACGGGACGTCCATGGCCACGCCCCACGTGGCCGGGGCCGCGGCACTGCTGCTCCAGCAGCATCCGGATTGGACGCCCGGGCAGGTCAAGGCCGCGCTGATGGCCTCGGCCAAGCCGACCGGGGACCTCGGCGCCTACGGCCAGGGGGCCGGCCGGGTCGACCTGGCACGCGCCATCAAGCAGACGGTGCTGGTCGAGCAGCCGAGTCTGAGCTTCGGCACGCAGGAGTGGCCGCACAACGACGACAAGCCGGTGACCAGGACGCTGACCTACCGCAACGTCGGCCCTGACGAGGTCACCCTCGATCTCGCCGTCGAGGCGGCGGCCGGACCGGACGGCAAGCCTGCGCCGGCCGGGATGTTCCTGCTGGCCGAGCCGAAGGTGACCGTGCCGGCCGGCGGCACCGGGACCGTCGAGGTCACTGCCGACACCCGCGTCGGCTCCGCTGACGGCGCCTTCACCGCACGGGTGGTGGCGAAGTCCGGCGACCTGGCCGTTGTGACGGCCATGGGTGTGGTGCGCGAGGAGGAGTCCTACAACCTCACCATCCCGGTCATCGGCAGAGACGGGCAGCCCGCGCCTGATTACGAGATCAGCCTGTACGGGTATGACCGGTTCCTCGTCAAGCGGCTCTACGACCCCAGTGGCACCGCGAACATCCGCCTTCCTCGTGGCCGCTACCTGCTGAGCAGTAGCGTCTTCACCGGTGAGAACGAGCACGACACTGTTGTGCGACCCTTCCTGGACCTGACCAAGGACCAGTCGGTCACGCTCGACGCACGCAAGACCACGCCGGTCACCGCCACGGTGCGGCGTCCGGAGGTCAAACGGCTCCACTCGCTTGTGGGTATCAACTTGAAGGCCGGGGATAGCGGGTACACCGCCGTTGACTGGGTGGCCGGGGACAGTGTTCTTCGGTCCGCACATGTTGGTCCGGACGCACCGCCCGGACGGGTGGCCGGCGTGTACCACGCGGTCCTCGCGAAGCCGGCGCCGGATGGCGGCTTCGTCGACGCGCCCTACGTCTACAACCTGGGGTGGTTCACGCCGAACAGGATGTACACCGGCACGCGAGTCGTACGCGACGACGATCTGGCAAAGGTGCGTGTGCGCACCGTGCCGCGCGGCGAGGATCAGATGGCCATGCGGGTCTCCATCCCGACGTCCACCGCGTTCGAGGGTGCCTCGGCCGGCCTGAGCATCGGATTGGACGTGCGACTTCCCAGCGAGCGGACCGAACTGTTCACCACCGACGGGGTGGCCTGGCAGACAACCAGCTCCCAGGACAACGCTCTGCAGGTCGCACCCGGCCGGCAGTACCGCCCCGGTGAGCACCGCGAGGTCTGGCACGGCGGCGGTGTGTTCGGCCCTTCCCTGCCAGGCCCGCGCTACGCGGTCAGCCACGCTCTTCAGCTGCCAGACGCCTTCTGGTTCAACGTGGCGCTGTTCAGCCCATCGTCTGACACCTGGGGGGTGACCACAGTGGACAGCGCGAGAACCGTGGTCCGCCAGAACGGGAAGGTGATCTGCGAGTCGGCGGGCGCGGGTACCTGCATCACCGACGGCAGGTACGCTGGCCAGTTCCGGGTCGAAGCCGAGGCCACACAGGGTATGACTGACGTGTCGACCCGCGTCAGCGCCGTATGGACGTTCGCCAAGGAGGACGACAAACCCGCCGACCTGCCGATCCAGGTGATCAGGTTCGGTGCGAAGCTGAACGATGACAACTCCGCGCCGGGCGGACGGATCTTTCCGATCCCCGTCCAGGTGCAGCGCAACCCCGGTGCACCGGCCACGTCGGTGAAGTCGCTGACCGTCGAGGCATCCTTCGATGACGGAGCCACCTGGCGGAAGGTGCCCGTCGTCACGTTCGGCGACCAGCGGATCGCGCTGGTGAGCAACCCCGCCAACGGATACGTGTCGCTGCGGGCCAAGGCGGTCGACAGCGCAGGAGGAACCGTAGAGCAAACCATCATCCATGCCTATCGGATCCGCTGACTCAACGCCGCGAAGGCCGGGCTGCGGCGAACGTCCGCAGCCCGGCGCCCGCCACCGCCGTCGCGCCAAGGGTGTAGGCGATACGAAAGCGCGGCGTCAGCGAGCACCCTTAGGGTGTGGACGGTCCGGCCGGCGTTCAACAACTGCCGCGTGCCAACGGCTGCGCACCAGATCGCGGCCGACGCCGACGTTGCTCACGTCGTCTTTCGTGGCCCATCCTCGTGTTTTGTGGGTGCTGATGCGACGATCCCGCTTGACGTTGCCACCGCCGGCGCGCTGGCGTTGCTGCCCTCGTGTCACCTGGCCGGCCGGTACGGTTCGGTCGTCGACGAGGCGATCAGGGCGCTCAGCGTGTGGCGGAACCGTACGATCCGGCCGCGCGGCCCGTCATCGTCCGACGACCAGAGGTTCGTCGCTGTCGTGGTGTACGTCCGTCCGCCCGATCGCAGGGTCACCACCACCAGCAGCGAACCGTCCTTTACGCTCCCCGGCGAGGACAGGTGCTGGTTGCGGGCCAGCCCAGCTCGGTGGGCGAGGGCGTAGATCCGGCGGTACCGGTCCGGAGTGAGGACATGTTCGGTGGCTCGTTGCAGGTTCCCGTCCTGGCCAGCCGGGATGATCACGCGGCCGCCGCCGAGGATGGTGACCTCCGGTACCTCCGCTGTCTCCCAGGGCCCAACCAGGCTCCGCCACTCCTTCACCTGCAGCACGGCTGTGCCGGGATCGGCGGGCGGCTCGGGCACCCGGGCGGGCGGCGCGTGAATCGACCCGGTGACCACGGCGAGGATGGCCGCCGCCTCACCGGCAAGGGTAGGCAGGCGCACGTCCGATACGACGCCCAACCCAACGGCCTGATTCCCGGGCGGCATCAGGTCAACGACAAGGACCTACGCGGCGTCTGGCCTGGCTGCTGGCCGCCTGGCCGCAGGACGAAGCTCACCACCGCGCGGTTGTCGACCAACGTCAACGACTTCGCCCTGGTGGACCTCCTCGGCCTGCTCGGGCTGCGGATCTTCGAAGCCTGCGGATCCAACTTCCCGGACCTGGGCGAAGAACACGGGCACCGGGTCCTACGCGTGCGTGGCAAAGGCCGCCGACAGTGCACCGTCCGGCTTGTCATTTCTCTGGCGGCGGCCGGTCGGTCGGCTGCTCTGGGTAGGTGCTCTCGTGGGGCCAGCTGTGCCAGCAGCTTGAGCAGCCGTCGGCTGTGCAGTTCATCCAGCCGCCGCAGACGGCGTCCGGCTCCCAGAGCACGTGGACGGTGATCGGGGTGAGGGCATTGGTCGCACGTCGTCGGTGGGGACCAGCCCGATTGGGGCTTGGTTCACGAGGCGCCTCCGTCCAGCGGGTCGACGTACTCTATGCCGCCATGGCGCCGCAGCGTCGATCGCGAGAACCGTTGATCAGGTGCACACACATGCCCCGATGAGGGCTTGGGGCCGCTACAGGAAGCTGAGCGGCCCCCGGACTCGGCCCGGCTTGAACGGGCTGCCACCCTCTCCAATTGCGGGTGCGATCATCCGGAGCCAGCGCACCTTGGGCGAGGACCGGCACAGCATAAGGCGTCGCGCAATCATGCGACGGCCCAATTAGTCGGAACCAAGATCGGTTCACTCAACTGCCGCGATCCGCGCGGCGTATCGCGTTCCAGCCGCGAGCGCGACGAGCCGCGGAGGGCTGGATGCGTCCGGTCTGTGTCCTCGACCGCGGTAACGGGCAGAGCCGGGTGGGTAAACTGAGGCGCGCGGTGCCGCATTTTATATATTCGGACAAGTCGTGTCAAGTCGTGATTTATGTGGATGGTGCCCCCGGCAGGATTCGAACCTGCGCCACCGCCTCCGGAGGGCGTGAAGGTCGCGGCGTCGAGCAGTGTCGTGACCTGCGTCAACGCTACCTCACCGCCGGCTGCGTCGGAGACGATGGCGTACCGGTGGCGTGATCATGGTTCCCGCCGTGCTTCC
Organism: Micromonospora sp. CPCC 206061; assembly: GCF_036906915.1. Taxonomy (NCBI): domain Bacteria; kingdom Bacillati; phylum Actinomycetota; class Actinomycetes; order Micromonosporales; family Micromonosporaceae; genus Micromonospora; species Micromonospora sp. CPCC 206061. The sequence goes on from NZ_JBAKHX010000011.1 coordinate 29,262, forward strand.
AAGGCTGTTTCGCTGGCGCGCGTCTACGCTGGTTGGGCTGGCGTCTGGAAGGAGTCGTGTGGATTCAGCCCAGGACTACAAGTATCGGCGCGCCGTAGCTGAGCTGCGCCGCCGCATCGAGGATGGGGCATATGGCCCGTCCGGCGAGCTTCCACCGGCACCGCGGCTTGCCGATGACCTCGGCGTGACGCCCGCAACCGCCCGTCGCGCGCTGGCCGAGCTTGACCGCGAGGGTATGACCGCTGGCCGGCGAGGTCGGCCGCGCATGGTTCTACGCGACGTCGGCCCGGTCGCCACGCGGTATGAGCGCGTTGCGGAGCAGATCCGTAGCGGCATCCAGCAAGGGGCATTCGCGGCCGGCACGCCGCTGCCGGGCGAATTAGAGTTGGCCGATCGGTTTCAGGTGGCCCGGTCAACGGTCCGGCAGGCACTCTCACTGCTTGAACAGGCGGGCGACATCGAGCGCCGATCGGGCCGCCGCTACGTTCCAGGAAGCGCCGAATCAAGCGATTTGGCATATGAGCGGGTCGCATCACAGATTCGAAAAGCCATTGCGTCAGGCAAGTACGCTGCTGGCGCGAAACTGCCGGGCGAGCACAAGTTGAGTTCCGACTTCTCGGTTAGTAGGCCAACGATACGGCAAGCGCTACAGGTTCTTGAGCACGATGGTGCGGTGTATTCGCTTCCTAAGCAAGGATGGTATGTCGGCACTAGGCGTGAGGAGTAATTGCCCTAGTGGAAAACCGGAACCGTGCGCAGTTTACGCCGGAAGCTAGCCAGGTTCTACTCGCAGAAGCGTGCAAGATTGCTGGACTGGGCTCCGCAAATGCCGAACTAATACGGCTCGGAGAAAACGCCATATACCGGCTTTCCGTTGCACCGCTCGTCGTTCGCATTGCCAGATCAGGACAAATGCTGGACGATGTACGTAAGGAGATGCGAGTAGCGCGTTGGTTGGCCCTCGAAGAGTATCCCGCCGTCCGTCTTGTCTCAGACCTGCACGAGGCCGACATTCCATTGATGGTCAGCTCCCACCCTGTCACTTTCTGGCATTTCGTTAGTAGCGCCCAGCCGTTGCCCGGACCGTCCGACCTCGGCGGGCTTCTGCGACGACTGCATGAACTACCTGTGCCTGACTGGCTAGCGCTTCCCGCTTTCCAACCGTTTGCCCGCGTCGAGCAGCGCCTCAACTGCGCTCCTCCAGAGGTAACTCCGGGGGATGTTGACTTCTTGCGCGAGAGGTTCCGGCAGTTGAAGGAGGCACTTCGCAGGCTCCAGTTTCATTTCCCCTTCGGTCCAGTTCACGGGGACGCTCATCCCGCGAACCTCCTTCGCAGTGCGAACGGTGAGGTTGTGCTCCTCGATTTCGAGGCATTCTCTTGGGGACCGAGAGAATGGGATCTCAGCCTTACGGCAGGATACCGGTATGGTTTCGAATGGCTAGATGAACGGGATTATGCCAAGTTTGTGAGCGCCTACGGATACGACGTATCTCAGTGGGAGGGCTTCCGGGTGCTTTCCGCTATCCGTGAACTCGGCATGACTACGTGGCTCATGCAGCTTGCCGGACACGACGCGGCCCGGCGTGATGAGTTTCGAGTCAGAATCGATGACCTGCGCTCTGGGCGTTATCCACGGCGGTGGCGTCCGTTCTAGATCCGACCAAGAGTATCCTTTGCGCGCTCGCAGAATTCCGCGACCTCCGCGCTCTTGACGTACGGCTGCAACCGACCGACGAAGTCTCGGACGTAACTGACGCACCGTCCGGACCGCAGGGCCGACGTGGTCGACAGCACCATATCGGCAAGCGCAATCCCCTGTTCTATTTCGCCTCGCGCCACGTGGCCTGTAGCGAGTACCGTCCGACAGAACGAGATGCTTCGCACATACATCGGGTCGTGCGTATCGATGGCCAGTCCCGCGTACTCAATTGCCCGCGGCGCATCGCCTAGGTCTCGATAGCAGTGAGCAAACTCGGCCGCCAGTTCAGCCGCATCGAAATACTGGAGCCATTCGGGCTCATTCTCAGGAATGCGCCGTGAGAACCAATTTTCAGCCTGGTCTAGGGCGTGTTCACATGCTGCGCGCTGACCCATGTTGGCAAGGCCGCGAGCTTCCATGGCGTAAAACAGGGTCATTGCTGTTGGAGTAGCCGCGCTGTGGGCGCCCCGCTGTGCTGCCCGCGCTAGGTTCACTGCGTGCTCGTAGTGCCCGAGGTAGTTAGCCTGATGGCTCATACCAGCGAGGATGCGACCGCCGAGCGCGCGATCATCCGCCTCCTGCGCTAGCCGAAGCGCTTGGATCAGGTACCGCAAGGCTGCCTGATGCTGGCCCGTGTCGTAGGCGGTCCAACCGGCGAGCCGAAGCAGGGCAGCCGATGCGCACAGCAACTCCGGAACCTTGCGGTTAGCCGTGATCCGCAACAGCGGGTCTACTTCGGACGCGATGTACTGGATGAGCGCCGATCTCGCATATCCCCCGCCGAACTGGTAATCGAGCTGAGAGAAGAGCGACGTAGAGCGCTGGACGGCGATGATCGCTCCTGTAGGGGAGACACGCTCGCGCGGCACCGCGCTGTCCGGGGTGAGTAACCACCGCACCATGACCTCAGACCACGTACTGGTGTCGAGATCGACCGTTCGTGGTGACGCACCCGCTAGGTCGATGTGCACGAGGCGGGAGATCATTTCGATGCTGTCGGTTAGGTGCTCGGCGTACTTGTCGGCCTGTACCGGATGGTTCCCTTCCGGAGGAAGCATTCCGACCTCAGCAACGGAAACAGGGCGACCCAGCTTGCGGCCGATCGCTTGCGCCACGAAGTAGGGCGTCATGCCGCGCGGCTGGACTCCGTCAAGCCATCGCCTGACATTGGCGTGGCCATAGTTGACCGACTGCCCGTGTTCTGCTGCGATCTCGCAGACGCGCCGGGCCAGCCCTTTGTTGCTCATGCTGGCGAGCCTCATCAGGGCAGCAAGGTCGCGGTTCGGCGTGTGCGAGGTCATCCCCTCCCCCCATGGGGTTCCTACGTGTCAATTCCTCGATGGTTGCACGCGGACGGGCGTTCATAAAGGCGATTGATCAGGCGGAGCACCCCCTAGAGCACCCCCTGAGCTACCAAGCGCCCCCACCGGCTCACTGCCGAGCACCCCGAATCTCCGGATTTCCTTGTCCTGCAAGCGAAACAGGCACGCAAGCGAAGAGCAAGACCCTGACCCCCTTGACGCATGCGCTGGCTCTTGTCATGCTCATGTACGTACAACAAGCTGACAAGAGCCAGCCGGATGGCGACCGGAACGGCGGAGTGGCTTCGGCTGCGACGTGCGATCCCCGGCATGCCTGCCGCGTACTTGATCTTTGAGAACTTCATAGAGGCAGCGTTGACCGGCTGCACCCTCGACGGTCAGGCGCTCTACCCCCGACCGTCGGGAGACGGACGTGAGCGGCGGCGCCAGCAACACAGCGACGGCGAAGGCCGTGAGCAGTAGTTACCTCGCATTGAGCCGCATGGCTGGCCGACCCCGGTAGGTCCCGGGTGAGCGAGGCGAGCAAGACCGGAAGGTCCGTCGCTGGCAGCACGTTTCTTCGACTTCCCCGATCGAGCCAAGGAAGACGGCGCGCGGTGTGCGCCGTCTTCCTTGGCTGGCAAGCCTTTGAGGAGACCTGATGGACAGGTTCGACGTTGGCTGCGTGGATGCGGAGCCGACTGGTGATGACCTCGCCGCGATCGAGGCTGAATGGCCGTTGATCGAGGCTGGGATAGACCTGGTGGACGCTGAGGCGCGGATGGCCGCGGCGGATCACCCGTCCGAACTGGACTGGCGTGCGCTGCGCCGTGCTCAGGCCCGTGTCCTGCGGGCCGCGACCGAGTCCTACGCCCGCTCGGCGCGTCCGGCTGGCTCGACGGTGGCGCGGGCCGCGTGATGGCCGCGCTCGCCCAGTCGGTCCGGGTCACGATCCCCAACGCTGCCGCGTGGCGGGTGTGCGACGTGTGCGGCGACCTGGCAGCTCTGGCACCGGGTGCCGAGCACTGCCGGCCGCGCAGGCGCCGCCGGCGAGCGGGTGAGCGGCAATGACGGACCTGCGTACCGCCCCGCTTCCCGCTCTCTACCCGTTGCCCCGGCCCGCCGACGATGACCGGTTCACGTTCGGGCTGGTCATCGACATGGCGGATGTGCTGAAGCTGCACGGCTTCCCGCCGATCCGCTCCGGCACGGACCTGGTCCGGCTTCAGCTAGCCCTCTTCCACTTCCTGTACGACCCCGACTCTGGGGAGGCTTCCCGATGATCCGCAAGCTTGCCGGTTGGGCAGTGCTCGCGTTCGCGCTGTTCTACGCGATCACCAACCCGACCGACACCGCCGATTTCGTCCGGACCGTTGCGTCCGGGCTCGCCCAGTTCGCCTCCGCCCTGGCCGGAGGTGGTACGCAGTGAAGACGTTCGTTGCCCGGCTGCGACTGTTGGTGCCGCTGTTCATCGTCAACGGCGCCGCCGTCTACGGGCAGATTGCCTACGCGTATGAGGACATCGCCCCGGCCGACTGGCCTTCGCAGGCCAAGCTTGCGTTGTCGGTGCTGTTCGCCGCCGCTGTGGAGTCGATCGCCATCTACGTTGGCTGGCACGCCCACGATGCGCTGTTGTCGAAGGCGACCGCGACGGCGGCCCGGCTGCGCCGTGCCTCGTATGCGATCGCGGCGGCGGTGGCTGCCATCAACTACGCCCACTTCGCCGGCGAGCACATGGCACCGACCGCCGCCGCCGTGGCGTTCGGACTGTTGAGCCTGTTGTCGCCGTGGCTGTGGGGCTTGCACACCCGCCGTGCCCAACACGTTCAACTGCGGGATGAGGGTGCCGTGGACTGCATCGGCGCCACGTTTAGCGCCGAGAGGGTACGGGCGTTCCCGTTCCGTTCGTGGGCGGCCCGCCGCTGGTCGATCGATCACAACATCACCGACCCGGCCGCCGCGTGGACCGGCTACAACGCCGCCCGCGCCGCCCGGCAAGCGGCCTATCCGTCCGGCCGTTGGGGCACGGCGTGGGCGGCCCTGCGCGGCACCCTGCCGACCTCGGCCAGCCCGACGCCGGCAGCGCCAGCCAGCGACGGGCCGACACCGCCGCAGCGCCCGGCAGCCAAGCGCCCGGCAAGCGGCACCACGACCGCTGCTAAGGCGTCCACGTCGGAGCGGGTGGCCCGTGCGGTAGCCAAGAACCCCGACGCCAGCCCGGCGCAGATCGCGGCCCGGCTGAAGGTGTCCGAGCGCACGGTGCAGCGGTACTGGCCGCGCCCGACCGACAGCGACGCCGGCTCGCTGCCGGCCGCCGCCTGAACCACCGAAAGTCGCCTGAACCCAAGTCCTGAAAGGACACGACTGCCATGAGTTGGCTGTGCAACGACCGTGACCGCTTGCTGCGTCAGCAGGTTTCCAACGCCCGGGGCCGGTTGGAGGCCCTCGCCGCCACCGAGAAGACATGGACGGACGAGACCGAAGCGGCGAACCGCGCCGTGGCCGAGACCGAATCCCAACTTCCTTGGTGGAAGCGCCTCAGCGCATAAGACAACGCTCATCTAAGAAGGGGTGCGCGATGGATTTCTTCAACCAAACCAACGTCCCTGACACCATCACAGATCGACAGTGGACAGACCTAAACCGGCGTGCCCAGAAGGCCGCGCCGCCCATGTTCAGCGACAAGGCGATACAGCAGCGCAAGGCGTCCAACGCCCAGCGCAGCCAGGCACAGAACAGCTAGCTCCGCCCGGGGCGCGGCCTTCCGGCTGCCAACCACCCGGCCGCGCCCCGGCCCCCTCCATGTCCCTGACGGAACCTCTTGGGAGGAACCTTCATGCTCGCAGATCCGAGCAGCAAGCTCGGCATGTTCGGGGCGGTGTTCGCCGCCCTGTACGCCGCTCACCAGGTGGCCGACCACTGGGTGCAGACCCAGTGGCAGGCGGACACCAAGGGCCAGCCCGGCTGGCTCGGCCGCCTCGCCTGCGCCGCGCACGTGGCCACCTACACCCTCACCGCCGCCATCGGGATGACCGTGTCGGCGGTGTCGCACTACATCGCGGACCGGCGTACGCCGCTGGCACGGATCGCCGCCGCGCTCGGCTCGGCCCGCTTCCACGCCTTCGGCGCACCGCGTCCGGGTCGGGACGACAACCCCACCTTGGGGACCGGCGCCTACGCCCTCGATCAGGCGTGGCACGTCGGGTTCCTGTTCGTGGCCGCGCTGTGGATCGCCGGGGGTGCATCGTGACCGCTCCCAGCCTCGCCGCTGCCCTGACCTACGCGTGCACCGACTTGGACGACTTCGCCGCCGCGCTGGCAGATCTGGCGGAGGCGATCGAGCGCCGGGACACCGGCGACACCCTCACCCACCTAGACCGGCTCGCCGCCGCCGACCCGGACGGCGCGGACGCGCTGGCCGACTACCTGACATTCGCTGGCCTGTTCGACCCCGAGGAAGGAGGCACCTGCGATGACGACACACCCGAACGACGGTGACGGCTTCGACTGGCGCCGCGCCGAAGACGACATTGCCGACGTGGTCGACCTCGACGCGGCCCGCGAGCGGCGCGGCGGTGACGACAACCCGCCGCCACCGGCCGCCGACGGTGGCGACAGCCGCGACAACAGCCGCGACGACAGCCGCGACGACAGCGACCCGCCCCCGTTGGTGGACAGTGTCGCCGCGCAGCGGGCACCGCGGTTCACCCTCGCCGCGATCCGGGGTGCACAGCGGCTGCCGGTACTACCGGGCTGGCTGCGCTCGGCGGACGAGCTACGCGACGCGGCCCGTTGGGTGGTCTCCCACTACACCCACAAGATGCTGTTTCACGGCGTACGGCTGCCGGTCTATGGCGGCAAGCTCGCCTTCCGCGTGCCGGTCGGTGCCGCTCGCCTGTTGGCCGGGACGGGCCGGTGGGTTGCCGACACCGAAGGAATGCCGGTGCGACTCGCCGCCGTACGCCGCGAAGACGCGGAGCAGTACCTGAAGCTGTCCCGGCAGCGCGACGCCCGCGTACGGCTGCGCACCCTGATGCTGACCGCCGCGCTGTTGCTGGGCGTGCCGACGGTGGCGGTACTGGCGGTGCTGGCGCCGACGTGGGCGAAGTTCGCCGCACTCTGCGCCGCTGTGGTGGCGTTCGGCTACCTGGGCCGCCCGGCGGACCGGCCGCTGCTGGGCACGGCGGTGGTCACGTCGGAGGCACCGAAGCTAACCAGCGAAATCGTGATCCGCGCCCTTGGCGCGCTGGGCATCGCGGAGATCAATAAGGCGATCGGCAAGGGGTGGGGGCCGCGAGCGTTCCCGGCCCCGATCACCCGCGACGGTCCCGGCTGGCGGGCAGAGGTTGATTTGCCGTACGGGGTGACGGTCACCGACATCATCGAGCGCCGGGACCGGCTCGCGTCCGGTCTGCGCCGCCCGCTGGGCTGCGTGTGGCCGGAAGCCGCATTCGAGCAGCACGCCGGCCGCCTCGTCTTGTGGGTCGGTGACCAGGACATGAACAAGGCCCGCCAGCCGGTATGGCCGCTGCTCAAGGGCGGGAAGGCGAACATCTTCGCCCCGCTGCCGTTCGGCACCGACCAGCGGGGCCGCCAAGTCGCGATCCTGCTGATGTTCGCCAACATGCTCATCGGCGCGATGCCCCGGCAGGGCAAGACGTTCGCGCTACGGGTGCTGCTGTTGGCCGCCGCGCTGGATCCGACGGTGCGGATGCTGGTGTATGAGCTGAAAGGCACCGGTGACCTATCCAGCCTGGAGAAGGTGGCGCACGACTACGCCTCCGGCGCCGACGACGCCGCGATCGAGCAGACCATCGAAGGGCTGCGGTGGGCGCACAAGGAGCTGGACAAGCGGGCCAAGACCATACGCGGGCTACCCAAGGACATCTGCCCGGAAAACAAGGTCACCCCGGAGCTTGCCGCCAAGCGGTCGTTGGGCCTGTTTTCGCTGCTCATCTCCATTGACGAGTGCCAGGAGCTGTTCACCCACCCGGTGCACGGCAAGGAAGCCGAAGAACTCTGCACCGCGATCATCAAGCGCGGCCCGGCGCTGGGGATCATGCTGGTGCTGGCCACGCAGCGGCCGGACAAGGACAGCCTGCCCACCGGCATCAGCGCGAACGTGGGCATCCGGTTCTGCCTGCGGGTGATGGGCCAGGTCGAAAACGACATGGTGCTCGGCACGTCCGCCTACCGCAACGGGGTGCGGGCCACCACGTTCGGGCCGCGTGACAAGGGCATCGGCTACCTGGTCGGTGTCGCGGACGATGCGCAGATCGCCCGTTCCGCCTACCTCGACGCCCCGGCCGCCGAGCGGATCGCGGACCGTGCCCGCGCCGCCCGCGCCGCCGCTGGCACCCTGTCCGGCTACGCCGCCGGTGACGTGGCCGGCACCGGCACGCAGACGGTCACCGTCAACGTGCTGGACGACATCGCCGCCGTCGTCCCGACCGGGGAGGCGAAGGTGTGGTGCCAAACCGTGGCCATCCGGCTGGCGGAGCTGCGCCCGGACGTGTACCGGGGTTGGGACGGCGAGCGGGTCACGCTCGCGCTCAAGCCCTACAACATCAAGGTCGGGCAGACGTGGGGCACCGACCCGGACACCGGCAAGGGCGCCAACCGCAGCGGGTTCGAACGCGCCCACCTCATCGCTGCGATCACCGAGCGTAACCGGAAGCGGGACGTGGGCTGACCGCCACACGGTTCTAGGTCTAGGACTGACCGGGTCCTAGACCTAGAACCGCTCCTAGGACATCAACTCGATCACACGCAGGGCGCTAGAACCCTAGCGCCCTGCCCTCAGCGTGCCCGAAAACCGCCTTCGGAGGCTGAAGTGACCCCCGACATCCTGCTAGCCGCCGCTCCCTGCCTCCTCCCCCTCGCAGTCACGCTCGGTTACGCCTTCACCTGTGTGGCCTGGCCGTTCGGCAAGTGCCGCCGCTGCCACGGCGCCGGGAAACTCCGTGCCCCGCTCGGCCGGGTGTACCGCATCTGCCCGCGCTGCCACCACACCGGTCTCCGGCCGCGCATCGGCGTGCGGCTGTGGAACATGGCCCGCCGCCTGCACCGGGACGGCACCCAATGACCGCTTCGACACGGCACCCAGGCACCGGGCTACGGCTACGGATCGGTCGCCGGATCTTCAACCACTTCCGCCGCATCCGGCGGGCCGCCGGATGAGCCTGTTCGACTTCAACCCCGACCACACCGAATGGTGTGCCCGCAACCACCAGTGCGGCACCGCCGGGGAACACCGTTCTGACTCGATCCAAGTGGACCTGACCGACACCGCCGGCTACGGCTACGGCCGGGCCAGCCTGGTCCGCGTCCGGGACGCAGACGGCCGCGAGTGGGCCGAGATCCGCGCACGGGTAGCGCTCGCCCCCGTCGAGCCGCACGCCCGCCGGCAACTGCACACCCTCCTGAGTGGACTGCGCGACCTCGTAACCCGGACCACGGTCGCGGGCCGCCCGGCGCCGCGTACGAGGCGGAAGGCGGCGTGATGAACGAACCTATGACGGTCGGGTCGATGTGCACCGGCTCCGGGATGCTCGACGTTGGCGTGGCCAGCGTGCTGGACCTCATGCCCGTGTGGCACGCCGAGCCCGACCCGGCCGCGTCCACGGTGCTGGCCGCGCACTGGCCGAGCGTGCCGAATCTCGGCGACCTACGGGCGGTCGACTGGACGGCGGTCCCGCCGGTGGACGTGCTGCTCGCCGGTTTCCCCTGCCAGCCCGTGTCGGCCGCTGGCCGCCGGCGTGGGCTGTCCGATGAGAGGTGGCTGTTCGATGACATCGCGGACGCTGTTGGCCGATTGGAGCCACGACCCCGGCTGTGCCTGTTCGAGAACGTCGCTGGGCTGCTGTCTGCAAACCGCGGGCAGGCTATGGCCCGAGTCGTTCACCGCCTGGCCGCGCTCGGCTATCTGGGACGCTACCGGCTTCTACGCGCATCCGACGTCGGCGCCCCGCACCGCCGCGAACGCGTCTTCATCGCGGCGTGGCTCCCCGACCGGCCCAACCCGTGGCCGCTGCGTACCGCCGGACGAGGTGCCGACGCTGTTCGAGGTGCCGACCGGGACAGGGTGAGGCTGCTACCCACCCCGGCGGCCCGTGACGGCGACGGCCGCGGCGAAGGCCACCCCGACCACCGCCGCGACCGCGCCCGACGCACCGGCGCCAACATTGGCGGGCCGATGCTCGGCGAGGTCGTGTGCCACCTGCTACCGACCCCACGGGCCAGCGACGGCAGCCGCGGCCCCGAACCCCTCAACGGCGCCGGGCGGACCGGTCACGGCACCGGCCCGGCACTGCCGGACGTGGCCGTACTGCTGCCCACACCCCGCGCCACAGACGGGTGCAAGGGCGGACCGAACCAACGGGGCAGCGCCGGCGACCTCGCCTTGCCGGCCGCTGTCCAGGACGGCCGGTTCGGCAACTACGGCGCCGCGATCCGACGCTGGGAACAGATCACCGGACGGGCCGCGCCGGAGCCGACCGAACCCGGCCGCACCGGCAACCCCCGCCTGGCGGCCCGGTTCGCCGAATGGGTGATGGGCTGGCCGGACGGATGGGTCACCGACCACATCGCACGCAACGACGCCCTACGCGTCTGCGGCAACGGCGTCGTCCCCCAACAGGCCGCCGCCGGCTACGCCGAACTGCTCCAACCGGAGCCGGCCGCGACACCGCATGACCAACGCCGGGCCGCGTAACACCTCGGTCCCTCTTTGCGCACATCACCGCCGAAAGGACTCCGCACAGTGGACACCACAACCACGGCTGGCCGTCTGCCGGCTGGCTTCCTCGCCTACGGCGAAGTTGTCATGGCCGCACCCGCACGACCCGGCAACCTGGCCCACCGCCGGGCCGCCCGCTGGATTCCCCTCCCCGTCCCGGACGGCACTCCCGCCCCGGCCGCGCCGTCCGGCGCAACGGGTGTGGCCATGACCGCGCAGCGCACCGGCCGCACCCTGGTACGCCCGGCGTGCGAACCGGAGCCCGACCCGGGCGAGACGACCGCCACCATCGGATGGCGCGAGAACGACTTCTGGCAGATGAGCGCTGGATGGGCCGACTCGCTGCACGCGGCCCGCCCGTGCACCGCTGCGCAGTGCTTCCCCGATCAGGGGTAGCCGTGAACCAGCCATCCACGACCACGGCCCGGCCCACCTCGCTGCTCGACCCGTTCGACCGACGGCCGTGCCACAAAACCTGCGCCGAAGCCGCGATCAAGCCACGCGCCGCGCCAGCGGCACGCGCCAGGCCCGCCGCTGCGTAACCCCTGCTCGCCTGTCCCGCAAGGGAGGAACCATGCCCGACTTGCTCACCATGGCACTCGACCACGCCGGCCGCGGCTGGCACGTGTTTCCGCTCCGCCCCAACGACAAGCGGCCCGCGTTCCCCGACCACACCGAAGAGGTCTGCACCGGCCGCGACCCGCGATGCGGTGCCGCGGGCAGGCACGTCGGGTGGGAGGAACGCGCCACCGTCGACCCCGCCCGCATCAGCCGCGCATGGTCGTGCGGCCGGTGGGGGATCGGGATCGCGTGCGGCCCGTCCGGGCTGCTCGTGGTCGACCTCGACCGACCCAAAACCCCCGGCGGCCCGGACGGCATCAACGTGTTCGGCACCCTGTGCGAGCAACACGACGGGCCGGACGTGTGGACGACGTACACGGTGCGGACAGGTTCCGGTGGTCTGCACCTGTACTACCGACACCCGCCTACCGGGCCGCGGTTGCGCAACACCCAAGGCGACCGAGGTGGACTCGGCCCGGCCGTCGACACCCGCGCTCACGGCGGGTACGTGGTCGCTGCCGGTAGCACCGTAGGCGGACGCCGGTACGAGGTCGATGGGGAGACCGATCCGGCGCCGCTACCGGCATGGCTGGCCGCGCGCCTACGGCCGGCACCCCCGGCGCCGCGGCGGGCGGTGGTGCTCGACCTGGGCACCGGACGGCGGGCCGCCTACGTCCACGCCGCGATCGAGCGGGAAACCGCCCTGGTCGCCGAAGCCGCCAAGGGTGAGCGCAACCATCTGCTCTACACCGCCGCAGTCGCGCTCGGCCAACTTGTCGCCGGTGGCGCGCTGGCCGAACACGACGCCACCAACGCCCTGACCGACGCCGCCGGCCGCGCCGGACTCGCTCCGGCCGAGACCACGCGGACCATCCGATCTGGGCTGCGGGCCGGAGCCAAGAGCCCCCGGAGCGTGGCCGCGTGAACCGGCCGCTGTTCCTGCTGGGCACCCATCAACCGGGCTGGCTGGGTAAGGCAGGGGTGCCGCTGTTCGTATCCGACCGGCGGCTACGCGTCTACAAGACGCTGCCTCGCGCAGCTGCGCCGTGGGCGCTCGATTCAGGCGGGTTCACCGAGCTACAGAAGTACGGCCGGTGGACCGTCACCCCGCGCGAGTACGTCACGCGGGTGCGCCGCTACCGCGATGAGATCGGCCAGCTCATGTGGGCTGCGCCGCAAGACTGGATGTGCGAACCCATCGTCATCAACGGCGGACACATCGGACCAGTCGTGTTCGCCGGTACCGGACTGTCCGTAGCCGAGCACCAGCGACGCACCGTGCTCAACTACGCGCAGCTGCGCGACCTCGCCCCCGACCTGCCGATCATCCCCGTCGTGCAAGGCGACACCGAAGACGCCTACCTACGGTGCGTCGACCTGTACCAGTCCCTGATCGGTGTCGACCTCACCACAGCACCGCTGGTCGGTGTCGGTTCGGTGTGCCGCCGGCAGGGCACCGCCGAAGCCGGCCGCATCCTGGCCGCCCTGCACCGCCGTGGGGTGCGCCGCCTGCACGGGTTCGGGTTCAAGACCCTCGGCCTGATCGCGCACGGGCATCTGCTGACCTCGGCCGACTCCCTCGCCTGGTCCGACACCGCCCGCAAGCTCCGACGGCCCGCCCTTGCCGAGTGCGTCCGCGCGGGCCGGCACCGCAACTGCGCCAACTGCCTGCCCTACGCCCTGCACTGGCGGGCCGGGGTTCTCGCAGCTGCGCGAGCCGCACAGGACGGAGAAGCCGCATGACCGACACCACCGACACACGTGGCCGGGTGCAGGTCGGTACCGGCCCGGAAACCATCCGCGTGCTCAAGGCCGCGCTCGCCGACCGGCTGTTGCCAGACACCTACGTTTCCGGCGGGGCGTTGGTACACATGGAGACCGTCTCCGGTGGCCTGCCCATGGTCGCCGCGGATGAGGACTCGCCGCTACCGGTCTCGGCCAGCACGATGACCCCCGCCGGGCTGGCCGCGCTACTGGCCGAACACGCCTACGTCTACCGGCTCAAGACCCGCAAAGGCGACACGGGTCAGCCGGAGGTCTACGAGGATGAGACCACCCCGCCGCGGGAAATCCTGTCCTCAGTCCTCGCGGGCAAGACCTGGCCGAACCTGGCACCGCTGCGCGGCATCATCGGCGCCCCCGTGCTGCGCCGGGACGGCACCCTGTTGCAGGCGCCCGGCTACGACCCGGCCACCGGCCTCTACCTGGCCACGAAGGTTGACCTGCCCCCGGTGCCCGATCAACCCACCGTCGAGCAGGTACGAGCCGCCCGGACGTTCCTGCTGGGTCGGTTCCTGCGGGACTTCCCGTGGTCCGGGCCGGCTGACCGGGCTAACTATGTGGCGTTGCTGGCTACGCCGATCCTGCGGCACTTCACCCGATCGTTGACCCCGTTTGCGCTTGTCGATGCGACCATGCCCGCGTCTGGCAAGACCATCTTGACGGCCGGGCCGGGCATGCTCTACGGGCAGCGCGTGTTGCCGTGGACTTACTCCGATGAGGAGCTGCGTAAGTCCATCACCGCTGTTTTGAACGAACAGGTCGGCGTGGTGATCTGGGACAACATCGCTGAGGGCAGCGTCATCGACTCGCCGATCCTTGCCCAGCTCGTCACCGGCGGGGTCTGGTCCGATCGGCCGTTGGGCACCTCCCGCAACATCGCCACCGTCAACGACCGGTTGTGGATGGCGACCGGGAACAACCTGCAAGTCGGTGGGGACATGGCCTCGCGAACGGTGCGGGTGCACCTCGACCCGAACATGCCGCGGCCGGAGCAGCGCGATCAATCCGGCTTCGGCATTCCGCACCTTGACCAGTGGATCACCGTTCCCTCCAATCAGCTCAAGGTGCTGTGGCATCTGCTCGTGCTCGTGCTCGACTGGACTCGGAACGGGGCACCCCGTGCCGCGGGCATATCGATGCGCCAGTTCACCCCGTGGGCGCAAGCGTTGGGCGGGTTCCTGACCCACCACGGCATCGAGGGGTTCCTGACCAACCTCGCCGACGTGCGGGAGATAGACGAAGACGAAACGCGCTGGCGCGCGTTCCTCACCTGCTGGCACGAGCGCCACGGCGGTAGGGCTGTGACGGCCGCTGAACTGCGCAAGGATGGCGAACCGCAGACGTTCGCCGGAGAGGTCACCGACCCGTGGGACGGCCAGTTCATCACCACCCACAACGGCCGGCTACCCAACCCGCTGCAACTCGGGCGGCTGCTCACCGGGCAAGCCGGCCGGTGGCGCGGTGACCACGTACTACGGGCCGGCAAGAACGACCGCGGTGACCGGGCCGTGTTCTGGGTCGAGCGTGACGGCGGCTAAAACCGGCTGGAACATCTCCGCATCTCCGCAATCCCCGCAGAATCGACCCGCTACCAGCGTGAACACCCTGCGGAGATAGCCCCGCCTCGACAACCTTCGATCTCCGCATCTCCGCAACCGGCTGCGGAGATGAACCCCGGTTGCGGAGATCTTACCCGGCCACTTTCCAAGATCTCCGCAGACGTTTGCCCAGCTCAACGGCACGTTTGCGGAGATGCGGAGATGCGGAGATGTTCCAGCCCTCCTGACAAGCAACGAACCGGGCAGCGACCGACCCTAGATCACACCCACCGCCAGACACCTTGAGAGCGAAACAGACAGTCCGGTGCATGTAAAGACATCAGGACATGAAAGATCTTGGCTCAGCGTTGCTCTCAGCGGGCCGCTCTACGGCCCGCTGACGAATCGAACCCCGTTCCCATCCCCGGACCGTCCGCCCGCCCGAAAGGCGCCCACGATGCGTCTCAGACTCCACGGCACCCCGGCAGAGAACCAAGCCATACTCGCGATCCTCGCCGCCGTGCTCGACATCCGGACCGTCAGCCGCTCCTATCCCGACCGGCCACCGTCCACCTTGGAACGGATCTACCTCGACGCAGAACCCCGCGACCGGAAGGAGACCCGATGACCGAAAAGCAGGTGAAGCGGCGTACAACCGGCCGCCATCTGACGATTGCCGAGGTTTGCGAGGAACTGGATATCTCCCGATCGACGTTCTACGACTGGCGCGCGAAGCGCAAGGCGCCGCCGTGCTTCAAGCTGCCGAACGGTGATATTCGCATCCGCCGTACCGCTTTCGAGAACTGGCTGAGTGGCCTCGAAGAGGAGGCGGCATAGTTGGCGCTGTCCTACGACGTTAGGGTTTGGAAGGTCGAAATCTACGAGGGAAAGCAGCGTAGCTCGTACCGGGTCCGATGGGTGGTTGCCGGAAAACCGTGGAAGAAGGTATTCCGTACATCTGCCCTTGCGGAAAGCTTTCGGTCGGATTTGATCGCCGCGGCCCGAAAAGGGGAGGCGTTCGACACTGAGACGGGACTTCCAGTGTCGATGGCGCGCACGTCGCGTGATATGACGTGGTACGAGTTCGCATGCAAATTCGTTGACATGAAGTGGCCACACGTGGCAGCGACCACGCGGCGCACGCATGCGGAAGCGTTCACCGCGGTTGCCCCCGCGATGTTCGCCACAACGCGCGGGATGCCGGACGCCAAATTGATCCGGCGCGCGCTGTGCCGGTGGGCGTTCAACACCGCCAGACGCAGCGACCCGGCATGCCCGGACGACGTCAAGGCGGCGCTAGCGTGGGTGAAGCGCAACACCCGTTTGGTGTCGACGCTTGCCAAGCCCGAGATCCTGCGACCACTGCTCGACGGTCTCACCGTGCGACTCGACGGCGGCCCGGCCGCATCGAGCGTTGTAAGCCGACGCCGGAAGATTCTGAACACTGCTGTGGAATACGCTGTCGAGCTGAATTTACTTGACGCGAATCCGATTCCGGCACTCAAATGGAAGAAGCCCAAGCCGGTGCAAGTGGTGGATCCGCGCTGTGTACCCAATCCGGTTCAGGTACGCACGCTATTCGATGGTGTGCGGGAACAGGGACGCGTGGGGCGCCGCCTGGTCGCGTTCTATGGCTGCCTGTACTACGCCGGGATGCGACCGGAAGAGGTGGCATTCCTGAACAAGCGGCATCTTGCGATCCCGAAAGAAGGATGGGGGGAATTTCATCTCGACGGTGCCGATCCCTACGCTGGAAAGGACTGGACGGACACGGGAAGGGACCGAGACCGACGCCAACTGAAGCAACGTGAGCGCGGGGAATCGCGAACCGCGCCATGCCCGCCTGAATTGACCGCACTCATCCATGCCCACCTGGACGAGTTCGGCACAACGACGGACGGACGACTGTTCGTTGGCGACCGCAACCACGATGAGCTACCGAAGCCCACCGTTGTGCGGATTTGGAGCCGCGCGCGTGCGGCGGTGTTCACAGAGGACGTTGCGGCCTCGCCACTCGCGCGCCGCCCGTACGATCTGCGCCACGCGGCGGTGTCGACGTGGCTCAACGGTGGCGTTCCGCCGACGGACGTTGCGGAGTGGGCGGGTCAGTCGGTGGAGATCCTGTTCAGGATCTACGCCAAGTGCCTCGACCGTGGCGTACAGCGTAACCGGCAACGCGTTCAGCAGGCGCTCGGCCACCAGTAGCCACCCCAAACGGTGGCGTGCCGGTGGCGTGACTGGCCGATCATGGCCGGGCAGCGTCGGTGACAACCGGACACAACAACGGTGTCGCTGACCCGCATATCCGCAGGTCAGCGACACCGTTTTAGCTGCTAGAGAATGGTCCGATCAAGTGTGCCCCCGGCAGGATTCGAACCTGCGCCACCGCCTCCGGAGGGCGGTGCTCTATCCCCTGAGCTACGGGGGCTCAGCGACCAACGAAGAGTAGCAAACGCCCCCCGCTGGCGCCGAACCGACTCAGCGCCCGCGGTCACAGGTCGGCAGCGCGTGTAGTACCACCCCGTCCGGGATCCGGCGGGGCCATTCGGTGGTCGCCCATGAGCCGTCCACCACCACGTGTGCCGGCCGGCCCGCGTGCGAGGCGAGGCGGCTCAGGAACTCGCGTGGCAGTGTCGTCTCGCCGGTGACCAGGAAGCGGACCCAGCCACGTGTCGACACCGCCGCCACGACGTCGGTGGCGGGTGTGACGCCGTGCAGGCGGGTGCGGCCAGCCCAGTACAGGTCGGCGCGTTCGAGCTGCGCGGCCTGTTGGAGCTCTGGGTACCGGGAAGATTGCCACTGCACGACCGCCATCGCGCAGAGGGCGCAGGCCCGGTCGACGGGTTCTCGTGGTGCGAGGCCCCAGGCGCGCAGGTATCGGGCGATGCCGGGCACGCTGAGCGGGATGCCGTAGGTCTGCTCGACCAGTGCGAGCACGCTCTGACGGGTCCACAGGCTTCCGGCCAGCCCGAAGTGGTCGGGGAACGTGTCGCGCAGCATTTCGATGAGTCGGAGTTCCTGCTCACGGGTGAGCGCTCCGTGCCGGCGGCGGGCGGCTACCGCGCCGTCGCCACCGCTCGCATACCGCCGGCACCAGTTTGCGATTGATCGTCGTCCATCACCAAGTACAACCCCCACGTCCCGGACAACGACGCCGATTCGGACAGGTAGCGCTGGGTGAGCAGAAAGCTACGGAAAGTGCCGATTTTGTCAGGCTGGTGCACCGAGCTTCTTGAGCAGCTGCTGGAACGCGGCGACCTCGTTGCGCTGGTTGTTGACCATGCCCTGCGCGAGCCGGCGCACCTCCGCGTCGTCGGTCAGCTTGAGCACCTCCTCGGCCATGTGGATGCCGCCGAGATGGTGCTTGAGCATCAGCTGGAGGAAGAGCACATCGAACGCATTGCCGGTGGCGTTGCGCAGCTGCTCGCGCTCGGCATCGGTCGCCATGCCCGGCATCAGGCCGTTCTGGAGGCCGGCGCTGCCCTCGGGCATCCAGGCCATGCGGGGACGTGAGCTGGTGGGGCCGAGCTTCCACTCCCGCAGCCACGTCTGCATCATGCCGATCTGCGCCTGCTGGGTCAGCGCGATGTCGCCGCCCAGCGTGCGCACGTCGCTGTCGCTGGCCTTCTGGTGGGCGAGCATGCCCATCTCGACGGCCTGGGCGTGGTGCGTCGACATGTCGCGAGCGAACCCGGCCTCGGCCGAGTCTTCGCCGGGCCGGGTCAACGTCGGGACGATGAGCAGCCCGGCGACGAGGCCGAGCAGCAGGCCCAGTGCGACGCCGGCCGCCAGCCAGCCGGAGGCACCGAAGCGCCGGCGGGCTGGCGGAACCGCGTCGTCGATCTCCGGCGACTCGGGTTCGGACTCCACCGAGACGCTCATCAGCCGCCCTGCTGCTGCTGGTCCTTGCCGATGTCGCGCGGCGTGGTGCCGGTGGCGGTAATGCCGCCGGAGCAGGTTGCCCCTGCCTCGATCGTGGCGTTCTGGCGCAGCGCGCTGATGAACTGGTCGATCCGGCCGTCGTCGACGCTGTCGAGCTTGAGCTGGTAGCCCCACGCCTGGAGCGAGACGTTGCTGTCCAGGTTGTCGACCGGGCTCATCAGCATGTACTCGTTGCCGCGCACCTTGCTGGCCAGCTTCTCGACCTGGTCGGCGGCCAGCCCGCTCTTGTACGCGACCCAGACCGCGCCGTGCTCCATGCTGTGCACCGCGTGCTCGTTGGCGATGGGGGCGTCGTAGACGTCACCCATGCAGTTCTGCCAGTTGTAGTTGTGGTTGCCACCGACCGGCGGCGTGAGCTTGTAGGTCAGCGGGCCCCACGCGTGGTTGGCCTCGGTGAGCGTCTTGTCGGGATTGTCGCGGTAGTTGACGATCCCGCTGATGTCGGCGGCCTTCTTCTCCCACGGCTGGGAGCCCTTGAAGGCGGCCCAGGCGCCGTACCCGATGATGCCCGCCGCCAGCACGCCGACTGCGACGAACATCGCGATCGGGCCCCAGCTGCGCCCCTGGCTGACCTTGACCGGCGCGATCGGCTTGCGTCCCTTACCGCCGCCGGACGCGCCGGGTTTGCCGCCGGGACGGCTCGTCGTGCCCCCGGCCTTGCCGGCCGCGGTCTTGCCCGGCGCGGCCTTGCTGGCCGACGCCTTGGTCGCCGTCGACGACGGCGACTTGCCGCCAGACGTGGTATCGGTCGAGGAGGATTTACCCGCAGGCGGCTTCTTGCCGGTGCTGACCACGGACGGACGGCGCTTGTTGTCGCCGGCCGGGGTACTGATGCTCATCGTGCCTCGTCAGGTCGGTCGGTCACAGGGGTGGCGGTTGATCGAAGTACATATCGATCGAACAGGGTCGCCGCCGAAGGACCCACTGTACCCCCGGTAACATGACTCGGTGACTCCCGCCAAGCTCGCAGAAGCCGTATTAGCGGCTGCCCACGCGCTCTTTTCCGAGCGCGGGCTCGACCCGATCGCGCTCCCGGGGTCGACGGCGGTAGAGCGACCCCGTAACTCCGATCACGGTGACTACGCGTCCACGCTCGCGCTCCAGCTGGCCAAGAAGGTGGGTGTGCCCCCGCGTGACCTGGCGGCCGGCCTCGCCGATCAGCTCGGCCGCACGCCGGGCATCAAGTCGGTCGAGATCGCCGGCCCCGGCTTCCTCAACATCAGGCTCGACGCGGCCGCCGCCGGGCAGCTCGCCCGCGTCGTCGTGCAGGCCGGCAAGGAGTACGGGCACAGCGAGCGGCTCGCGGGCCAGAAGATCAATCTGGAGTTCGTCTCGGCGAACCCGACCGGTCCCGTGCACATCGGCGGCGTCCGGTGGGCCGCGCTCGGCGACGCGCTCGCCCGGCTGCTGCGTGCGGTCGGCGCCGAGGTCGGCACCGAGTACTACGTGAACGACGCGGGCACGCAGATCGACCGGTTCGCGCAATCGCTGCTGGCCGCCTCGCGGGGCGAGCCGGTGCCCGCGGACGGATACGCGGGCGCTTACATCGCCGAGATCGCCGAGGGCATCACCCGCGACCACCCGGGCGCCGACCTGGCGACGTTCCGCAGCGAGGGCGTCGAGCGGATGCTCGCCGAGATCGAGTCGTCGCTGACCGGCTTCGGCGTGCGTTTCGACATCTACTTCCGGGAGTCCGACCTGCACCGCCGGGGCGAGCTCGACCTCGCGCTGACGCGCCTGCGCGAGCAGGGCCACGTCTTCGAGGCGGACGGCGCGATCTGGCTGCGCACCACCGACTTCGGCGACGACAAGGACCGGGTGCTGCGCAAGTCCGACGGCGAGTGGACGTACTTCGCCGCCGACTGCGCCTACTACCTGGACAAGCGCGAGCGTGGCTTCGAGCGGGTCGTGATGATGCTGGGCGCCGACCACCACGGCTACATCGGCCGGATGCGGGCGATGGTGGCGTGCTTCGGCGACGACCCCGACGCCCATCTGGAGATCATGATCGGGCAGCTCGTCAATCTGGTGCGCGACGGCGTGCCGGTGCGGATGAGCAAGCGGGCCGGCACCGTGGTCACGCTCGACGACGTGGTCGAGGCGATCGGCGTCGACGCGGCCCGGTACGCGCTGGCCCGGTACTCCGCCGACTCGCCGATCGACATCGACGTGGAGCTGTGGACCCGGTCGACGCGCGACAACCCGGTGTACTACGTGCAGTACGTGGCCGCCCGCTCCGCCAGCGTGGCCCGCAACGCGGTCGAGGTGGGGCTGACCCGCGGCGACGCCGACTCCTTCCGGCCCGAGCTACTCGACCACGAGAAGGAAAACGAGCTGCTCAAGGCGCTGGGCGAGTACCCGTCGGTGGTGGCCACCGCGGCCGAGCTGCGCGAGCCTCACCGGATCGCCCGGTACCTGGAAGACCTGGCGGGCAATTACCACCGGTTCTTTGACAACTGCCGCATCCTTCCCAAGGGTGACGAACCAATCGGTGATCTGCATCGGGCCAGGCTGTGGCTGAACGACGCCACGCGTACCGTGATCGCTAACGGTTTGGATCTTTTGGGCGTCTCCGCCCCCGAGAGGATGTAGATGAGGGCGCACGAAGCGGGGGCGCTGCACGGCGACCTTGGCAGCCGGGGTCCCGCCTGGCTGCGTACCCCGGAAGATGTCAACGCCCTCGTGCCGCACCTGTGGCCCACCGGCGTCGCGCGAGCCGCCGACGGCGCGATCGCCGTCGGCGACCTCAGCGTCCGCGCCATGGCAGAGGAGTTTGGTACGCCGGCGTACGTGCTCGACGAAAGCGACATGCGCGCCCGATGCCGTGACTTTCTGGCGGCGTTCGCCGGCTGCGACGTCTACTACGCGGGCAAGGCGTTCCTGTGCCGGGCGGTGGTCCGGATCATCGCCGAGGAAGGGCTGCACCTCGACGTGTGCACCGGCGGCGAGCTGGCCACGGCGCTGTCGGCGGGCATGCCGCCGGAGCGGATCGGCTTCCACGGCAACAACAAGTCCGTCGCAGAGCTCACCCGCGCGGTCGAGGCCGGGGTGGGACGGATCATCGTCGACTCGTACCAGGAGATCGACCGGCTCACCGAGATCGCCCACGCTCTGCAGAAGCGCCCCAGTGTGCTGATCCGGGTAACCGTCGGTGTCGAGGCGCACACGCACGAGTTCATCGCGACCGCGCACGAAGACCAGAAGTTCGGGTTCTCGCTGGCCGGTGGGGCAGCGGCCGAGGCAGCGCTGAAGATCATCGACGAGGGCGTGCTCGACCTGCGCGGCCTGCACTCGCACATCGGCTCGCAGATCTTCGACACCAGCGGCTTCGAGGTGTCGGCCAAGCGGGTGCTCGGGCTCCAGGCCCAGATCCGCGAGGCGCGCGGCGTGGAGCTGCCCGAGCTCGACCTGGGCGGTGGTTTCGGCATCGCGTACACGACACAGGACGACCCGTCGCCGCCCGCCGACCTGGCAAAGCGGCTCACCAAGATCGTCGAGGGTGAGTGCGAGGCGCTGCAGCTCGCCATGCCGCGCCTGTCGATCGAGCCTGGCCGGGCGATCGTCGGGCCGGCCGTGTTCACGCTCTACGAGGTCGGCACCGTCAAGGACGTCGACGGCCTCCGCACGTACGTGAGCGTCGACGGCGGCATGAGCGACAACATCCGCACCGCGCTCTACGACGCGTCGTACTCGGCGACCTTGGCCTCTCGCACGTCGGACGCCGGGCCGATCCTGGCCCGGGTGGTGGGAAAACATTGCGAGTCCGGCGACGTGGTTGTTAAGGATGAATTCCTGCCCGCCGACGTGCAGCCCGGAGATCTTCTTGCCGTACCCGGCACGGGAGCGTACTGCCGGAGCATGGCCAGCAACTACAACCACGTGCCCAGGCCACCGGTGCTCGCCGTGCGTGACGGGCGGGCTCGGGTGATCGTCCGGCGGGAGACCGAGGACGATCTGCTGGCATTGGATGTGGGATGAAACCTGTTCGCTTGGCGCTGTTGGGGTGCGGCACGGTCGGAGCCGAGGTTGTCCGGCTGTTGCACGAGCAGGCGGATGACCTGACGGCACGGATCGGCGCCCCGATCGAGATCGCCGGCATCGCCGTACGCCGGCTCGCGCGCGACCGTGGCCAGCTCCCCGTCGACCCGGCGCTGTTCACCACCGACGCGCTCGGCCTGGTCAAGCGCGACGACGTCGACGTGGTGGTCGAGGTCGTCGGCGGCATCGAGCCGGCCCGCACGTGGCTGGTCGAGGCGCTGCGCGCCGGCAAGAGCGTGGTGACCGCCAACAAGGCCCTGCTCGCCGAAGACGGCGGCACCCTGCACGACGCGGCCACCGAGGGCGGCGCCGACCTGTACTACGAGGCGGCCGTCGCCGGCGCGATCCCGCTGCTGCGCCCGCTGCGCGAGTCGCTGCACGGCGACAAGATCACACGGGTGACGGGCATCGTCAACGGCACCACGAACTACATCCTGTCGTCCATGGACGCGAGCGGCGCCAGCTTCACCGAGGCGCTGGAAGAAGCGACCGCACTCGGGTACGCCGAAGCCGACCCCACCGCCGACATCGACGGGTTCGACGCGGCGGCGAAGGCGGCGATCCTTGCGTCGCTGGCCTTCCACAGCCGCGTGGGCGCCGCCGACGTGCACCGCGAGGGCATCACCGAGGTCAGCGCCGCCGATGTGGCCAGCGCCAAGGCCATGGGCTGCACGATCAAGCTGCTGTGCATCGCGTCGCGGGTGTCCGGCCTGTCCGGCGACTCCGTCAGCGTGCGTGTGCACCCGGCGATGATCCCGCGCACCCACCCGCTGGCCAGCGTCGGCGACGCGTTCAACGCGGTATTCGTGGAGGCCGAGGCCGCGGGGCAGCTCATGTTCTACGGCCGCGGCGCGGGAGGCGCGCCGACCGCGAGCGCCGTCCTCGGCGACATCGTCGCCGTCGGGCGCAACCGCCTGGCGGGCGTACGCTCAGCGAGCGAGTCCTCGTACGCTGACCTGCCCGTCCGGCCGATGGGCGAGGTGGTGACCCGCTACCACATCAGCCTCGACGTGGCCGACCGCGCCGGTGTGCTGGCCGCCGTGGCCGGGGTGTTCGCCAAGCACGACGTCTCGATCGCCACCGTCCGCCAGTCAGGGCGGGGCGACGACGCGATACTCGTGATCGTCACCCATGGCGCTCCGGACGCCGCGCTGGCGGCGACGGTCCGCGAGCTCCAGGCGCTGGACATCGTTCGCTCGATAGCCAGCGTCCTCCGCGTAGAGGGCGCCACCACTTAGCCCCGCCAGCGCCGCTCCCACCGTGCGCGCCCGCGCACGCCGCCCTTTCCCGCCGATCAAGGGCAAATGCACGTGGTTCGATCTCCTTTCCGCGTGCATTTGCCCTTGATCGATGGCATTGCCCTTGATCTGTGGACGGAAGGGGCGTGGGGCGCCGCGCGGCGGGTGAGGGGCGGGGTCAGGCCAGGTCCAGTGACTTGGCCGCGGCCAGCACGTCGTTCTTGATGGTCGTTGGGCTGGGTGCCGTGGAGATCGCCCACTCGGGATCCTTCAGGCCGTGGCCGGTCACGGTGCAGACGACGGTGCCGCCGGCCGGGATGCGGCCGGCTTCGGCCTGCTGGAGCAGGCCGGCCACGCTCGCCGCGCTGCCCAGCTCGACGAACACGCCGACGTCGCGGGCCAGCAGCCGGTACGCGGCCAGGATCTCGCGGTCGGTCACGGCCTCGATGAGCCCGCCGGAAGCGTCGCGCGCGTCGACGGCCTTGGTCCAGCTCGCCGGGTTGCCGATGCGAATCGCGGTGGCGATGGTCGACGGCTCGCGAACGGCCTGGCCGGTGACGATCGGGGCGGCGCCGGACGCCTGGAACCCGTACATCTTCGGCTTGCGGGTGGAGTTGCCGGCCGCGAAGTCCTCCTGGTAGCCCATCCAGTACGCGGTGATGTTGCCGGCGTTGCCGACCGGCAGGCAATGGATGTCGGGCGCGTCGCCGAGCGACTCGATGATCTCGAAGGCGGCGGTCTTCTGCCCGGCGAGGCGGTCGGGGTTGACCGAGTTGACCAGGGCGACGGGGTAGTCCAGGGAGAGCTTGGACGCCAGCGCGAGGCAGTCGTCGAAGTTGCCGCTGACCTGGAGCAGCCGGGCGCCGTGTACGAGCGCCTGGGCCAGCTTGCCCAGCGCGATCTTGCCCTGGGGTACGAGCACGGCGCAGGTCAGCCCGGCGCGGGCCGCGTACGCCGCCGCGGACGCGGACGTGTTGCCGGTCGACGCGCAGATGATCGCCTTGGCGCCGCTCTCGACCGCCTTGGAGACGGCGACGGTCATGCCGCGGTCTTTGAAGGATCCGGTCGGGTTGGCGCCTTCGACCTTGAGGTAGACGTCCGCGCCCACCCGGGAGGAGAGCGACGGTGCCGGTACGAGCGGCGTGTTGCCCTCGTGGAGCGTGATCACCGGAGTGGCGTCGGTAACCGGCAGCCGGTCACGGTACGCCTCGATCAAACCGCGCCACATGGTGCTCTCCTGTCTAGCGGTGTTCGTGCCGTGTCAAGGATGCCGCACTACCTGGCAGGACATTCGAAAGGGGTCGGATGCACTACACCAAGCCGCCGGTTCGGTAGATAGGGTTGGTCGCCGCATATCCCATGCGCCTCAATTTTCTCAGGAGTGAGCTACCCCATGCCGTCGCTCGCCAGACTCAGCCTCGCCAACCGCAGTCTGGTCGCCCTGATCGCGGTGGTGGTCACCGCGTTCGGCGCCTTCGCCATTCCGTCGCTAAAGCAGCAGCTCCTGCCGTCGTTGGAATTTCCCGCGGCGTTCATCGTGGCCACCTATCCGGGCGCCGCGCCCGAGATCATCGAGGAACGGGTCACCGAGCCGATCGAGAATGGCGTCCAGGGCATCGC
This sequence comes from Micromonospora sp. CPCC 206061, assembly GCF_036906915.1. Lineage (NCBI taxonomy): Bacteria > Bacillati > Actinomycetota > Actinomycetes > Micromonosporales > Micromonosporaceae > Micromonospora > Micromonospora sp. CPCC 206061. The sequence goes on from NZ_JBAKHX010000011.1 coordinate 54,721, forward strand.
GGGTGTCGACAAGGTGACTTCGACGTCCCGAATGGGTTCGGCGACGGTACAGGTGGCTTTCGAATTCGGCACCGATGTCGATGATGCGGTCGTGAAGCTGCAAGGCGCGCTCGGCCGGCTCGGCGTGCAGCTGCCGGCGGGCGTGGAGCCGCAGGTGTTCGCGGGCGGCACCGACGACCTGCCGGCGGTGGTGCTGGCGGCCAGTGGCGGGGCCGACGAGCGCGCGCTGGCCGGCACGCTCAACCAGACGGTGATCCCGGAGCTGTCGGACATCGACGGCGTTCGCACGGTCGAGGTGACCGGCGGTCGTGACGAGGTCGTGCTGATCACACCGGATCCGGCGAAGCTGAACGCGTCCCGCGTCGACGCGCGGGCGATCGGCACCGCGCTCCAGGCCAACGGCGTCGCCGTGCCGGCCGGCGGCCTGACCCAGGACGACCAGACCCGCACGGTACAGGTGGGTACGCCGATCGGGTCGGTCGACGACCTGCGTGCGCTGTGGGTCACGGGTGCGACCGGCGTCAACGTCCGGCTGGGTGACGTGGCGACGGTGACGCAGCAGCTTGCCGAGCCGACCGGGTTCACGCGCACCAACGGCAACGACAGCCTGGGCATCGAGATCGTGGCGGCGCCGGGCGGCAACGCGGTGGAGATCTCGCACGAGATCCGCGACCGGCTCGACGCGCTGAAGGCCGCCTCGGGCACCGAGCTGGCGGTGGTCTTCGACCAGGCGCCGTTCGTGGAGAAGTCGATCGACAGCCTCACCACGGAGGGGCTGCTCGGTCTGCTCATGGCCGTACTGGTGATTCTGGTCTTCCTGCTGTCGGTGCGGTCGACGCTGGTGACGGCGGTGTCGATCCCGCTGTCGGTGCTGGTGGCGTTGATCGCCCTGTGGGTCGGTGACTACTCACTCAACCTGCTGACGCTTGGCGCGCTGACGATCGCGGTGGGCCGGGTCGTCGACGACTCGATCGTCGTATTGGAAAACATCAAACGCCATCTGGAGTACGGGGAGGAGAAGCGGAAGGCGATCCTTTCCGGCGTTCGGGAGGTCTCTGGCGCGGTGACCGCCTCGACGCTGACGACTGTCGCGGTGTTCGCGCCGATCGCACTGGTGGGCGGGTTCGTCGGGCAGCTCTTCCGGCCGTTCGCGGTGACCGTGACGGTCGCGCTGCTCGCCTCGCTGCTGGTGTCGCTGACCGTGATCCCGGTGCTGGCGTACTGGTTCCTGCGCCCCGCGACCGGCGAGGGCGGCCCGGAGGCGGTCCGCCGGGCGGCCGAGGAGCGCGAGAAGACCACCTACCTCCAGCTCGCGTACCTGCCGGTGATCGGCTTCGCGCTCCGCCGGCGCTGGCTGACGGTGGGCATCGGCCTGGCGGTGCTGCTGGGCACGTTCGGGCTGTACTCGCAGGTGGAGCGGAACTTCCTGGACGACTCGGGCCAGGACACCTTCACGATCACGCAAGAGCTGCCTGCCGGCACCAGCCTCGCGGCCACCGACGCCGCGGCGCGCAAGGTCGAGGCGGTGCTCGCGGGTCGCGACGACATCGAGTCGTACCAGGTCACGGCCGGCGGCAGCGGGCTGCCCTGGCAGGGCGGCGGGGTGACCACCGCGAGCTTCTCGGTGACTGTGAAGGGAGACGCCGACGCCGCCGAGACCAAGGAGGCGCTGCGCTCCGATCTGGACGACATCAACGACGCCGGCGAGATCGCCGTCGGGTCGTCGGGCCAGAACACGGACCGCATCGAGGTCGCGGTCCGGGCCGCGGACGCGAGCACCCTCGCGACAGCGACCGAGATGGTACGCCAGGCGCTGACGCAGACCTCCGGTGTGGACCAGGTCAGCACGAACCTCGCCGACGACGTACCGCGCGTCGACGTGGTCGTCGACCGCACGGCGGCTGCCGAACGCGGGCTCACGGAGGCGGCGGTCGGCGCGCTGGTGTCGCAGGCGTTCCGGGGTGACCCGGTGGGCCGCGTGACGGTGGCCGGCGCACAGCAGGACGTGGTGGTGCGCTTCGGCGACGCCCCCGCCACCGTCGACGAGTTGCGGGCGATGCCGATCGCGGGCGCGAAGCTCGACGACATCGCCGACGTGACCGAGGTGTCGGGCCCGGTCGAGGTGACCCGGATCGACGGCGTGCGGGCGGCGACCGCGTACGGCACGGCAACCAGCACCGACCTGGCCGCGGTCACCGACGCCCTCGCCAAGCGGCTGGACGGGCTCAACCTGCCCACCGGCGCCAGCTACGAGATCGGCGGAGCGAGCGCAGACCAGGAGGAGGCCTTCGCCGACCTGGGGCTCGCCGTCCTGGCCGCGATCGCCATCGTCTTTGTGATCATGGTGGCGGCGTTCCGGAGTCTCGTGCAGCCGTTGATCCTGCTGGTGTCGGTGCCGTTCGCCGCGACCGGCGCGATCGGCCTGCTGATGCTGACCGGCACCCCGATGGGCGTGCCCGCCCTGATCGGCGTGCTGATGCTGGTCGGCATCGTGGTGACCAACGCGATTGTGCTGATGGATCTGATCAACCGGTACCGGGCGCAGGGCATGAGCGTGCGGGACTCGGTGGTCGAGGGTGCCCGGCGCCGGCTGCGGCCGATCCTGATGACCGCGATCGCGACGATCTTCGCGCTGCTGCCGATGGCGTTCGGGCTGACCGGCGAGGGCGGGTTCATCTCGCAACCGCTTGCCATCGTGGTGATCGGCGGCCTGATCACCTCGACGCTGTTGACGCTGGTGCTGGTGCCGACCCTCTACAGCCTGGTCGAGCAGGCCAAGGAACGGCTTCTCAACAAAGAGGCGACCCCGGTGCCGGCGCCGGCGCCGCGTACCCCCAACGGAAGCGGAGGCGGCTCGCTGGTGGCTCCTCCGCCGCCGGTGCCGTCGGCCGCGCTGATTGAGGGCACCGACCAGTTCGAGGTGCTCCGGCTGCCAAAGCCGAAGAAGCGTAACGTGTGAGTACGTGGCGTCTCCGCTTTCGGTCGTTACCACCAACCGCGACTTCCGCAACCTCTTCTTCGCCGAGCTGGTCGTTTTCGGCGCGGACTGGTTCGTCCTGGTGCCGCTGCTGGTGCTGCTGCCCGACCTGACCGGCAGCGGCATCTGGGGCGGGCTGGTGCTGGCCGTCGACACCGGCATCCTGGCGGTGCTGCTGCCGTTCACCGGTACGGTGGCCGATCGGGTCGACCGCAAGAAGATCATGGTTTTGGCCAACCTGTCCGCGCTGGTCGGCGTCCTGCTGTTGCTCGCGGTGCGGAGTTCGGGTACGGCCTGGCTGGCCATGCTCGCGGTCAGCGCGATGGCCGCCGCCAAGGCGTTCTACTCGCCGGCCGCGCTCGCCGCCCTGCCGAACGTGGTCGACGCAGACGAACTGGCCGCGGCCAACGCGGTCGCCGGATCGGCGTGGGGCACGATGGCGGTCGTCGGCGCGTCGCTCGGCGGGGTGCTGAGCGCGGTGTTCAGCCCGTACACGTGCTTTGTCATCGCCGCGGTGAGCCTCTTCCTGGCCGCGACCCTGGCATGGCGGATCCGCCGTCCGCTCCAGGCGCCGCGAAACGCCGCCGAGCCGCCGCCGCGCACCTGGGTCGCCGTCCGGGAGGCGCTGACGTACATCGGGCACCAGCCGCGGGTACTGGCACTGGTCACCGTGAAGTCGGCCGTCGGGCTCGGCAACGGCGTGCTGACCGCGTTCCCGCTGCTCGCCGGCCGGTTCGGTGTGGGCGCGATCGGGGCGGGGCTGCTCTTCGCGGTCCGCGGCCTGGGCGCGCTCATCGGGCCGTTCGCGATGCGGCGGGTGCTGAGCCACCGCTCGTGGCTGCTGCCCGGCCTGGCGCTGTCGATGTCGCTGTACGGGGTGGCCTACCTCGGTGTCGCGGTGGCCGCCTGGTTCCCGCTGGTGCTCGTGCTGGTGTTCGTGGCGCACTTCGCGGGCGGCACCAACTGGACGCTGTCCAACTTCGCACTTCAGTCGGAGGTGCCCGACGCGTTGCGGGGCCGGGTGTTCGCCGCCGACATGATGGTCGCGATGCTGGCCATCTCGGCCAGCCAGCTCGTGGCGGCGGCGCTGGTCGACCACATCGACGAGCGGTTCGTCATCGCCGGGTGCGCCCTGCTGACGCTGGCGTACGCGATTGGCTGGCGGGTGGCGACGCGCGGCCTGCACCTGGCCGAACGCGCCGCCACCCCCTCCGACCCGGCGTGATCAAGGCGTCGCGAGGGCTTCCGTGGGTGACAGGCGGCTGGCGCGGATCGCGGGGTAGAGGCCGGCGACCGCGCCGATCAACAGCGTCACACCGAGGCCACCGGCCATCGCGACGGGCGGCACCACCGTCGGCCACCCCTGCGAGTACGCGTACGCGCCGGTGACCGCGCTGCCCAGTACCGTGCCGCCGGCTCCGCCCAGCATGGACAGCAGCAGCGACTCGGCGAGGAACTGTCCCCGGATCTGCCGCCGGGTGGCGCCCAGCGACCGCCGCAGTCCGATCTCGCCCCGCCGCTCCAGCACCGAGATGACCATCGTGTTCGCGACCCCGACGCCGCCCACCACGAGGGCGACCGCCCCGAGGCCGAGCAGCAGTCCGTTCAGCGCGGCGTCGGTGGCCTGCTTCGCGGCGAGCGCGTCGGAGGGCCGGGAGACCCGCACCCCGCTGGGCTGGGCGGGGTTGGTGGTGCGAGGTAGCACGTCGCGGACGGCGGTGACCTGGCTCTCGGTCGCCCGTAGGTACACGGTCGTCGGGTGGCCGTCGAAGTCCAGATAGGACCGCGCGGACGCCCAGCCGACCAGCGCCGCCGAGTTCAGCTCCGGCGCGAGCGGCGCCGGGTTCAGCACGCCCACGACCGTGTACCACTGGCCGCCGAGCCACACCCGGACGCCGATGCCGGGCAGGTCGAGCCGGCGTGCCGCGGTGTCGCCGAGCACGACGCCCGGATACGTGGCCGTGACCGGGCTCAGCCATGATCCACTGTGGATTGTGGCGCCGACGGTCGAGGGCAGGTCGGTGTGGGCCGCCATCACCTCGACGCTGCTGGTCTGCCCGCGCGGGACGTGGTCGTTCCGGTACACGGACACCTCCAGGGTGGCGGTGGCGCTGACCGTCTCGACCGGTGCGATCCGCCCGATCATGGCGATCGACTCTTCGGGCAGGGCCGCGTCGTCGCCCGACAGCGTCTCGCCCGGCGCGACGGTCAGCAGGTTGGTGCCGAGCTGGGCGAGGGTTCGGTCCAACTCGGCGCGGCTCGACGTGGAGATGCCGACCACCGCGAGCATCGCTGCGATCCCGATGGCGATGCCGAGCGCGGAGAGAAAGACCCTCAGCGGGCGGGACCGCAGCCCCGCCGCCCCGAGCAGGACGATGTCGGTGGGCCCGAGCCGTGCCGGCCTCATGCCACCACCTGCCCGTCGCGCATCCGGATCTGCCGAGGCAGGGAGTCGGCGATCTGGCCGTCGTGGGTGATGATCACGATCGTGGTGCCGGCGGCGTGCAGCCCGCGCAGCAGCTCCAGCACAGCAGCGCCGGACGCCGAGTCCAGGTTTCCGGTGGGTTCGTCGGCGAGCAGTAGCGCCGGCTCGCCCACCACCGCCCGCGCGATCGCCACCCGCTGGCGCTCGCCACCGGAGAGCTCGTGCGGCCGGTGGCGCAGCCGGTGTCCGAGGCCCACGCGGTTCAGCGCGGCCTCCGCCCGCTGCCGCCGTTCCTTTCTGGGTACGCCCGCGTAGAGCAGTCCGTCGGCGACGTTGTCGAGCACGGGTACTCCGGAGGCGAGGTGGAACTGCTGGAAGACGAAGCCGATCCGGCGAGCGCGCAATGTGGACACCTGCCGGTCGGAGAGGGCCGACACGTCGTGCCCGTCGATCCGCACGGTGCCGGTCGACGGTTTGTCGAGGGTGCCGACGAGGTGCAGCATCGTCGACTTTCCCGAGCCGGACGGTCCGACGACGGCCACCAGTTCGCCGTACCCGATCCGCAGGTCGACCTCGCGCAGCGCGGTGACGCCGCCCGGGTACGCCTTACTGACCCGGGACAGCTCCACCACACACGGGCCGCCAGGTTCGCTCACTCAGGCACCCCCACCAGGGCGCCGCCGCCCAGGCCCTCGCCGGAGACCTCGACGCGGCCTTCCGCGAAGAGCCCGACCTCGACGGCGACGACGCGTGGGCCGGTGTCCGACACGACTTCGAGGCCGTATCCGCCCTCTGCCAACGCCAGCAGAGCGTTGACCGGGACGGTGAGCACGTCTTTGCGCTCCTTCGCCACGTACCGTACGGTCACGCCACCGCGCTCCAGCTTGCCGAGCGCCTTCTGGTCAGCAATGGCGATGGAAACCTCCACCGTGGAGCCCGCCGAGTCGCCACCCTCCGCGCCCTCCGCGCCTTGGGTCGCGTCGGCGACAGCGCTGACCGAGCCCGGCACCGCCTTGCCGTCGGGCAGTGTGACGGTCACCTTGGTGCCCTTGCGCGCCCAGCCCGCCTTCGAGGCGTCGGTCGACACCGTGACGCCACGGGTGCTGCCGGTGTACGAGACCACGTCGCCGGTGGCGCTGGCACCGACGCGGACCAGCCGCTCGGCGATGCGCACCGCGCCCGGCGCGAACACCACACGATCCTTCTCGACCATGCCGGTCTCCGGCAGCTCCAGCTCCTTCTGCCAGCGTTTCACGGCCGCCGTGGTGGCCTTCGAGAACTCTTCGTCCACAGTGAACCCGGTGTATCCGAGCGCCGACAGGTTCTTCTCCAGCTGCTCGACGTCGCCACCCTTGGCGTTCTCGGCGAGCGCCCGATACATCGGCAGCGCCCCGTACAGCAGCACGACCGGCGTCTCGTCGGCCCGCAGCAGCGCCTCGCCGCGGCGTACCGTCGCGCCCGGCTCGGGCAGCCAGGTCACCGTGCCTGTCGCGGTCGAGGCGAGCGGGGTGGCCGCGCCGTACCCGAGTTCCCCGGCCGCCGACACCGACTCGACGAGGGTCTGCCGGGTGACCGGGACCGTGGCGGCTGGGCCGGTGCGGCCGGGCTCCGCGGCGTCTCCGTCGCGGCCGCCCAGCCCGAGGGTGGCGACGCCGGCCACCGCGAGGGCAGCCAGCGCGGCACCGGAGACGACCGCGACGCGGACGCGGCTCATCCGCCCGCCGTCTGGTTGGGATCGGGCGATGCCGGCGGATCCCCTCGGTGGACCGGTTCGCAGATCTGCGCCGAGCGGTTGTCCGCGATCTGCTCCTGCGGGTTGAGTTCGCGGCCCCAGCCCTCGGGGAGGTAGCCGTCTGGCCCCGGGTCGGGAAAGTCGGGGGACCCGTTGGCGCGCCGGCACTCCGAGTACTTGCGCGCGTTGGCGATCTGCTCGGCGGTGAGCGGTTCGGCCTTGGGCTCCAGCTCCTCGGGTATCTCCGTCATGAATTCCTTGCACGCCTCCTGTGCGGCCAACCACTTCGGGTCGGCCTTCAGTTTGCGGTTCTCCTCGGCGGTCTCGGCGAACGTGATGCGCCCCTTGGCGTCCGGGTCCGGCACGTCGAAGCCCTGTTCGCGGATGCAGCGGGCCCACTGCCGCCTCGACTCGACGAATTTGGCGACCGCGTCGGTGGTGGCCGCTGCGCCTGGCGCGCCGGAGGCTCCGGCCGCCGAGGCGACCTCGGGCGACTTCTCCGACCCGCAGGCGGCGAGGGCGAGTGCGCATGCCAGGGCAGCCGCCCCGACGAGTACCTGTTTCATCCTCTTCCTACTCTTTGGTGAGGGTGGATGGGATGACCGACCAGTGCCGGCCATCGGCGGATCCGTACAGGGCGCGTTCCCGGCCGTAGCTATGCGTGAAGAACCAGCCGTCCGGTGTCCGCAGGATCGGGTAGACCGTCGCGGGGAGGCCCTCCATGGCCACCCGCTGGTACGGGGTGTCCGGCCCGCTGTTCGCCCAGAAGCTCCGGCCGTCGAGCACCCCGACCGGCACGCTGTCGTACAGGACGTGGGTGCCGTCGGCGGTCACGAACGAGCGCTCTCCACCGACCCCGCCTTTGTCGGCCGTTTTTTGCGTGCTCATCCTCGTCCAGCCGCCCGTTACCCCGCCGCGGTACACGATCCGGATGTACGGGGCGGTGACGACCGCGTACGCCGTATTGCCGTCGGCGGTCGTCGTCACCACTGCCGAGCACTCCTGGCGCGGGCACGCCAGGGTCCTGGTCGACCAGGTGCGGCCCGCGTCGGTGCTGACTGCGACCGCCGGCTGCCCATTCGTGTTGGTGCCCGCCGCCCAGAGCCGGTCACCGGCGCGTACCCATTGGGCCTGCTGCGCCAGTGCGGGAGGCTTCGTCAGCGCCGCGAACCATCCACCGGCGGGGTCGACTACGTACGGGCGGCACCAACTGCTGTCGGACTCGGTCCAGCAGAAGAGGGCGGCGCCAGGCGGGACGGCCGCGGCTGGGGAGCGCCGCTGCGCGAGCGTCCAGGTGTGGCCGCCGTTGGTGCTCACGCTCGGAGCGGCTTTCCCGGCGATGGTGGCGACCAGCGTCGAGGGGCCTACCACGGTGGCGTCGACGAGCATGATCGCATCGCCTCGCGGTGTCCAGCCTTGCCCGCCGTTGTCGGAGAAGTAGAGCTGCGTGAGCACCTTGCTGCACGACTGGTCCGGACATGCCTGAACCGCCGCGTACAGGTGCCGGGCGTCCGCGGCGCCGGTCCAGTTGATGTTTCCGGCGGGCAGCGGGTCACTGCCGCCGGCCGGTTCCGGCGGCGGCGACATCACGTTCACGACGCTCGCGGCGGCAGCGGCCACCGCGGTCACGGCCAGCGTCGTGACCGCTTTGATGATCCGCGTACGCCGCCTGCGGCGCTGCCGGCCCGCCGTGTACATCTCGTCGCCGGTGACCTGGCTAGGCGGCGGTGGTGACTCCGCCAGATCCTCGAACATCTCTCGCAACCCCGTCATATCGACCCCCCTTTCACGGAGACCAACTCGGCTGGCGGAACCACTGCGTCGCCCAGTGCCCGGCGCAGCGCTGCCAACCCGCGCGCCGTCTGGCTCTTGACCGTGCCCTCGGAGCAGCCCAGTGCCGCGGCCGTCTCCGTCACGTCCAGGCCCTGGTAGAAGCGGCAGATCAGGGTCACCCGCTGGCGTGGCGGCACCTCGGTCAGTGCGCGGGCGAAGAGCAGCCGGCGCGCCACGGCCTCCGCGTCGTCGTCACCCGCGACGTCGGGTGGCTCGGCGACCGAACGTTCCCGGCGTCGCCACACCCGGCGGGTCTCCGATAGGAACGCCCGGACCAGGCAGGTGCGCAGGTACGCGTCCACCGCCTGCGCGTCGCGGATCCGGTGCCAGCCGTCTGCCAGCCGGATGAACGCCGACTGGGTCAGGTCGTCGGCCCAGTGCCAGTCACCGCACATGAGGTACGCCGTCCGGCGTACCGCCTCTCGGCGGGCGCTGAAGTACTCCGTGAACCGCTGCCGTTCCACATCGTCGTCGCGCATCGAACTCCCTTCAGGGGGTAGGTGCGCACGACGGCCCGCATCGGTTGCACGGCTCTCGCCACTCTTTCATCCGTCAAACCGGACATTCAGGCACGACAATCGCAAGATCGCCTGGCGGTACGATGCCGGCGTGAACTTCGTCGAAGGACGCGTCCGCGTTCGGGTGCCCGCCACCAGCGCGAACCTGGGGCCTGGGTTCGACGCGCTCGGCCTGGCGCTCTCTGTCTATGACGAGGTTTCGGCGCGGGTCGGTTCGACCGGGTTCCGGGTCTCGGTCACCGGGGAAGGGGCCGGGGACCTGCCCGGCGACGAGACACACCTCGTCGTGCGGGCGATGCTGGCCGCGTTCGACGAGTTGGGGGAGCGGCCCGCCGGCGTCGACGTCGAATGCGTCAACCGGATCCCGCAGGCGCGCGGCCTCGGCTCGTCGTCGGCGGCGATCGTTGCCGGGTTGCAACTTGCCCGCGCGTTGACGGTCGACGGCCGCGCGCGGCTAGACGACGCCGCGGCGCTGCGACTGGCGGCGCGCCTCGAAGGCCACCCCGACAACGTGGCGCCCTGTCTGCTTGGCGGGTTCACGATCGCGTGGACGGAGGAGACCGGATCGATCGCCGTCACCCTGGCCCCGGCGGATGGCGTACAACCGACTGTTTTTGTGCCCGAGCAGCGCGGGCTGACCGCGGAGGCCCGGGCGGCGCTGCCCGAGACCGTGCCGCACGCGGACGCGGCGCTGACCGCGGGCCGTGCGGCGCTCCTGGTCCATGCCCTGACCAGCGATCCCGCGCTGCTGCTGCCCGCGACCGAGGACCGGCTCCACCAGGGCTACCGGGCGCCGGGCATGCCCGCGACCGCGGCCCTGGTCGACGCGCTGCGTGCGGCGGGCGTGGCGGCTGTGGTCAGTGGCGCGGGACCGACAGTGCTGGCGTTGACGCCTGTGCCGACCGGGTTCGATGCGGGAATAGGCTGGCGGATGCGCGAGTTGACGGTGGATGTCACCGGTGCCTCGGTCGAAGGGGTACACTGGGACACGCCGAGCGGGACACTGTTGCCGCAGGTCGGATGAGTTGATTACGCTCTAGGCCTAGCACAGCCGCGAAGCAAAGCGATTTCTGCGTGGCGGCGCACCCCGAAGCTTTCGGTGGTCAGCTCGTCTTACCCCTGCCTAGGCCCGCCGCTGCTGTGTTACAGACTCCCGCCATAGCTTCGCGAGGCGGGGGGCACCGAGGCCGCCCGGCCACCATGCTTCGCCATCCGGGCAGCCCCGGCCTATCGAGGGAAGGAATCCATTGAGCGACACCACCGACGTGACGTCGGATGTCTCCAACGTCGCTGAGCAGTCCACCACCGCCACGCGCCGTCGGCGCACCGGCACCGGGCTGTCCGCGATGCTGCTGCCGGAGCTCCAGAGCCTGGCCACGTCGCTCGGCATCTCCGGTACGGCCCGGATGCGCAAGGGCGAGCTGATCGCCGCTATCTCCGAGCGCCAGGGCGGCGGTTCCACCGCTACGGCGTCGACCAGCGGGGCCCCGCGCCAGCGGGCCGAGGTCGCGGCCGCGGCCGCGCCGGCCCGGGAAGAAGTACGCGCCGAGGTGCGCGACAGCGGCGACGGTGAGCGCCGAGGCGGCGACGCGCAGGAGTCCTCGCCCGACGGCGAGGTCCGCTCGTCCCGTCGCGCCAGCCGTGCGGCGGGTCCGCCGGAGTCCCGCGCGGCCCAGGCCGAGTCGCGCTCGTCCGGCCAGGCGGAGTCCCGCGCGGCCCAGGCCGAGCCGCGCTCGTCCGGCCAGCCGGAGTCCCGCCAGGAGACCACTGACAAGGCGCCCGCCGAGCGCGGTGAGCGCGCTGAGCGGGGGGAGCGCGAGCAGCGCAACGGTCGTGACCGTGGTGGTGACCGTCAGCGCGGCGATCGTCAGCGTGATGACCGCCCGCGTGATGACCGCCCGCGTGATGACCGTCAGCGTGACGACCGCCCGCGTGACGACCGCCAGCGTGACGCTGACGCCGAGGGCGACGACGACGGTGAGGGCGGTGGCCGCCGCAGCCGGCGCAGCCGCTTCCGTGACCGTCGGCGCGGCCGCAACGAGCGCGGTGAGGGCGGCGGCGGTGGCGGCAACGAGCCGCAGGTGAACGAGGACGACGTGCTCGTCCCGGTCGCCGGCATCGTCGACGTGCTCGACAACTACGCGTTCGTCCGCACGACCGGCTACCTGTCGGGCCCCAACGACGTCTATGTCTCGATGTCCCAGGTCAAGAAGTACGGCCTGCGTCGGGGCGACGCCGTCACGGGTGCGGTGCGCGCGAACCGCGAGGGCGAGCAGCGCCGCGACAAGTACAACCCGCTCGTCCGGCTCGACACCATCAACGGGATGGATCCCGACGAGGCGCGTCGGCGGCCCGAGTTCTACAAGCTCACCCCGCTGTACCCGCAGGAGCGGCTGCGTCTCGAGACCGAGCCGCACATCCTGACGACGCGGATCATCGATCTGATCATGCCGATCGGCAAGGGGCAGCGTGCGCTGATCGTCTCGCCGCCCAAGGCCGGTAAGACGATGGTGCTCCAGGCGCTGGCGAACGCGATCACGCGCAACAACCCCGAGTGCCACCTGATGGTCGTGCTGGTCGACGAGCGGCCCGAAGAGGTCACCGACATGCAGCGGTCGGTCAAGGGCGAGGTCGTTGCCGCGACCTTCGACCGCCCGCCGTCCGACCACACCACGGTCGCCGAGCTGGCCATCGAGCGGGCGAAGCGCCTGGTCGAGCTGGGCCACGACGTGGTCGTGCTGCTCGACTCGGTCACGCGGCTCGGCCGGTCGTACAACCTGGCGGCGCCGGCCAGTGGCCGGATCATGTCGGGTGGTATCGACTCGACCGCGCTGTACCCGCCGAAGCGGTTCCTCGGCGCGGCGCGCAACATCGAAAACGGTGGCTCGCTGACCATCCTCGCCACCGCGCTGGTGGAGACCGGATCCATGATGGACACGGTGATCTTCGAGGAGTTCAAGGGCACCGGCAACGCCGAGCTCAAGCTCGACCGGAAGATCGCCGACAAGCGGGTCTTCCCGGCCGTCGACCTCAACGCCTCCGGCACTCGTAAGGAAGAGATCCTGCTCGCGCCGGAAGAGCTCGCCATCTCGCACAAGCTGCGCAAGGTGCTGGGCTCGCTGGATTCGCAGGCCGCGCTCGACCTGCTGCTTGATCGGCTCAAGCAGAGCCGGACCAACATCGAGTTCCTGATGCAGATCGCGAAGTCGACGCCGGGCGAGTAAAAAGCACACTCAGCAGTAAAAGCACGCGGTCCGGTCACGGGCCGCGTGCTTTTCTGTCAGCGGGCCGGGCGGCAGGTGCCCGCCGACTTGACGTGGATCGTGCCGCCGATGTCGGGGGGCATCACGCCCGTGATTCCACCGGTACTACCACGAAGCGGACGAGCGCCCGAACTTCTACACTCTGTAATTTTCCTTCGCTTCGCCTGACGTCTCTTGAAAGTTATCGGCAACATCCGGTTTGATGGCGGACATGCGTGTCGCGCGTCTCGCTCTCGCGTCCCTGCTCGCCCTGGGTCTGGTCCCGGTCGCGGCGCCTGCTTCGGCTGCTTCGGCCGTCCCGGCCGCCGCGGTCGACGCCTTCGACGACATCGAGACCGACAAGCGGACCAGGCCGGTCGCGCCCGGGCTGACGCTGACCTCCTTCGACCGGTACCACGCGGCCGGCTGGCTGCGGGCCGACGCGCTCACCGCTGACCTGTCCGGCAAGCTCAAGGTCGACTACCTCAACTCCGGAGCGGTCGCGAAGACCGAGCCGCTGCGCGCCGCCGCCGACCGCACCCGCGCGGTGGCCGCAGTCAACGGCGACTTCTTCGACATCAACAACTCCGGCGCCGCCCAAGGCATCGGCATCCAGAGCGGACAGCTCATCCAGTCGCCGATCCAGGGGCGTAACAACGCAGTCGGCATCACCGCCGACGGCGTTGGCCGGGTCGTCGAGGTGCACTTCGACGGTACTGCCACGCTGCCGGACGGCACCCGGGTCGTGCTGACCCAGTTCAACAACATCGTGCAGCCGGGCGGCGCCGGCGCGTTCACGGCGCTGTGGGGCTCGTACGACCGCAAGCGCGCGGTCGAGAGCGCGTCCCGGGTCACCGAGGTCGTACTGAGCGGCGGCGTGGTCGCCGAGGTGCGCGATGCCGCCGGATCCGGCCCGATCCCCGCCGGCACCACGATCCTGCTGGGCCGGGACGCGGGCGCCGACGCGCTCGCGGGCGTGCGGGTCGGCGACCCGGTCGACGTGGCGTACGCCCCGAAGTCCTCCGACGGCTCCCGGTTGAACGCGGCGGTCGGCGGCCGGCAGGTACTGGTCAAGGACGGCGTGCCGCAGGACATCGGCGACGTCACGCCCGAGCCGCGTACCGCCGTCGGCTTCTCCGCGGACGGCCGGCGCATGTACCTGCTCACGGTCGACGGTCGGCAGGCCGACAGCCGCGGCGTGACGCTGACCGAGCTGGGCCGCCTCATGGCCGAACTGGGGGCGCACAACGCGCTCAACCTCGACGGCGGCGGATCGTCCACGATGCTGGCCCGCGAGCCCGGCGAGGCCGGCGTGCGGGTGGAGAACAGCCCATCCGACGGCTCGGAGCGTCCGGTGCCGAACGGGCTCGCCCTGTACGCGGCCGCCGGCTCGGGACGGCTCAAGGGGTACTGGGTCGAGTCCACGGCCGATGGTGTGTTTCCCGGCCTGACCCGGCGATTGACCGCGACCGGTTACGACGAGACGTACGGCCCGGCCAAGGGCGAGCCGAGATGGTGGGCGACGCGCGGGCACATCGAGCGCGATGGAGTATTCCGCGCCATGCTCCCCGGCACCGCCACCGTAACCGCCCACCGGGGTGGCGCCTCGGGGTCCGTCAAGCTCAACGTGCTGGGACCGCTCGACCGGATCGACACCACGGTGGACCGGATCAGCCTGCCGGGCGCGAGCGTGTTCGGGGTGGTCGGATTCGACGCCGACGGCAACGACGCGCCCATCGAGCCGGCGGACGTCCGGCTGGAGTACGACTCGTCGCTGCTCGAGGTCACGCCGACCGCGGACGGACGATTCTCGGTGCAGGCGAAGAAGGACGTCGGCGGCGCTCTCGTCACCGTCCATGTCGGACGCTCCACGGTGGCCGTGCCCGTGACCGTGGGCCTGGAGGACGTGCCGGTGGCCGGATTCGACGACGCCGCGAGCTGGACGTTCAGCCACGCCCGCGCCGCCGGCTCGGTGGCACCGACCGAGGGCCACACCGGCACCGGCCTCAAGATGTCGTACGACTTCAGCCTCTCCACCGGCACCCGGGCCGCGTACGCCAACCCGCCCGCCTGGATCCAGGTGCCCGGGCAGCCACAGGCGTTCGGCATGTGGATCCACAGCAACGGCAAGGGCGAGTGGCCGAGCCTGCACCTGCACGACGCGCTCGACCAGCAGCACGTGCTCCGAGGGCCGCTCCTGACGTGGACCGGCTGGCGGTACGTGGAGATGGCCGTGCCGCCCGGTGTGCAGTATCCCGTGCGCATCCGGCGTTTCTACGTCGCGGAGACGGTGCCCACCGCCGCCTACACCAGCGAGATCGTCATCGACGACATCGTGGCGAAGGTGCCGCCCACCGTGGCCCAGCCGGCCGAGGAGCCGCGCACCGACAAGGTGGTCGTGCGGGACGGCACGGTGGCGGGTGCCGACTGGCGGTTCGCGGTGATGTCGGACGCCCAGTTCGTCGCCGCCGCACCCGACAGCGACGTCGTCGCGCAGGCGCGTCGCACCCTCCGCGAGGTCAAGGCCGCCCGGCCCGACTTCCTGATCATCAACGGCGACTTCGTCGACACGGCGTACCCGGCCGACTTCGCCCTGGCCAAGAGCCTCCTCGACGAGGAGCTGGCTGGCGAGCTGCCGTACTACTACGTGCCCGGCAACCACGAGATCATGGGCGCGCCCATCACCAACTTCTCGGCCGTCTTCGGCGCGACCAACCGGGTGTTCGACCACAAGGGCGTCCGGTTCGTCACCCTCAACTCGTCGACCGGCACCCTGCGTGGCAGCGGCTTCGAGCAGGTGAAGCTACTGCGGTCGGCCCTGGACTCGGCGGCTTCCGACCGGGCGGTCCGCTCGGTGGTCGTGCTGCACCACCACCCGCCGCGCGACCCCACACCGGCGAAGGCCAGCCAGCTCGGCGACCGCAAGGAAGCGGCGCTGGAGGAGCAGTGGCTCGCCGACTTCGAGCGCCGCACCGGCAAGGACGCGATGTTCGTCGGGGCGCACGTGGGCACCTTCCACGCCGACCGGGTCGACGGTGTGCCGTACCTCGTCAACGGCAACTCCGGAAAGAACCCGTCGACCGCGCCGCACCTCGGTGGCTTCACCGGCTGGACGCTCTTTGGAGTCGAGCGGCGGGGCGAGATCGAGGCGGAGACCCGGGCACACGTGGACGCTCTGGCCATCACGGCGCCCGCCAGCGCGCCGCGGGGTACGCCGGTGAGCGTGTCGGCCACCGTGACCCAGGCGGGCCGGCAGGTGCCGGTCGCCCCACCGGTGAGCGCGGACTGGGCCGCATCGCCGGGTGTCCACATCGGATCGGCGGCGGGCGTGCGACCGTGGCACGTGGCGTGGTTCGATCCGACCAGCGGTCGGTTGACAGCACTGCGGTCGAAGGGGTCGGTCGTGCTGTCCGTGGCGGTCAACGGTTCGACGGCCACCGCCGCCATCGCGCTGGCCTAGAAGTCGCCCTCCGCCACCTGGAACGTGCACCTCGAAGGTGGCGCCCAGCCGGGCCGCCACCTCCGCCCACTCCCGGACCGTGCGGGCGGGCAGGTTGGTGTCGTCGACGCACACGCTGGCACCGACCCGCAGCAGCGCCCCATCGTCTCCAGCATGACAGGCTGGGAATGCCCCCAGCCTCCCCGACGTTGGGCAGGGTGGCCAGCCATGGCACACTGGTCAATCGGCCAAGGTTCCGGTTCACGTCCGCATCTGGGCGACCCGGCGACCACATACGAAAGGACCGCGGCGACATGAAGCCCGAAATCCACCCGCAGTACGCCGTGACCGAGGTCACGTGTTCCTGTGGCAACGCCTTCACGACGCGCAGCACGGCGAAGAACGGCTCGATCCACGTCGAGACGTGCAGCGCCTGCCACCCGTTCTACACGGGCAAGCAGCGGGTGCTCGACACCGCCGGCCGCGTCGCCAAGTTCCAGCAGAAGTACGCACGGGCTGCCGCCAAGAAGGCCAAGTAGCTACCCCGACGGCGCCCCCCTCGACTATCGAGGGTGGGCGCCGTTTCTTATGTGTCGTGTCCAAGAAGCGAGGGGTACGCAGATGAGCAACGAACGCCTGGCAGCGCTGCTGGACGAGTACGCCGACCTTGAGAAGCGGCTCGCCGACCCCGCGATCCACGCTGACCAGGCGACCGCTCGGCGGGTCGGCCGGCGCTTCGCCGTGCTCGCGCCGCTGCACAAGGCGGCCGGCGAGCTTGACCAGGCCCGCGCCGACCTCGAAGCGGCCCGCGAACTGGCCGCCGAAGACCCGTCGTTCGCCTCGGAGGCGGACGAGATCGCCGGGCGCCTGCCGGTGCTCGAAGAGCGCCTGGCCGAGCTGCTCATCCCGCGCGACCCGCACGACGCCAAGGACGTCATCGTCGAGATCAAAGCGGGGGAGGGCGGCGAGGAGTCCGCGCTCTTCGCCGGCGACCTGCTGCGCATGTACCTCCGCTACGCCGAGCGCCGCGGCTGGGTCACCGAGGTCATCGACTCGCAGGACTCCGACCTCGGAGGCGTCAAGGACTGCTCGATCGCGGTCAAGACCAAGGGGGTGCCCGACGGCGGCCACGGAGTCTGGTCGCGGCTCAAGTGGGAGGGCGGCGTCCACCGCGTACAGCGGGTGCCGGTCACCGAGTCGCAGGGGCGCATCCACACCAGCGCCGCTGGTGTCCTCGTGCTGCCCGAGGCCGAAGATGTCGACGTCACCATCGACCCCAACGAGCTGCGCATCGACGTCTTCCGGTCGTCCGGCCCCGGCGGCCAGTCGGTCAACACCACCGACTCCGCCGTACGCATCACGCACCTGCCGACCGGCATCGTCGTCTCCTGCCAGAACGAGAAGAGCCAGCTCCAGAACCGCGAGCAGGCCATGCGCATCCTGCGCGCCCGGCTGCTCGCCGCAGCCCAGGAGCAGGCCGACGCGGCGGCCTCCGACGCACGCCGCTCACAGGTGCGCACCGTCGACCGGTCCGAGCGCATCCGCACGTACAACTTCCCGCAGAACCGGATCACCGACCACCGGATCGGCTTCACCGCGTACAACCTCGATCTCGTGCTGGCCGGCGACCTTGACGGGGTACTCGACGCGCTGACCGAGGCGGACCGGCAGGCCCGCCTGTCCGGTGAGACGGAGCTGACCCGCCACTAAGAAGCCGCGGCCCGGCGCTTCGCGGACGGTTGTGGCTTCGCGCGCAGCATCTCGCGGTCCGCGATCTCGAACGCGGTGCCCAGCACCTCGCGCAGGTTGGCGCTGGCACCGCTGAGGTCGGCGAAGCCGACGCTGACGCCCACCGGTGTGCCCGGCACCAGCGACTCCCAGTCTTCGCCCGCCACCGCCACGCTGATCCGCCGGCCAACCTCGGTGGCCTCGGTCATCCCGGCGCCCGGCAGCACCACCACGAACTCGTCACCGCCGTACCGCGCCACGAAGTCCCCCCGGCGCATCACCCTGTTGATCACCCCGGCGACGCGCTGCAGCACCAGGTCGCCCGAGAGGTGCCCGTGCGCGGTGTTGACCGCCTTGAACCCGTCGAGGTCGCAGACGCCGATCGTGGCCCGCTCGCCGCGCGCCAGCATCGCCGCTACGTAGTGCTCGAAGTGGCGGCGGTTGGCCAGCCCGGTGAGCGGATCGGTCAGGGCCTCGCCCTGGTAGCGGGACACGGTCTTGCGCATGTCCTCGTGGTCGAGCCGGGCCGCGATGCCCTCGACGTACACGTCGCGGAGGCGGTCGTTGCGCTGCGCCGCCAGCCGGAACGCGTGCCGGTCGGCCCGGTGCGCCGCCGCGTGGTCACCGGCGCGGGCGTACGCGAGGCTGCGCAGCCGCAGGTGCTCCGCCGCGCCGACCGTCTCGGCGGACACCTGCACCGTCTCCAGCCGGGTCAGCGCCTCGATCGGACGGTTCGCCGCGATCGCCAGGCAGATCTCGCCCAGCATCCGCAGGTCGCGGGCCCGGGCGCCGTCGCCGCCGTCGGCCAATAGGCGCATCGCCGCCTGCGGTGACGCGGGAGGCTCACCCAGCGCGGCGCGTCGCACGATCGCGTACCCGTACGCCGCTCGGCCGCTCGGCCGCAGCTTGGCGCCCCCGTCCCGGTCGAGGAAGCGCTCCGCGTCGGTGGTGATGTCGCGCAGCACCCGAAGGCAGCCGTCGGTGTCGCCGTTGTGATCGAGGGTCACCGCGTTGCGCAGCCGGATGCCGGGTGCGGCGAACGTCTCCGCCGGCAGGCTCGCGGCGGCCGCCACCTGCCGGGCCCGGTCGATGGCGCCCAGCGCGTGCCCGTGGAACCCGAGGTACGAGTACGCCATGGCGAGGTCGTTCCACGCGATGGCGGTGTCCCAGTCGACGTACTCGACCGTCGTCATCGCCCGCGCGCTGCGTACCAGGTGGGTGACGCACCGCTCCAGCGCGCCCTGGTGCTGAGCCGCGAGGGCGGCGAGCGCGTTGAGGTTGCCGTACAGCAGCGGCTCGTTCAGGTCGCGGACGGCGTGGTTCGTCTCCTCGACCGCCGTGGTGTACTCCGCCGTACGCCCTAGGTTGATCAGGGCGGAGAGCCGCTGCACCAGCGCGTCTGCGCGGGTGTGCTTGTCGCTGGTGGTGGCGAGCACCCGGTCCAGGAGGGCGCACGCCTCAGCGGAGCGGCTCTGCTCCTGAAGCACACGGGCCCGCTTGAGTGTTTCGGCCTGATCGGTGACCCGGTCGAGCCAACCCACGCAACTCCTCCAACCCTTGGATCAACACACCGAGCCCAGTACCCAATGATTATCTAGTGACAGGGAATACGGAACAGCCAGTCGAAGGGACGGAACGGACGAGGGTGTTGCACGCGGTGAGTTCTGCCACGATCACGCTTACGGATGCGGGGCTCCCGTCGGCTCGGGTCGACGCGGAACTTCTCGCCGCGCACGTGCTGAGCGTGCCGCGCGGGCGGCTCGCCATCGCCGGCGGATTCACTCCCGAGCAGCTCACGGCCTACCGGGCCCTCGTCGCGCGGCGGGCCGCTGGCGAGCCCGTGCAGCACCTGGTGGGCGCGGCGCCGTTCCGGTATCTGGAACTGGCGGTCGGCCCGGGGGTGTTCGTGCCGCGTCCGGAGACCGAACTGCTCGCCGGCTGGGGCATCCAGGGATCCGGCCCTGCCCCGATCGTCGTCGACCTGTGCAGCGGCTCAGGAGCCATCGCGCTCGCCGTCGCCCAGGAGGTGCCCGGCGCCACCGTGTACGCCGTCGAGCGCTCCCCGGCCGCGCTGGAGTGGCTGCGGCGCAACGCCGGCGGTACCGGAGTCAGGGTGGTGGCGGGCGACGCGAGCGACCCGGCGGTGCTCACGGAGCTCGACGGCCGGGTCGATCTGGTTCTGTGCAACCCGCCGTACGTCCCGACCGCCGCCGCCGTACCCGCCGACGTGGCCGACCACGACCCGGAGGATGCCGTCTTCGCCGGCGCGGACGGCCTTGCCGTCATCCGGCCCGTGATCGCGCGGGCCGCGACCCTCCTGCGCGGCGGCGGCCGGTTCGGCGTCGAGCACGACGACACGCACGGTGACGCCGTGCCGGAGCTGCTGCGCGCCGACGGCCGCTTCACCGACGTAATTGACCATCAGGACCTGGCGGGCCGCCCGCGCTTCACGACCGCGTCGCGCACGCGAGGCGACAGCGAGTGAGCATCGCAGGGCCGGCCACGGCCCGAGGAGCGGAGCGAGTGCGCAGCCGAGCCATTGGGCATGGCAGACTAACTCCTCGTGATGCTCTATGACTGCCGGTTGCTCGCCGATCGCGACCGAGGCATCGCCGCAGCGATCGAGGCGGTCAAGAACGGCGAGCTCGTCGTGCTGCCCACCGACACCGTGTACGGCATCGGCGCCGACGCCTTCACCCCCTACGCGGTCAAGGCGCTCCTCGACGCCAAGGGGCGCGGGCGGCAGATGCCCCCACCCGTGCTGGTCGGCTCCCGACACACGCTCGACGGCCTGGTCTTCATGCTGCCCAAGGCCGCTCGCGAGCTCGCTGACGCGTTCTGGCCCGGCGCGCTGACGATCGTCGTCGAGCACGCACCGAGCCTCCAGTGGGATCTCGGCGACACCGGCGGCACGGTGGCCGTGCGGATGCCCCTGCACCCGGTGGCGCTTGAGGTGCTGCGCGAGACCGGCCCGATGGCCGTCTCGTCGGCCAACAAGACCGGCCAGCCACCGGCGGTCACCGCCGCCGAGGCGCAGGAGCAGATGGGGTACGCCGTGCGGGTTTACCTGGAGGCGGGGGAGTGCCCCGACCCGGTGCCCAGCACGATCGTCGATCTGACCGGCGAGGTGCCGAAGGTGCTGCGTGACGGCGCCGTGCCGCTGGAAAAGCTGCGCGACGTGGTGCCAGACATCATCGGGCCCGACCAGGAGCCGTGACGTGCCGCCGTTCACCGTCCTCCACGTGTGCATGGGCAACATCTGCCGCTCGCCCATGGCCGAACGGCTGCTCGTCCTCGCGGTGCGCGAGCGGCTGGCGAAGGCGGGCGCGGCACCCCCGGCCGACGAGTTGTTGCACAGCCACAGCGCAGGCACCGGTGGCTGGCACGCCGGCGAGGAGATGAACCCGCCGGCCGCGCGGCAGGTGCGCGCCCGCGGTGGCGATGTAAACGGCTTCCTCGCCCGAAAGCTGCGCTCCGACCTCATCGACGCCGCCGATCTGGTGCTGACCGCGACGGCCGACCAGCAGGAGTACGTCGTCGCGCTGCGCCCGGACGCGGCCGACCGCACGTTCGTGCTCGGCGAGTTCGGCCGGCTCCTGGCCGGTGTCGACCTGTCGGCCCTGCCGCCCGCCGAGCCCACGGCCGATGCCGTGTACGCCCGCGGGGTGGCCCTCGTCGAGGCCGTCGCCGCCGCACGCGGCTCGACCGCCGCCCTGCCCACCGACGACCTCGACGATCCGTGGGGACGCGGCGACCAGACGTTCAGCCGGGTGGCCGACGAGATCGAAGACACCCTCCACCCCTTGGCCACCGCACTGATCCCTCTCCCCTGACCACCGGCGCGTCGCGGGGTTGAACCCCGCCGGGACAGTCGTACGTACCTCTTCCCGTGAAGGTGCTGCGGGTGCTTGCCGTCGTGGCGGGAGTCGTGCTGGCCGCGCCCGTGCCCGCCTCCGCACACGGTGCGCTGACCAATCCGGTCAGTCGGCTGGCCGCCTGCGGGGCGGAGGGCGACAGCGCCGGTATGGCAGCCTGCGTGGCGGCGCGCAAGGCCAGCCGCAACGACTTCGAAGACTGGGACAACCTGCGGCTCCCGAACGTCGACGGCCGTGACCGCGAGGTGGTGCCGGACGGCAAGCTGTGCAGCGCCGGGCTGAGCCGGTATCAGGGGCTGGACCTGCCGCGCGAGGACTGGCCGGTCACCACGCTGACGGCGGGCGCGGACCTCACGTTCGCGTACCGGGGCACGATTCCGCACAAGGGGACGTTCCGGCTGTTCGTGACGCGGGACGGCTACGACCCGACCGAGCCGCTGGCCTGGTCCGACCTGGAGACGAAGCCGTTCCTCACGGCGAAGGACCCCACGATGCGCGGCGGTGCGTACCGGATCAAAGGCGAGCTGCCATCGGACAAGACCGGGCGCCACCTGATCTACACGGCCTGGCAGAACTCCGACACTCCGGACACGTACTACTCGTGCTCGGACGTGATCTTCAAGGCGGCCAAGACCACGAAGGTCGCACCGTCCGCCGGCGAAAGCGCCCCCGCCACAGGCGAGGTCACGGAGGCGCCCGCCACCGAGGCGGCAGCACCGCCAGCCGCCGCCGACCCGGAGCCGGTCTCGGCCACCAGCGCGTTGCCGATGATCGGCGGCGGTGCCGCGCTGATCGTCCTGTTTGGCGCCGCGTACGCGATCCTCCTCCACCGCACCCGCCGTGATCGTCGCGGCTGAGAGGGGCTCTCAAGTTGTTGATGTGCGGTGTGCTCGCTGGTGTGGCGCTGGCTGCGACGCCGCGTTTCCGGCCAACGCCGCCATCGGGCTCGGCCTCAAGGCGGTCAGCGACACCTTCGTCGACCTGCCCGGCGACCTCAAGACGCCGCGTGCAGCGCGAGGTCATCATCGCGGTGGCGCGCACGATGGCGGCGGCGCTGAATGGTGAGCCGA
This sequence comes from Micromonospora sp. CPCC 206061, assembly GCF_036906915.1. NCBI lineage: Bacteria > Bacillati > Actinomycetota > Actinomycetes > Micromonosporales > Micromonosporaceae > Micromonospora > Micromonospora sp. CPCC 206061. The sequence continues at coordinate 77,560 of NZ_JBAKHX010000011.1, forward strand.
GGGAGCAGTTCACTCCGCCGAGCGAACAGGTAGCGCTGGGACGGACCTAGACTGCGGCAATGAGTACGTTCTGGGGGCCGGACTTCGCCCAGCTTGAGGCGGTCGATCCGGAGATCGCCGGGGTGGTCCTCGGCGAGCTGGATCGGGTGCGTTCCGGGCTCCAGTTGATCGCGAGCGAAAACCTCACGTCGCCGGCCGTCCTCGCGGCGCTCGGCTCGACGCTGACCAACAAGTACGCCGAGGGATACCCGGGCCGGCGATACTACGGCGGCTGCGCCGAGGTGGACAAGGCGGAGGAACTGGGCATCGAGCGGGCGAAGGAGCTCTTCGGTGCCGAGCACGCCAACCTCCAGCCGCACAGCGGTGCCAGCGCCAACCTGGCCGCGTACGCCGCGCTGTTGCAGCCGGGCGACACGGTGTTGGCGATGGACCTGCCGCACGGCGGGCATCTCACACACGGCAGCAAGGTGAACTTTTCCGGCAAGTGGTTCGCCACGGTCGGATACACCGTCAGCCGCGACACCGAGCTGATCGACTACGACGAGGTGCGCGAGCTTGCCATCGCCCACCAGCCGAAGATGATCATCTGCGGCGCGACCGCGTACCCGCGGCTCATCGACTTCGTGCGGTTCCGCCAGATCGCCGACGAGGTCGGCGCGTACCTGCTCGTCGACGCCGCCCACTTCATCGGCCTGGTGGCGGGCAAGGCGATCCCGTCGCCCGTGCCCTATGCCGACGTCGTGACCTTTACCACCCACAAGGTCCTGCGCGGCCCGCGCGGCGGCATGATCCTGTGCCGCGCCGGGCTGGCGCAGCGCGTCGACAAGGCGGTGTTCCCGTTCGTGCAGGGCGGCCCGTTGATGCACGCCGTGGCGGCGAAGGCGGTCGCGCTGCGCGAGGCGGCGCTGCCGGAGTTCCAGACGTACGCCGCGCAGGTGGTGAAGAACGCCCAGGCGTTGGCCGCGGGGCTGGAGAGCGAAGGCATGCGCCCGGTGTCCGGGGGGACCGACACCCACCTGGCCCTGATCGACCTGCGCGATCTCGGCGTGACGGGGCGAGACGCGGAGACGCGCTGCGACGCGTCCGGGATCACGTTGAACAAGAACGCGATCCCCTACGACCCGGAGAAGCCGATGGTGGCTTCCGGGGTGCGCGTCGGCACGCCCAGCGTGACGACGCAAGGGATGCGCGAGGGTGAGATGCGCCAGATCGCGTCGCTCATCGCGCGGGCGGTGCGGGCGGACGACGACTCGGATGAAATCGGCCAAATAAGGGCAGAAGTTGCAGATCTCGTACACAAATTTCCGGCGTATCCACGATGAGCACCCCACGCATGAACAGTGACCGACGGTGGCGCCTGCGCCACCTGCCCGTGTTGCTCGCCGCGTCAGCGGTCGTGATGGTCGGCGCGGCCGTAATCGGCGGCTTGACCCGCGGCTCCGCCGGTGCGCTCGGCGCGGCGGTTGGCGTGGCGCTCGTCACGGCCAGCTACACGATCTCGACGGTGGTCCTCGCATGGGCCGACGCGATCAACCCGCAGCTCGTTCTGCCCTTCGGACTGGGCATCTACGTCGCGAAGTACAGCCTGCTGGGCGGCGTAATGATGATCGTCGCGACGGCCGACTGGGCCGGGTTGGTGCCGATGGGCTGGGGTGTCGCGGCGGGCGTCGTCGCGTGGACCGGCGTGCACATTTGGTGGATTACGAAAATCTGGCCGGCTAGCCGGGGCCCGGGAGTGGCGATCGAGGAGTAGCGTACGGGCACAGACGACTCAAGTATCCCCGGCGCCCGCACAAGTGCCTTGCGTGGGGGGTGAGTCGTATCCGCCGGTAACGCGCCTGATATGGTTCGCCGCGTCATGGCCGGTGACCAACCCCCCCAACAACCTGACGGCGGAGCCGGTCAGGGATGGGTGGCGATTGGATACCTCATTACCGGTATCGCGGTGTGGGGTTTCATCGGTTGGCTGGTCGATCGTTGGCTCGATCTCGGCGGGGTTCCCATCGGGATCGGGGCGATGGTCGGCGCGGCGGGTGGCGTCTACCTGATCGCCCGCCGGCTCGGCGCCTAGAGGAGGATCAATGAGCGTACGGAGTCTCGCGAGTGAGGTCCCGTGGCCACCGAGCGTTGACGACTTCTACCTGCCCCCCGTGGTCGACGGCACCAACCCCTGGCTCACCAAGGTCACCATCCTGGTATGGGTCGCCGCCGCGGCGCTGATCGTGTTCTTCCTGGTGTCCTACCGCAACCCGCAGCTCGTGCCGACCAAGAGGCAGTGGCTGGCCGAGTCGGTGTACGGCTTCGTCCGGAACAACATCGCAAAGGACATGATCGGGCACGAGGGTGTGCGCTTCGCGCCGTACCTGACCACCCTGTTCTGCTTCATCCTGCTCACCAACCTCTTCGGGATCGTCCCGGGCATCCAGATGTCGCCGAACTCGCACATCGCGTTCCCGACGATCCTCGCGGTGATCAGCTACGTGCTCTTCAACTACGTGGGCATCCGCCAGCACGGCTTCGCCAAGTACATGAAGGCGTCCCTGATCCCGCCGGCGCCTTGGTACATCCTGCCGCTCCTGGTGCCGATCGAGTTCGCCTCGACGTTCCTGTTCCGCCCGTTCACGCTGGCGGTCCGTCTCTTCGCCAACATGTTCGCCGGCCACATGATCCTGCTGGTGTTCACGCTCGGCGGCTTCGTGATGCTGAACTCCAGCGCACTGCTGGCGCCGGTTTCGCTGGTGTCCTGGGCGATGGCGGTCGCGCTCACCTTCCTGGAGGCGCTGGTGGTCATCCTGCAGGCGTACGTGTTCACGGTCCTGACCGCCAGCTACGTGCAGGGTGCTCTCGCCGAACAGCACTGATTCGTAAGGTCATCGTCGTCCGCGCGTGAAGGTGCACGCGCGATAACGCAGGAGGAAAGCACACATGTTGCTCGCCGAAGTAACTGGCAGCACCGCCGCCATCGGTTACGGTCTCGCGGCCATCGGCCCCGGCATCGGCGTCGGTCTGGTCTTCGCCAGCTACATCCAGTCGACCGCGCGCCAGCCCGAGTCGTCGCGGCTGACCCTGCCGTACGTCTGGATCGGCTTCGCCGTCGTCGAGGCGCTCGCCCTGCTGGGTGTCGCGTTCGGCTTCGTCTGGGCCGGCAACGTCTAAGCCGCCAACCGGCGACCGGGAGGTAGTCATGTTCGTTTTCGCCGCCGAGGGGGGCGAGGAGCACAACCCGATCATCCCGATCTGGCAAGAGATCGTGGTCGGCACGGTCGCTTTCGCCATCCTCTGCTACGTGCTCATGAAGTTCGTCTTCCCGCGCATGGAGCAGACGTTCAAGGCGCGGGTCGAGGCCATCGAGGGCGGGATCAAGCGGGCGGAGTCGGCGCAGGCCGAGGCCAACCAGCTCCTCGAGCAGTACAAGGCCCAGCTGGCCGAGGCGCGCACCGACGCCGCCCGGATCCGCGACGACGCGCGCGCTGACGCCGAAGGCATCCGGCAGGACGTCCTGGCAAAGGCGCGAGAGGAGTCCGACCGCATCATCGCGGCCGGCAAGGAGCAGCTCGCGGCCGAACGGCAGACCATCGTCCGGGAGCTGCGGGCTGAGGTCGGCACCATCGCGGTCGACCTGGCGAGCAAGATCGTGGGTGAGTCACTTGCCGACGAGGCGCGCCGCAAGGGCACCGTCGAGCGGTTCCTGAGCGACCTCGAGAGCGCCGGGGCGCGCTGATGCAGGCCGCCAGCCGGGAGTCGTACGCCGCCGCCGCCGAGCGGCTGGAGGCGTACGTCCGCAGGGCCAAGCCGGAAACCATCGCGGGTGCCGCCGACGACCTGCTCGCCGTGGCCGACCTGCTGCGGCGTGAGCCGCGGCTGCGCCGGGCGCTCTCCGACCCGGCCCGCCCGGTCGAAGACCGCACCGAGCTGGTCCGCAGCCTGATCCGCGGCAAGGTCGGCGACGCCAGCCTCAAGCAGGTGACCGCGCTCGTCGAGGGCCGCTGGTCGGCGCCGGCTGAGCTGCTGGAGGCCAGCGAGCGGCTGGGCGTCGAGGCGCTGCTGGCCAGCGCCGATCGCGCCGGCGACCTCGGCGAGGTCGAAGACGAGCTGTTCCGCTTCGGCCAGCTCGTCGTCGGCGATCCGCGACTCGCGGGTGCGCTGGGCGACGTGGTCGCGCCGGCGGCGCAGCGGGCCGAGCTGGCCCGCGCGCTCCTGTCCGGCAAGGCCAAGCCGGTCACGGTCCGGCTGGTCGAGGTGGCGCTCGGCGGTTTCGGTGGGCGTTCCTTCGAGACCGCGCTGACCCGGCTGGTCGAGCTGGCGGCCGAGCGGCGTGACCGGCAGGTCGCGTACGTCACCGTCGCCGCCCCGCTCAGTGACGAGGAGGAGCGCCGTCTGGGCGCCAAGCTCTCGGAACTGTACGGTCGAGAAGTCTCCGTCAAGCAGTTGGTACAACCGGAGATCCTCGGCGGGATGAGTGTCCAGGTCGGTGCCGACCTGTACGACGGGACGGTCCTGCGCCGGCTCACCGACACCCGAAACGCGCTCGCGAAGCGCTAGACCCAACGTCGAACCCAGAAGCACTCACGGTTCCCAGAGGCAGAAGGAAGCAGAGGATGGCCGAGCTGACCATCTCGTCGGAGGAGATCCGCGGCGCTCTTGAGCGTTACGTCTCCTCCTATTCGCCCGACATCTCCCGCGAGGAGGTCGGCACCGTCGCCGATGCCGGCGACGGCATCGCCCACGTCGAGGGCCTGCCCTCGACCATGGCCAACGAGCTGCTGGAGTTCGAGGACGGCACGCTGGGTGTGGCGCTGAACCTCGACGTCCGCGAGATCGGTGTCGTGATCCTCGGCGAATTCGCTGGCATCGAGGAGGGTCAGCGCGTCAAGCGCACCGGCCGGGTGCTCTCCGTGCCCGTCGGCGACAAGTTCCTGGGACGCGTGGTCAACGCGCTCGGTGAGCCGATCGACGCCATGGGCGACATCGAAAACGAGGGCTTCCGCGAGCTTGAGCTGCAGGCACCGAACGTGATGGCCCGTCAGGGCGTCAGCGAGGCGCTGCAGACCGGCATCAAGGCGATCGACGCGATGACCGCCATCGGCCGGGGCCAGCGCCAGCTCATCATCGGCGACCGCAAGACCGGCAAGACCACGGTCGCGATCGACACGATCCTCAACCAGCGGGCCAACTGGCAGTCGGGTGACCCGAAGAAGCAGGTGCGCTGCATCTACGTCGCGATCGGCCAGAAGGCATCCACGATCGCGTCGGTGAAGGGCATCCTCGAAGAGCACGGCGCGATGGAGTACACGACCATCGTCGCGTCGCCCGCCTCCGACCCGGCCGGCTTCAAGTACATCGCACCGTACGCCGGTTCGTCGATCGGCCAGCACTGGATGTACGGCGGCAAGCACGTGCTCATCGTCTTCGACGACCTGAGCAAGCAGGCTGAGGCGTACCGTGCCGTGTCGCTGCTGCTGCGCCGCCCGCCGGGCCGCGAGGCGTACCCGGGCGACGTCTTCTACTTGCACTCCCGGCTCCTGGAGCGCTGCGCGAAGCTCTCCGACGAGATGGGCGCCGGTTCGATGACCGGCCTGCCGATCATCGAGACCAAGGCCAACGACATCTCGGCCTTCATCCCGACCAACGTCATCTCGATCACCGACGGCCAGATCTTCCTGGAGTCCGACCTGTTCAACCAGGGCGTCCGGCCGGCGATCAACGTGGGCACCTCGGTCTCCCGGGTCGGTGGCGCCGCGCAGGTCAAGCCGATGAAGAAGGTCGCCGGCCGGCTGCGGCTGGACCTCGCGCAGTACCGCGAGCTGGAGTCGTTCGCCGCCTTCGCGTCCGATCTGGACAAGGCGTCGCGGGCCCAGCTGGAGCGCGGTGCGCGCCTGGTCGAGCTGCTGAAGCAGCCGAACTACACGCCGTACCCGGTCGACGAGCAGGTGGTGTCGGTGTGGGCCGGCACCGAGGGCAAGCTCGACGACATCCCGGTCGGCGAGATCCGGCGCTTCGAGTCGGAGTTCCTGGAGTTCCTGCGCCACTCGTACAAGGGCACGCTCCAGTCGATCGCCGACAACAACTGGAATGACGAGATCGTCTCGACGCTCGACGAGGCCATCGCCAAGTTCAAGCAGATGTTCCTTGCCAAGGAAGACAAGCACCTTGGCAAGGAGGCGGAGGCAAAGGCTCTCGAGGGCGAAGAGAACCACGAGACCGTCACCCGGTACCGGAACGCTCCGCCCGAGAAGCAGTAGGGACGATCGATGGCGGCCCAGGTTCGCGTCCTTCGCCAGCGGATCCGCTCGGCGAAGGGGATGAAGAAGATCACCAAGGCGATGGAGCTCGTGGCGACGAGCCGCATCGCCAAGGCCCAGGCCCGGGTGGCGGCGTCCCTGCCGTACGCCAGGGCCATCACCGGCGTGCTCACGGCGTTGGCGTCGAACGCCAACGTCGACCACCCGCTGCTTGTCGAGCGGCCTCGGGTGCGGCGGGCCGGCGTACTGGTCATCACGAGCGACCGCGGCCTGGCCGGCGGTTACAGCTCGAACGCGATCAAGACCGCCGAGTCGCTCAGCGCGCGGCTGCGGGCCGACGGCAAGGAGCCGGTCCTGTACGTCGTCGGCCGCAAGGGCGTGACGTACTACCGGTTCCGCAACCGGCCGGTCGAGGCGTCTTGGACCGGGTTCTCGGAGCAGCCGACGTTCGCCGACGCCCGGCTGGTGGGTGAGACGCTGATCGAGGCGTTCAGCCGGGGCGCGGACGACGAGGACGACCATGCCGGCCCGGATGGTGTGCACGGCGTCGACGAGCTGCACATCGTGTACACGCAGTTCCAGTCGCTGATGACGCAGATCCCGACGACCCGCCGGATCGGTCCGATGGAGGTCGAGGAGCGGCCCCGAAGCGAAGCCGCTCCGGGACTGCTGCCGGCATACGAGTTCGAGCCGGAGGCCGAGGCGCTGCTCGACGCGCTGCTGCCGAAGTACGTCAATACGCGCCTCTACGCCGCGTTGATCGAGTCGGCGGCGAGCGAGTCGGCGGCCCGGCGGCGCGCGATGAAGAGCGCGACCGACAATGCGGAAGAGATGATCCAGAACTACACGCGTGAGATGAACGCCGCGCGGCAGGCCGGGATCACCCAGGAGATCAGTGAGATCGTCGGCGGCGCCAACGCGCTGGCCGCGGCGGGAAGTGAAGTGTGATGACTGCTGTTGAAACCAAGACCGCCACGGGCCGCGTGGTCCGGGTCATCGGCCCGGTCGTCGACGCCGAGTTCCCGCGCGACGCGATGCCTGAAATCTTCAACGCGCTGCACGTCGACGTGTCGCTCGCCGAGGGCGACAAGACCCTGACCCTGGAGGTCGCCCAGCACCTGGGCGACAACATGATCCGGGCGATCTCGATGCAGCCGACCGACGGCCTGGTCCGGGGTGCCGAGGTGCGCGACACCGGGTCGGCGATCTCCGTACCGGTGGGCGACATCACCAAGGGCCACGTGTTCAACGCGATCGGCGAGTGCCTCAACCTCAAGGAGGGCGAGAAGCTCGACATCAAGCAGCGTTGGGGGATCCACCGCAAGCCCCCGGCGTTCGCCGACCTTGAGCCCAAGACCGAGATGCTGGAGACCGGCATCAAGGTGCTCGACCTGCTCGCGCCCTACGTCAAGGGCGGCAAGATCGGCCTCTTCGGCGGCGCGGGCGTGGGCAAGACGGTGCTCATCCAGGAGATGATCATCCGGGTCGCCAACAACTTCGGCGGTACGTCGGTGTTCGCCGGCGTCGGTGAGCGCACCCGTGAGGGCAACGACCTCATCACGGAAATGACCGAGTCCGGCGTCATCGACAAGACCGCGCTGGTCTACGGCCAGATGGACGAGCCGCCGGGCACCCGGCTCCGGGTGGCGCTGTCGGCGCTGACCATGGCCGAGTACTTCCGTGACGTACAGAAGCAGGAAGTGCTGCTCTTCATCGACAACATCTTCCGGTTCACCCAGGCCGGTTCCGAGGTGTCCACCCTGCTCGGCCGTATGCCAAGCGCGGTGGGTTACCAGCCGACCCTGGCCGACGAGATGGGCGAGCTCCAGGAGCGGATCACATCGGTCCGTGGCCAGGCCATCACCTCGATGCAGGCGATCTACGTGCCCGCCGACGACTACACCGACCCGGCGCCGGCCACCACGTTCGCCCACCTGGACGCGACCACCAACCTCGAGCGGGCGATCTCCGACAAGGGCATCTACCCCGCCGTGGACCCGCTGGCCTCGTCGTCGCGCATTCTGGCCGCCGAGTTCGTGGGTCAGGAGCACTACGCGGTGGCCACCGAGGTCAAGCGGATCCTCCAGCGGTACAAGGATCTTCAGGACATCATCGCCATCCTGGGCATGGAGGAGCTGTCCGAGGACGACAAGATCACGGTCAACCGGGCCCGCCGGATCGAGCGCTTCCTGTCGCAGAACACGTACGCGGCTGAGGTCTTCACCGGCATCAAGGGCTCCTACGTGCCGGTCAAGGACACCGTCGAGGCGTTCAAGAAGATCAGCGAGGGTGAGTACGACCACTTCCCCGAGCAGGCCTTCTTCATGTGCGGTGGCCTCGACGACCTGGAGCGCAACGCGCGCGAGCTGATGAAGAACGACTGATCTCCCAGGGATCGATCGCAGGCGCTCACCGGTTTCCGGTGGGCGCCTGCAACCCTTTGCGGCCGGCATCCGTCTTCCTAGTAGGGAACGGAGGCAATGTTGCGACGGTCGTCCGGCAAGCGCCGCCGCCTACCGCGGTGGGCACTGGTCTGTACGGTGTTCGGTGCGCTGCTGATGTTGGGCAGCGGCGGCACGCTGCTCGCCAGTGAGGCGCTGCTCGCCCGGTACGAGGGTGCGGTCGAGACCGCCGACCTCTTCGGCGACGAGGCGGCCGCGGCAGAGCCCAAGAAGAGCGACATCAAGGGCCCGCTGACGATCCTGCTCGTGGGCATCGACCCGCGCGCCAGCGACCCCAACAAGCCGCCGCTCTCCGACTCGAACCTGATCCTGCACGTGCCCGAGGAACTCGACCGGGCATACCTCTTCTCGCTTCCGCGCGACCTGATCGTCGAGATCCCGAGCTTCCCGAAGGCGGAGTTCCGCGGCGGTCGCGACAAGCTCAACGCCGCCATGGCGTACGGCAGCAAGGTGCCCGGGCAGGCAAGGCCCGACCCGGCCCGCGGGTTCGAGCTGCTCTCCAAGACGATCAGCAACTACACCGGGATCAAGCGCTTCGACGCCGGCGCGATCATCAACTTCGAGGGATTCCGGAAGATCGTCGACGCCATGGGTGGCGTGACCATGACGCTCGACATCGACGTCCGGTCGGAGCACCTGCGGCCCGACGGCAAGGGCCGGACGGGCAACCCCAACGGCGAGGGGTACATCGGCCCGCAGAAGGTGTACAAGAAGGGCACCCACCACCTGAAGGGCTGGGAGGCGCTCGACGTCGTGCGGCAGCGCAAGACGGTGGGCGGCGACTATGTCCGCCAGAAGCACCAGCAGCAGTTCGTCAAGGCCATGGTCAACCAGGCGTTCAGCAAGGACGTGGTGACCAAGCCGCTCAAGCTCGACAAGGTGCTGCGCGCCGCCGGCGAATCGCTGGTCTTCAACGGGCGCGGGCACAGTGTGGTCGACTACGGCCTGGCGCTGCGAAACCTCCGGTCCAGCTCGATCACGATGATCAAGCTGCCAGGGCGGTCGGTCGTCAACGGCGGCGACTACAGGGGCGAAGAGTTGCAGTCGGGTGCGAAGGAATTCTTCGCGTCCGTGGTTGACGGCACCGTCGACGAATTCGTGGTGGCCCACCCTAACTTCATCAACAAGTAACGCTCGCCACCCTCTTTGGGCCGGCGGTCCGGGCCCGTCTAGACTCGATCCAATCCCCCGGGCGCAAGGAGACAGTGGTGGCACAGCAGCTTCACGTCGAGCTCGTAGCCGTCGAGGAGAAGGTCTGGACCGGTGAGGCCGAAATGGTCGTCGCCCGGACCACCGAGGGTGAGCTGGGCGTTCTGCCCGGGCATGCGCCGCTCCTTGGCCAGCTGGCCGAGCCGGGTCAGGTGCGCATCAAGCTCGCCGGTGGCGAGCAGATCACTTACGACGTGGACGGCGGTTTCCTCTCCGTCACGGGCGAGGGCGTAACGGTCCTCGCCGAGAGCGCAAGGCCGGCATCCCCGGCGTCTCCCGCCGCGACGCACTGATTCCGGCGCGCCGATGCTGGTCTTGGAGTGGATCGGATTCGGCGTACTTTTCCTGCTTGCCGCCTCGGCGGTGCTCTTCATCCGCCGCGCGGTGATAGCCGGCGCCGGCACCATCAGGCTCAGCCTTCGCGTGTCGACGCTGCTTGTCGGGCGTGGCTGGTCGCCGGGGTTCGGCCGGTTCGTCGGTGAGGAGCTGCGCTGCTACCGGATCTTCAGCTTCGCGATCCGCCCGAAGCGGGTGCTGTCGCGGCGCGGGCTGGTGGTCGAGCGCCGCCGGAGCCCGGAGGGCCAGGAGCGTTTCTCGATGCCGGCAGACTGGGTGATCCTGCGCTGTCTCAGCCACCAGGCGCCGGTCGAGATCGCGATGGCGAAGTCGACGGTGACCGGGTTCATGTCGTGGCTCGAGGCCGCCCCGCCGGGGGCGGTCTCGTCGTTTCAGAGCCCAGGATCCTCGCCGTCGCCCCCGCCGGCCTGAGACCTTAGCGGTTCGCGCCCGGCACCCATACCACGTCGCCGTCGGGGTTGGCTGTTCTCGCCAGGATGAACAGCAGATCCGACAACCGGTTGAGATACTTTGCCGGGAGAGTACTGGTTCGTGTGGGGTCCGCCTCGATCAGCGCCCACGCCTTCCGCTCGGCTCGCCGCGCGATGGTGCGCGCCACGTGTAGCAGGGCGGCGCCCGGCGTGCCGCCCGGTAGCACGAAGGAGTTCAAAGTGGACAGCCGGTCGTTGAACTCGTCACACCATCCTTCGAGGCGCGTGACGTACTCCTCGGTGACCCGCAGGGCGATCTCCGACTCCAGGTCCGGGTTGCCCAGATCGGCCCCCGCGTCGAAGAGGTCGTGCTGCACCCGGGTCAGCACGGCGCCGACCTCGTCGGAGAGCTGGCCGAGCGCCAGCGCCACCCCGATGGCCGCGTTGCACTCGTCGACGTCGGCGTACGCGGCGATGCGCGGATCGGTCTTCGGCACCAGCTCGTTGTTGACGAGCCGGGTCGAGCCGGTGTCGCCGGCCTTCGTGTAAATACGGGTCAGGTGCACTGCCATGAGCCTCAGCCTAGAACGCCTCGCGGCCTCTACGATGGCCGGCGTGGATGTGATCCAGGTACACGGCGGTGCCCGGCTGGCCGGTGAGGTGTCGGTGGTGGGTGCGAAGAACTCGGCGCTCAAGCTGATGGCGGCGGCTCTGCTCGCCCCGGGAGAGTCAGTGATCACCAACGTCCCCCGGATCACGGACATCGCGATCATGGCCGAGGTGCTGCGCCGGCTCGGCTGCGCTGTCTCGTACGACGATGGCGATGTCACGATCGAGACTCCCGTGGAGCCGGGCACCGAGGCCGACTACGACCTCGTACGCCGGCTGCGCGCGTCGATCTGCGTGCTCGGGCCGCTGCTGGCCAGGCGCGGGTATGTGCGGGTGGCCCACCCGGGCGGCGACGCGATCGGGTCACGCGGCCTCGACATGCACGTCGACGGGCTGGCCCGGATGGGCGCCGAGATCTCCGGTGAGCATGGGTTCGTCATCGCCTCGGCGCCGCGCGGGCTGCGGGGCGCGACGATCTGGCTGGACTTCCCGAGCGTCGGCGCCACCGAAAACCTGCTGATGGCGGCAGTGCTCGCCCGGGGCGAGACGGTGATCGACAACGCCGCACGCGAGCCGGAGATCGTCGACATCTGCGCGATGCTCACCGCGATGGGCGCCCGGATCGAGGGCGCCGGCACGTCCACCCTGCACGTCCAGGGCGTCAACGAGCTGCGACCGGTGCGGCACGCCACGGTCGGCGACCGCATCGTGGCCGGCACCTGGGCGTTCGGCGCTGCGATGACGCGCGGCGACGTGACCGTGACCGGGGTCGACGCGGCACACCTGGAGATCGCGCTCGACAAGGTGGTGGCGGCGGGCGGCCTGGTGGAGGCCCTGCCAGACGGCTTCCGGGTGCGGATGGACCGCCGCCCGACCTCGGTCGACGTGGTCACGTTGCCGTTCCCGGGCTTCCCGACCGACCTGCTGCCGATGGCGATCGGGCTGGCGGCGGTCAGCGACGGGGCGTCCCTGATCACCGAAAACATCTTCGACGGGCGCTTCATGTTCGTAAACGAGATGGCCCGGCTGGGCGCCGACATCCGCACCGATGGCCATCACGCGGTCGTGCAGGGCCGGGAGCGGCTGTCGAGCGCGCCGGTGGCGGCTACGGACATCCGCGCCGGCGCCGGGTTGGTGATCGCCGCGTTGTGCGCCGACGGGATGACCGAGGTGTCGCGCGTGCACCACATCGACCGCGGCTACCCCGGCTTCGTGGCTGATCTCCGCCGTCTCGGCGTCAAGATCGAGCGCGTCGAGGCCCCAGAAGACCCCACTTTCACATTCTGACCCTCACGATGGGGGTGGCGCGGGGTGGTCCAGGACTTGGCGGGCGCGGTCGGCGTCGTCGGGAAAGACCAGCACGTTGATCAACCCGTCCATCCCCACCGCGACCGTTGATCTGATGCCGGCCTGAGCCAGCGCGCTCCGCACCCCGGCCGCCGTATCCGACCGGTCGGCCAGCGCCGCGACCCGGAGAAGCCCGAAGTCGTCCAGGACCGGCGACGGCTCGTGCCGCACCGCGTCCCGCCCCAGCGCCCGGCGCAGCACCACGGCGAGTACTCCGACGACCGCGACCGCGATCACCGGCCCCGCGAGGTACCAGCCGTCGCTGATGGCCATGGCGACAGTGTGACACTACAAGGTCACCCTGAATGGTCGTTTAGAGTTCCAAAGGGAACGACTGGAGGAGGGCACATGGCGGGGCGACTGGCGGTCATCGGGGCCGGTCTGATGGGTTCGGGCATCGCACAGGTGGCGGCCCAGGCAGGCTGGCAGGTGACCATCCGCGACCTGGACGACGCGGCGCTGAAGCGCGGGGTCGACGGCATCCGCGCGTCGCTGTCGAAGTTCGCCGCGAAGGGCGTGATCGGCGCTGACGACGTGGACGCGGCCGTCGGCCGGATCTCGACGACGACCGACCTCGACGCGGCGGCCGAGGCGGACATCGTGGTGGAGGCGGTGTTCGAGCGGCTGGAGATCAAGCACGAGGTGTTCCGCCAGCTCGACAAGGTCTGCAAGGCGGGTGCGGTGCTGGCCACGAACACTAGCGCCATACCGGTCACGCAGATCGCGGCGGTGACACAACGCCCAGAGTGGGTCGTTGGCACCCATTTCTTCTCGCCGGTGCCGATGATGAAGCTCTGCGAGCTCGTACGCGGATACAAGACCTCCGACGAGGCGCTGGCCGCCGCCAAGGCGTTCGCCGAGGAGATCGGCAAGACGTGCATCGTGGTCAACCGCGACGTCGCCGGCTTCGTCACCACCCGGCTGATCGCCGCGCTCGTGGTCGAGGCGGTCAAGCTGGTCGAGTCGGGCGTGGTCAGTCCGGAAGACCTGGACGTGGCGTGCAAGCTAGGTTTCGGCCACGCCATGGGCCCCTTGGCTACGACCGACCTGACCGGCGTAGACGTCCTACTTCACGCGACGAAGAACATCTACACCGACACAGCCGACGAGAAGTTCTTCCCTCCGGAGCTGCTTCAGCGCATGGTGACGGCCGGCGACCTGGGCCGAAAGTCCGGCCGCGGCTTCTACGAGTACTGATCCCGGCGCGCCTTAGCGGTCCAGGGACCAGCGGAAGGTGCGTAGGCAGAGCACCAGGCCGATCACGCACCACGCTGTGAGGATCAGGGCCACCTTGCCCAGCTCCCACGAGCCCGCCGGTTCCTGGGCCGCGAAGCTCTCGGGCAGGAAGACCGAGCGCAGGCCCTGGCACATCCACTTCAGAGGGAACAGCGCCGCGACCTGCTGCATCCACACCGGCAGGTCGGTGAAGACGAAGAACACCCCGGAGATGAACTGCAGGACCAGGGCCACCGGGGTCGCCGTCGCCGTGGCGCCGCGCGCGGTGCGCGACACCGACGAGAACGCGATCCCGCACAGCGTGCACGCGGTCAGCCCCAGCACGGTCACCCAGCCGAACGTCAGCCACCTGCCCACCGTCGATGGCAGCTCCAGCCCGAAGAACCCCACGGACACCGCGAGCAGCAGCGCGATCTCCACGACCGCGATCGCCGCCACCATGATGACCTTGCCGGCGAAATACGCCCATTTGGGCATGGGTGTCCCGCGCAGCCGCTTCAGCACGCCCCGGTCCCGCTCGATCGGGATCTGGATCGCCAGGCTCTGGAACCCCACGGTCATCAGCCCGGTCGCGATCATCCCGGTCACGAAGTACTGCGTGAAGCTCACACCCGGCGTGATGTCCCACGTGAAGATCGACGCGAAGATCAGAATCATGATGACCGGGAACGCCATCGTGAAGACGACCGACTCCCGGCTGCGCAGGAACTGCCTGATCTCCAGTGCACCCTGCCGCTGAGCCAGCCCGATCACGCCTTCTCTCCGATCATTCGCAGGTAGACGTCTTCGAGCGTCGGTCGGGTGACGGTCAGTTCCGGCACTTCGCCGCCGAAGCGCGCGGCCAATTCGGCCACCAGCGCCGTCGGCGTCTCGCTCTCGGTCGCCTCGACAGCTCCTTCTTTGGTACGCCAGGCGACCGTTGCCGGAGCCTGATGGCGATTGCCCAGCCGGCTCGGCGGAGCCACCTCGACCAGCTCTCCCCGGGCGATCACGCCCACCCGGTCCGCGAGCGCCTCAGCCTCGTCCAGATAGTGCGTGGTCAGCAGGATCGTCGTACCGGCGCCCGCCAGATCCCGGATCAGCTCCCAGAACTCGCGCCGCGCCTCCGGGTCGAAGCCGGTCGTCGGCTCGTCGAGGAACAGCAGTTCGGGGCGGCCAACGATGCCCAGCGCCACGTCGAGCCGGCGCTTCTGCCCGCCGGAGAGCGTGCGGGTGCGCGTGCGCGCCTTCTCGGTGAGCCCGACCCGGGCGATCACCCGGTCAGGGTCGTCCGCGGACGGGTAGAAGCCCGCGAAGTGGCGCACCACCTCGGCGACGGTCAGCTCGTCGAACTCTCCGGTGCCCTGGAGCACGATGCCCACCCGGGCCCGCCAGGCGGCGCCCGCCTTGTCGGGGTCCTCGCCGAGCACGAGCACCTCGCCCGCGTCCCGCCGCCGGTAGCCCTCCAGGATCTCCACCGTCGTCGTCTTGCCGGCGCCGTTCGGCCCCAGCAGCGCGAACACCTCGCCCTTGCGCACCTGGAGGTCGAGCCCGGCCACGGCCGTGACGTCGGCGTACGCCTTGCGCAGCCCATGCACGGAGATCGCGGAATCCATGGGCACACACTATGGACCGGCCGGCTGTGCGGTTTTTCACCGGCCCTAGTGACTTAACGGTAACTTAGACTCCGAACATGGAGAGCCGTCTGCCGGAGCGCGACCGCCCATGGGTGATGCGGACCTACGCCGGGCACTCCTCGGCCGCCGCGACCAACGCCCTCTTCCGCCGCAACCTGGGCAAAGGCCAGACCGGGCTGTCGGTCGCCTTCGACCTGCCCACCCAGACCGGATACGACCCCGACGACGTGATGGCCGCCGGTGAGGTCGGCCGGGTCGGGGTGCCAGTGGCGCACCTGGGGGACGCGCGGGCCCTCTTCGACGGCATCCCGCTCGCCGAGGCCAACACCTCCATGACGATCAACGCGACGGCCATGTGGCTGCTCGCCCTCTACGTCGTGGCCGCCGAGGAGCAGGGCACACCGCCGGCCACGCTCGCCGGCACCACACAGAACGACATCGTCAAGGAGTACCTGTCCCGCGGCACGTACATCTTCCCGCCCGCGCCGTCGCTGCGGCTGACCACCGACACGATCGCCTGGGCGGTCACCAACTGTCCCAAGTGGAACCCCATCAACGTGTGCTCGTACCACCTCCAGGAGGCGGGCGCGACGCCCGTGCAGGAGGTCGGGTTCGCGCTGGCGACCGCCGTGGCCGTACTCGACGCGGTGCGCGACGGCGGTCAGGTGCCGCCCAAGCGGATGGGCGACGTCGTGCAGCGGGTCTCGTTCTTCGTCAACGCCGGCGTGCGGTTCGTCGAGGAACTCGCGAAGATGCGGGCGTTCGCCGCGCTGTGGGACGACCTGACCCGCGAGCGGTACGGCATTACCGAGCCGAAGCAGCGCCGGTTCCGGTACGGCGTGCAGGTGAACTCGCTCGGCCTTACCGAGGCGCAGCCGGAAAACAACATCCAGCGGATTGTGCTGGAGATGCTCGGCGTGACCCTCTCCCGCAGCGCGCGGGCCCGCGCGGTCCAGCTGCCGGCCTGGAACGAGGCGCTGGGCCTGCCACGCCCGTGGGACCAGCAGTGGTCCCTGCGGATGCAGCAGGTCCTCGCCTACGAGTCGGATCTGTTGGAGTATCCGGACCTCTTCGACGGCTCGCACGTCGTGGAAGGGCTGGTGTCGTCCATCGTGGACGGCGCCCGGATCGAGCTGGAGAAGATCCTGGACCTGGGCGGCGTGGTGGCCGCCGTGGAGACCGGGTACCTCAAGAGCGCGCTGGTGTCGTCGCTCGCCGACCGGCGCCGCCGCATGGAGTCGGGCACCGACGTCGTGGTGGGCGTGAACCGGTTCCAGGAGACCGAGCCGTCGCCGCTCACCGCCGCCGGTGCGGAGGCGATCGAGCAGGTCGACCCCGCCGTGGAGCAGGCCGCCACCGCTTCGGTGCGGGAATGGCGAGCCGGTCGTGACCAGTCCGAGGTGGACGCGGCGCTGGCCGCGTTGCGTGAAGGCGCCGCCAGCACGGCGAACCTGATGGACGCGACGCTCGCGTGCGTGCGGGCCGGCGTGACCACCGGCGAGTGGGCGGGGGTGCTGCGCGAGGCGTTCGGCGAGTACCGGGCGCCGACCGGACTGTCCGCCGCGACGGTGTCCACAAGCGACACGACGCTTTCGGTCGTGCGAGAACGCGTCCGGCGGACCGCCGGCGCGCTCGGCACCGGGCGGCTGCGCCTGCTGGTCGGCAAGCCTGGTCTCGACGGCCACTCCAACGGTGCCGAGCAGATCGCGGTGCGTGCCCGGGACGCCGGCTTCGAGGTTGTGTACCAGGGCATCCGGCTCACCCCGGCGCAGATCGTGTCGGCCGCGGTCGAGGAGGACGTCGACCTGGTCGGGCTGTCCGTGCTGTCCGGGTCGCACCTGGCGGTCGTACCGGCGGTGCTGGACGGTCTGCGGGCCGCCGGCCGTGCCGACCTGCCGGTGGTGGTCGGCGGCATCATCCCCCAGGCGGACGCCGGCAAGCTACGCGAGGCCGGGGTGGCGCGGGTCTTCACACCCAAGGACTTCGCGCTGAACGCGATCCTCGACGACCTGGTAACGGTCGTGCGGGAGGCCAACGGCCTCCCGCACGACTGCTGATCCTTCGGTCAGTAACTGACTGCTCAGCTGTTGATGACGATGCTGCCGGCGCCTATCGCGGTGCCTCCGTCAGCTTGGCGGCTGTCGTAGACCACCTGGTCGGTGGCCTTGTCGGTGATCTTGATCCAGAAGCGGTCCTTGCCCGCACCGCGCTTCGCCTCGTCGTTGAGCGTGACCATGTAGGCGTACTCGCGACCGTTCATCGTGCCCACCCCGTTGTACTGCGCCCGCGGGCCGGTGAGCACCAGCCGCTGGTACGAGGTGGCCTGGAAGGTCAGGTCGCCGACCTGGAGCCGCAGCGCGATGCTGCCCTTGACGGGAGCGGTGTCGCCGGTGACCCCGAAGACCGCGCGCCCGCCCGGGGTTTCGATCCACCCGCTGCCGGTCACGTACGGCTTGCTCGGGTCGAAGACCACCGCGTAGGCGAACGTCGCGCTCGACGAGCCGCCCCGGTAGTCGGCGACCGTCACCATCGGCTGGTAGACGCCGGGTGCCGAGTACGTGTGCGTCGCCTTGCACGTGCCGCCGTCCGCGGTGCCGACCGTCGTGCTGCCGTCCTGCCAGTCCACAGTGCACTTGTGGAAATCAGCGCGGTTGGCGTCGGTGTACGGCACGGTCAGTGCGACCGGCGTGCCCAGAGCGACCGGAGCCTCCGGACCCTTCACCACACCGGCGACCGGCGCGGCGTTGACGACCGGGTCGACGCTCTCCAGCGTCGGCACCACCTTCTCGATGTTGCCGTCCGCGTCGAACTCCATGCGGTCGATCGTCGTCTCGCGGTGCGTGCCGTCGCCGCCCGGGATCGCGAACCGGTGGTACGCGATGAACCACTCGTCCGTGCCCGGCACCTGGACCACCGAGTGGTGCCCGGTCGCCTTGATGCCCAGCGACAGGTCCTTCTGCAGGATCGGACCCTTCCGCTCGCTCCACGGACCGAGCGGCGAACTGCTGGTCGCGTACGCCACCTGGTAGTCCTCGTCCCGGGTGTCGTTCTCCGACCACATGAGGTAGTAGACGCCGTTGCGCTTCACCACGAACGAACCCTCGTTGTAGTTCGTCGGGTGGTACGTGCGCACCTGCGCCGGGTCGAACGACACCATGTCGCCGTTCAGCGGCACCTGGTAGGAGTTGCCGTTACCCCAGTACAGGTAGGACTGTCCATCGTCGTCGGTAAAGACCGCCGGGTCGATCATCTGCCCGCTGTACGTGCCCGCCGCGACCAGCGGGTGACCCAGCGCGTCCTGGAACGGCCCGGTGGGCGAGTCGGATACGGCCACACCGAGGTGCTTGCGGGTGTCGCCGGACGCCATGCCACCGCTGAAGTAGAAGTAGTACTTGCCGTTCTTGTGCGCGATCGCTGGCGCCCAGGCGCTGTTGTCGGCCCAGGTGACGTCCGGACCGAGGTCCAGGATGACGCCGTGGTCCTCCCAGTGCAGCAGGTCCGACGACGAGAACGCCTTGAACTGCGTGCCGCTCCAGCCGGCGAAGCCGTCCGTCGTGGCGTACAGGTAGAACTTGCCGTTGAACACCGCGATGTTCGGGTCGGCGTACAGCCCTGGCAGCACCGGGCTGCGCATCACCCGTGCCGTGACGGTCCAGGTGCGGCTCGCGCCGTCCGAGCCGGTCACCGTGTACGTCACCGGTTTGGTGAAGTCGCGCACGGCGCCCGATGCCGGGCTGATGCTCGCGCCCCGGGCCAGCACGAAGTGCGGAGCGAGACCCTTCAGGTCGGTGCCCTCCTTGACGGGCAGCACCACGCGGCTGTTGGCGTCGTCGACAAGAGCGTCGACCTTCAGCTCGGGCAGCGACACCTCGGCGAGCGCCGTCGTGTTTCCGGCCAGCTCGAGCACCTCCGATGTGGGCAGTGCCCGGCGGTAGATCCGGAAGTCGTCGACCTCGCCCGCGAAGTACGGGTCCGCGCCGTACAGCGACCGTCCGATGTAGCCGGTGTAACTCTTCGCCGCGTCGTACAGGTCGGACGGCTTGACGGTCACGTTCGTGGCGCGGGCGACCGGTACGCCGTTCAGGTACAGCGCACCGGTCTGCGCGGCACCGTCGATGACGACGGCCACGTGCTGCCACTCGCCGTCCTTCAGAGCGGCGCTCGCCGGCATGCTCGACTCCGCCGACCAGCTCCCGGTCGTGATCGCCGAGTACAGGATGCGGCCGCCGTTGTACGGCGAGGCGAACAGGTACTTGTTGCTGTCCGGCCCGAGCCCGAAGAGCCACTGGTTGACCGTGGTGGAGGCGTTCCACTTGACGTGCGTCGAGACCGTCACGCTCTCCGCGCCGCTGAGCACGCCGTTGGGGATGGTCACGTACGGCGCGGTCGTCGAGGAGCCGGAGCCGCCGGACATCTGGAACGAGCCACCCTCGACGCCGGTGCCGAAGGCGGGCGTCCGGGCGTACGCACCGTGGTAGCCGTGACCCGACGAGTCACGCGCGATGTTGCCGCCCGTCTCGTCGAACTTGTAGCGCACCACCAGGTCGTTGGGGATGTCCGGACCATCGGTCGAGACCGTCACGGTGGCGGTGGCCCGCACCGTGTCGCTGCCCGCGACCGCCCCGCTGACCGTGAACGTGCCCACCGACGCGTAGGCCGACGGCGGCACCGCGTCCCAGGTGACCGAAGCCGGCCGGTCGACCCCGTCGGCGTACCCGGCGATGACCGTCGCGGGCAGCACCGGAGCGTTGCCGACCCGGGTCTCCGCTGTCACGTCTTCCACGCTCTTGACGAGCTGGTCCGCCGCGTACGCCCGCAGCAGCCGGTCGTACTCGGCCTGCGTCACCGGCAGCACCGTGCCGTGCCTCGGCCGGGACGGCAGGCTGTATCCGGTCGACATGGTCCAGACGCCCGAATCCAGGTCGGTCGACTCGAACGGGATGTAGCCCCGGCCACCGAACTCGTCGATGAACAGGTACCACTTCTCCTCGGTGTTCGACTTGAAGATTGTCGGACCCTCACCCTGGCTGATCGAGTTCTTGCCGATGCAATCGGCGACGAAGCCCCAGTTCAGGTTGAGCAGGCTGGTCGACTTCTCTTCGAGGATGAACTTGCTGCACGGCGTCGACGACGTGTTGTTGCGCTCGTCCTTGGTGAACCGGTAATACGTGCCGCCGTTCTTGACCACAGTGGAGTCGATGACCGAGTACCCCGGGTCGACCCACACCTTCGGCTCGCTGAACGTGTAGAAGTCGCGCGTGGTCGCGTACAGCATCTTGTTGTACGTGTTGCCGGTGTGGTTCGGGTCGTCAGCGGCGTAGAGCTTCGAGGCCCAGAAGACCACGTACGCGCCGAGACCCTCGTCGTAGTACGCCTCGGGCGCCCAGGTGTTGCCGGCGGTGTCGGGCGAGACCTTCACGAGGCGCTGGTTGGTCCAGTTCACCAGGTCGGTGGACTCCCAGACCATGATGGACTTGCTGCCGGTGCGCTGCGACGCGTCCCAGTTCCCGTTGCCGTAGATCCGCAGGTCGGTCGCGATCTGGTAGAACTTGTCCCCCTCCGGCGAGCGGATGATGAACGGGTCGCGCAGGCCCTTCTCACCTAGGGTGGAGGTGAGCACCGGGTTGCCGCCGTTCAGCTCCCGCCAGTGCAGCGGATCGTTGCCCTGGCTCAGTCCGAAGTAGACCTGCTCGCCGTTGGAGCTGCCCTCGCCAGTGAAGTAGCTGAACATGTACCCCTTGAGGGCGGCCGGAGCGGGCAGCTGCGGCACCTTCGCGGTGAACGTGCGGGTGGCGGTCGCGTCGTTCCTGCGTACCGTCGCCGTCAGCTCCACCGTGCTGTCGCCGGCACCCGGCGCCGGCCGGGTGACCTCGCCGGTGGTGGAGATGGTGCCCGGGGCGTCCGACGCCCAGGTGACGGCGGTGTCGTTGGCACCGGTCGTCGGCAGGGTCAGGTTTCCGCGTACGTCGTCGAGGTTGCGCACCATCAGCGCGGCTGCCGCCTCGGCGGCGAGCTGGGCGTCATCCACCTGGGCTAGCACCGTGACGTCGAAGCTCTTCGTGTCCGTGACCGTTCCTCTCCTCAAGGTCGCGGTGAGAGTGGCGTGGGCGTCCGGCTGGCCGTACGGCGGCCGGGTCACCACGCCGGAGTTGGACACTACCGACGTGTCGCTGCTGCTCCACGCGATGCTCGAACCGTATGTGCCGGTGGTGGGGAGCGTCAGGTTGGTGGTCACCGCTGTGGTGTCGCCGAGGTCGAGGGCGGCGCTGTCCTGCGCGACCGCTTGCTGGGCCATGGGCTGGGCGAGCTGCTGCACCTCGGTCTCCGCGATCGCCCGGTCGTACACCCGGAAGTCCCGGATCTTCCCGGAGAAGTACCGATCCCCTGGATATACGGAGCGTCCGACGTAGTTGGCGGTGGTGGCTCCCGCGCCGATCGAGCCGGGCGTGATGGTGACCGCGGTGTTGCGGCCCACCTCGACGCCGTCCTCGTAGAGGATGCCGGTGTTGCCCGTCTGGGTGTACGCGACGTGCTTCCAGACGCCACGGGTGAGGTTCCGGCCGACCGCGGGCCGGGTGTTCTGCTCCGTCGACCAGTTGCCGCTCGCGATCGCCGTGCGGAACTGATCACCGGTCGTGAAGAGGTACCCGTTGCCGGCGGTGCCACTGGTGTTGCCGAACCCGTAGATGAAGTACGGGGTGCTCTGGGCGGGGGCGATCATCAGGTCCATGGAGACCGTGATCGAGGTAAGGGCGCTCATGACGTTGTCCGGCACCTTGATGTACGTGTTGGTGCCGTTGAAGCCGAGGCCCTCGCCACCGGTCCACGTGGCGGTGCCGTTGACCGTGCCGTTCCGGCCGTTGCCGGAGGAGTCGGTCGCCACTGATCCCGAAGTGGCGTCCAACTTGTACCACAATGCGAGGCCGTCGGTGACGTCCGCCTGCGCCGCGCCGGCGGGCACGACGACGAAGGCCGCGGCGGCGGCCAATGTGGCTAGGAGAGCGCGCATGTCCCGTCCAGGTGTTAGCGTTAACATTTCGCCCCGATTGCGGAAGTGTTAACCACCAGCGTGTCGCCCGTCAAGAGGGGTCGCCCGCCCACGCTCCGCATCCCTACCGTGCGTGCTATGCCCAGTGCTGAGCACGAAACCCCCATCGCCTTACTCAAGCTGACCCCAGTGTGGCGCTCTGGCTGCTGGCGAACGTGTTCGATGTCAAGGTTCCCGACTATCACCGGTACCGCGACCTGTTCGCCTTCGAGGGTTTGAGCCTGGTGTTGCGGCCTTTCATCCTCACGTATGACGACGTGCCGCTGGTCGTCGATGTGGAGCTGGCTCGGGTTCGCCAAGCACTACGTCGGCCTCGGCGAGGCGCGTGGCGAGGCGCGGGCGGTGCTGCTGGTGCTCGAAGGGCGCGGCGTGCCGGTGCCCGATAACGTTCGCGACCAGATCCTCGGCTGCACCGATCTCGATCAGCTCAGTACCTGGCTGCGCCGCGCCGGCAACGCGACGACCATCGACGACGTCATCGGCCGCTGACGGTCAGCGGGCGAAGAGTAACGACAGGGCGCAGCCGGCGCACAGGCCGCCCAGCACCGTCAGGCCGGTCGCGCCGGTGTCGAGGCGGCTGCCGAACTGACGGTCGACCCAGATCGCGGCCACCGGCACGCTGGTGAACGGGGCGATGAGAAACGCGAGCCAGCCCAGCAGCCGCAGCGGCCACTGTAGGCCGGTGTCGAAGTGTGCAATGGTCACCAACCCGCCCGCGACCAGGCCGGTCATCGTGGCGCCGAACGCGCCGAGCGGCGGTAGGAGCGGCAGCACCCAGCGGGGCAGCGAGGGCCGGGGCGCGCCCCGGCGGGCCTGGTCGATCCGGCGGGCTGCTTCGTCGAGCAGCTCCACAGCGGCCGGCCCGGCGGCGGCACCGGACGAAGAGGCGGGGAGCAGGTCGACCGGCGTGGGCGGCGGCAGGTCACCGAGGCGGCGGCCGCGCCATCCGCGTACCCGGCGAAGCTCGTCCCACAGGCGGGTGGCCTCCCGGTCGGCCTTGACCACGGCGGTGGCCGCGGCACCGGCCCGCCGGTCGGCCTCGCCGGCCGCGGCGTTGGCGAGCGCCAGCTCGGCGGCGGCGACGGCCGCGCCGTCCTGGTAGGAGCGCTCCGCGCTGGCCAGCTCCGCGTCCCGGCGGTTGGCCGCCGTGGCCAGGGCGCCGACCAACCGCCGGTAGTCGTCAGCAGTCATAGGGAACGATGACCTCCGGTGCCCGGTGCACCGAGCGGTCGAAGAAGAGGGCTCGATGCGGTCGGGGATACCAGGCTGGGCCGCCCGGTTGTGGGCTGAGTGGCGCCAGCTCGGTGCCGTGTACGTCGAGCGCCACCCAGGCGCCCATCGCCTCGAAGCGCGCGCCGACGCCGCCCAGGTCGTCACGCAGCCGGGAGACGCCCCGCCACCAGCCGAGGACGTGGGTGCGCCGTTCGGGACCTCGGGTCAGCACGGTGCGCAGCCCGGAGAGGTGGCCGGCGTCCCACGCGTACCCGAAAACGTAGTGCGGCTCGTCGGCCGGCGCCTCCGCGAGTTCGTCGTTGAGGGCGGCGATCAGGTCCGGCGCGGTGTCGGCGTCGTACCAGCGGGCACCGGGCAGCGCCGCGTGCAGCAGGCCCGCGGCGCAGGAGGCGTCGTCGTCGAGGCAGACGATGCTGTACCGGGCCGGCTGGCCGGACGCGGCGAGCGACCGCCCGGCGGCGCCCAGGATCGCGCACGCCTCAGCGGTCCGGGTGCCGATGACGGCGAGGTTCCGGCCGGGCGCCCGGGGCAGTCGCAGCACCGCCGGGCGGGGCCGCACGTCGATCGTTTCGCCGAGGACGGCCCCTTCGGTGTCGAGCGACTCCGGCAACGTGGGCACCGCGTCGCCGTCGAACAGGCGCGGCGGTTCGAGCCCTTCCGGGCGGTTGTGCCACAGCTTCTCCTGCAGGGCGCGCCACGTGGCCCGGTCGCTGGCGTCGGGCAGCCGCACGATGCGGTTGGCGGCGGAGACCCCAGAGTCGGCGTTGACGACGGCGTGGAAGCGGGGGATGACGTCGGCGGCCAGGTTGGTGTCCGCCAGGATGCGTCGCGCCTTGGGCAGGCCGATCCGCAGCGTGAACTGGGCGACCAGCGCCGACCGCCCCCACAGCGCCTCGATACCCGATACGTCCTGCGAGGCGAGCACGAGGTGGATGCCCTGCGAGCGCCCTCGGCGGGCGAGGTCTTCGAGCAGGCTGACCGCCTCGTTGGCGAGCGCGTCGCGTCCGGCGAGCAGCACCTGAAACTCGTCGATCACCGCCACGATCCGTGGCCAGTGCCCGCTCGGGTCCTCGGCGCGCAGCTCGGCGAGCTTGGTGGCCTCGTGGCGCTTGGCCTCGGATGCCCTGCGGCGCAGCTCGTCGCCGAGGTGGCGGAGCAGGGCCAAGCCGAACTCGCGGTCGCTGTTGACGTTGACGCCGACCAGCCGCACCTGGGGCAGCCAGCTCGGGTCGCGGCGGCCGGGAGCGAATCGGGCGAACGATACGCCCTCCTTGAAGTCCAGCAGGTACAGCGCCAGCTCGTCGGGGGAGTACCGGGCGGTGAGCGCGCCCAGCCAGGCGTAGATCAGGTTGGTCTTGCCCGACCCCGAGGGCCCGCCGATCAGCGCGTGCGGCGGGTCGTCGCCGAGCAGCACCTCGACCAGGTCGCCGTCTGGGCCGTCGCCGAGCGGGGCGGCCAGACCACCGGCCGAGCACTCGTTCCACAGCTTCTCGGGCAGCAGGTCGGCGAACTCGGCGGCGGGCGGACCGGCGTTCACCAGCTCGGCGAGCTCCCGGCAGACGGCGGCGATCCGGTCGGCGGGCGGCGCCGGGTCCAGCTTGACCGGCAGGTCGCCGGTGATGTCGCAGCTCGCTGTGCTTTTTGGCGAGCTGGCGTTGCCGTTCACGGCGATCCGCTCGACAGTCGCGTGCGTCTTGATCGGGAGTCCACGCGCGAGCACGTGAACGCCGCACGCCACACCGGTACGGACGATCCGGTCGAGCTGCGCGCGCTGCCCGGCCGTCAGGCTGTCCGCGGTCGCCGCGTCGCCCAGCAGCACGACGATCCGCCACGGCTCGGGTCGGCGGGCGGCGGTGGCGGCGGTCAGCTCGGCCAACGACGCGTACTCACCCGCGAGCACGCTCTCGTTGATGCGGCGGATCTGCTCGACCAGCTCGTCGAGCATTCCGGTCAGGCCACCCGGCCCGACGAACGTGAGCAGGTCGGCGTTGCCCAGCGGCGCGAACCCGGCGAGGCTCCCGCCGAGCTGCTCCGGGTCGTACACGGTCAGCCGCACCTCGCCTGGGCGGGTGCTGCCGAGCACCCGCAGCAGCAGGGCGGCGATCACACCGTCCACTCTGGAGGCGTCGCCGGTGAAGGACAGGTGCGCGTGGTCGAGCAGCGGCACCAGCGCGGGCAGCGCCGGCTCGTACCCCAGCGTGCCGATCCGCAGCAGGCCGGGGCGCCGGCCGCGTTCCGGTTCGGTCGGGCGCCAGGCGCTCCACGACGCACCCGCCGCACCGGGCGCGCATGCCGCCGCGATCGCGGTGAGGTCGGCCGACAGCGTAGCGGTCTGCCGCTGGAAGCGGTCCTGGATCGCGCGTCGTGCGGCTTCCCGCTCAGCGGCGAGCGCGATGAGCCGGTCGGCGTGCGCGTCGTTTGCCTCGTCGCGGTGGCGGTGGGCCTCGACCCGGGCGGTCTCCGCCGCGCCAAGCGCGGCCAGCGTCAGCCCACGCGCCAGCGCCAGGTCTCGACGCACATCGGCCACGAGCCCAGCCCGGGCGCTAGCCACGCTCCTTCTCCTTCTCCGCCAGCTCCTCGACGACCCTGGCCAGCTCGTCGGCGTCCCGGCCGGTGGCGCCGAGGAGGGCGGCCACGAGGACGGCGCCGGTGACCGCGGAGTCGACCGGGTGGACGGGCACCTCGACGTCGGGCGGCGGCGCGTGGCAGGCCCGCGCCAGCAGTTCGTCGACCACGACCTCGTCCACCGCCGGCAGCAGTGGCCGCACGCGGGGGAGCGTGGCCCGGCGTACCTCCGGCAGATCCTCGGCTCGCGGTGGGTGGCTGACCAGCTCGGCGGCGAGGTGCCGCAGCGGCGCGGCGGTCACCGCCGACAGCCCGAGCCCGACCGCGGGGCCGGCGCCGATCAGCTCGCGGCGTAGCTTCCCACGGTCTTCGGCTAGCGCGGCCCGCGCGCAGCGGTGCAGCAGCTCGGGGCTGGTCCGGGCGCCCTTGTCGGGACGGTGCCCGGATTGTCCGGTCAGTCGGTCGAGGGCCTCCGCCCAGAAGTTGCCCAGCGCCGGTGGCTCCAGTTCGCGCCGGGGTCGGCGAGGTCCGGCCGGTGCCAGCGCCGCCTGCCAGGCCCGGTCCGGCGGGGCTACCGCCTCGCGCGGCAGACCGATCGACTGGAGGTACCCGGTCAGAGCCTCGCGCGCGGCGAGCATGGCGCCGGCGGCGTGGTCGAGGTGCTCGCCCGCGGCGGCCAGCGACGGCGCCGGTGCCGCGGTCGCGCTGGCCTGGGTCACCCAGGCCAGCAGGCCATGGGCGCTGCGCAGCCGGTCGGCTGCCGAGGCGACCTGCCCGATCGGCAGTTCCTCGCCGACCTGAAGGATCCGGTACGCCAGCGCGTGCAGCAGTGAGCTCATGCGCCGCCGCCCGCAGCCGACGCCAAGCGGAGGGACCGTCGGCTGCGGGGCGGCACTTGGGCGCCAGTTAGCACGGTCACAGGGCCGCGGCGTACTGCTGGGCCTGTTCCATCGCGCCGAGCGTGGCGGTCAGGCAGTCCTCCAGCTCGGTGGTGGCCTGGGCGAGCGCTGCCTGGGCGGAGGTGACGGACTCGTGCCCACTACCCTCGACCGCCGCGGCGAGGCTCACCTGCGCCTCGCCGAGCTTCTCGTTGGCGGCGCGGACGGCCTCCTGGCCCTCCTGCACGTGCGCCATCGCGGCGTCGATGGCCGCCTTGACCTCGGCAACACTCGCCAACGGAACCCCCTTTTAGACATGAAACAAGGGGATTTTAGGTCATTTATCGCGCTGGCCTGTCACGTACGGCTTGGTGGCGTTCACCGTGTGTCGTGGGTGGTTCTTGTGTTGTGTCGGTCACACTAACGTCGGCGGGGCGTGGGATACATTTGTTAAACAGACGGTAAAATCTCCGCAAAAGATCGCTTCTCGTGGATGTGCGCCATATGCAAGACACCGACCCACTTCCGATGGGAAGGATCGTCCAGCTCTCCGGGCCAAAACTGGTCGAGGTGGTGGATCAACAGCCGTCCGCGATGAAGCCCGGGCAGGTGCGAGTCCGCACACACTACTCCGGCATCTCCGCCGGCACGGAGCTGACCGCGTACCGAGGCACCAACCCGTACCTCAACCGCACCTGGGATCCCGATCACCGGCTCTTCCTCGACGGCGCCGCGGCACATGTCGACTACCCGGTCGCTGGTCTCGGGTACTCGGAAGTGGGCGTGATCCTCGAGGTCGCCGACGACGTGCGGGACGAGCCCGGCATGCCGGCCGTCGGTGACCTGGTCTGGGGAATCTGGGGCCACCGCAGCGAGGCGCTGCTGCCCGCCGACCGCTTCCTGCACCACACCATGCCTGAGCACCTCGACCCGATCGCGGGGACCTTCGTGCGGGCGGGCGCGGTGGCTCTCAACGCGGTGCTCGCCGCGAACATCCACCTCGGCGAGACCGTCGCGATCTTTGGCCAGGGCGTGATCGGCCTGCTCGCCACCCGCCTCGCCACTCTCAACGGTGGCGAGGTCGCCGCCATCGACGCGCTGCCCGTGCGGCTCGACAAGGCCAAGGAGTACGGCGCGCTGATGACCCTGAACGCGGCCACCGGCTCGCCGGCCGAGGAGCTGCGGCAGGTCACCAGCGGCCGGGGCGCCGACGTCGCGATCGAGCTCAGTGGCTCGTACCGGGCGCTGCACGAGGCGATCCGCTCGGTCGGTCAGGGTGGCCGGGTGGTTGCCGCCGGTTTCTACCAGGGCGACGGCGTCGGGCTGCGGCTCGGTGACGAGTTCCACCACAACCGCGTCGAGCTGGTCTCGTCGCAGATCAGCGGTGTGCCGCCCGTGGTCTCCGGGCGGTGGGACCAGGACCGGCTGAACCGGACGTTCCTGCGGCTGGTCGCGAACGGGCAGGTGGATCCGGTGGGGCTGGTCAGTCATGTGGTGCCCGTCGAGCGGGCCGCCGAGGCGTACGAACTGCTCGACCAGCGCCCTGCCGAAGCCCTGCAAGTGATCCTGGAGTTCTGATGGTGAAGATCGCCTGTCAGGAGCAGCTTCTGCCGGGTGCGACGCTCCAGCGGAAGTGGGAGTTCGCGGTCGCCGCCGGGTACGACGCGATCGAGCTGCGCGGCCATGGCGCGTACGCCTTCCGGCAGCGCCTGCCCGAGCTGCGGCGCGCGATCCGCGACGGCGTGGTCCTGCCGACGGTGTGCGTCGACATGCGGCACTTCTTCGGCGCGTTCGACCGGGAGCTGCGACGCGACGCGCTCGACCAGATGAAGTCCCAGCTCTCCGTGATCGCGGACATCGGTGGGCGCGGCGCGGTCACCCCGGCCTCGTACGGGATGTTCTCGCTGCGGCTGCCGCCGTTCACGCCGCCGCGCACCGCCGAGGAGGACCGCGGCGTGCTCCTGGACGGCCTGACCGAGCTGGGCAAGCACGCC
Organism: Micromonospora sp. CPCC 206061; assembly: GCF_036906915.1. Lineage (NCBI taxonomy): Bacteria > Bacillati > Actinomycetota > Actinomycetes > Micromonosporales > Micromonosporaceae > Micromonospora > Micromonospora sp. CPCC 206061. Next base: position 106,766 of record NZ_JBAKHX010000011.1, read on the forward strand.
GAAAAGGAGGGCGTGCGGCTTTACCTGGAACCGCTCAACCGGTACGAGGACCACATGGTCAACCGCCTGGACCAGGCCGCCGACCTGATCCGGACGGTGGGTTCGGACGGGCTGGCCATCGCCGCCGACACGTACCACATGAACATCGAGGAGGATGATCCGTCGGCTGCCCTGCGCGCCGCCGGCCGCCTCGTCGGCCACGTACAGGTCAGCGACTCCAACCGGCTCCAGCCCGGCGCCGGCCACCTCGACTGGCACGGCGTGCTGGCAACGCTGTCCTGCACCGGCTACGAGGGCTTCCTGGCCGTCGAGTGTCGCCTCCGGGGCAACCCCGCCGAGGCGGTCGCGGGCATCCCCGCGTTCCTCCGCTCACGCTGAGCGTTTTCCCTCTAGATCCCTCGGGAGCCTTCGACGAGTTGACCACCGGGCTCGACCCCGTGGATCGGCACGACATCTCGTCGCTGCTGGAAAGCGTGCGCAACCGCGACGTCACCGTCGTCATCGTCAGCCGGTGCGAGGTGGAGGCTGCGAAGTTCTGTGACCACGCCACCGTGTGGGCGCCGTGAGACGACTAGCCATTGTGGAGGGCGCCGTCGCCGTGGTGGGGAGCCGCGGTGGGGCTCTTCATCGCGGCGGTTGCTTCGAATGCCCGGACGGCGGCCGCCGCCGGCACACTGGTGGGCTCAGCGGCGCTCGGTGCCTTCCCTCGGCCCCTTCCCCTTGCCGCTCTCGCCGTTTGTGCCGTGAGATTCGGCGCGGTCGCGGCCGGACTCTTCCGGCGGCGCCAGTACATCTGACAGCCGCGCCGGGGTGAGGCCACGCTCGCGCAACCCGGCCAGGATGTGCGGCAACGCCTCGTCGGTCATCGCTGCGTTCTCCTCGGTCACATGCAGGATGACGACCGATCCGGGGCGCACAGTGGACAGGACTGCCCGGACGATCGGCTGGTACCTCTTCGCGAACGGGTCACCGCTCACCACGTCGCCGTCGACCACCGTTACGCCGAGCGGGGCGAGCGCCGCCAGCGCCGCGCCATCGTGGCAGAGCCCTGGGAAACGGAAGTAACGGGTCTGCCGGCCACCGTACGGCGCGATGATGTCGAACGTCCTCGCCACGTCCGCAGTCATTTCCTTGCGAGGCACCCGCGGCAGTCCATAGCAGTCAGCGGTGAACGCCTGGTGCCCGTACGTGTGGTTCGCCAGCTCGAACCGCGGGTTCGCCGCGAGCCGCCGCGTCACCTCCGGGTACCTCTCCACCCACTTGCCGGTCAGGAAGAAGGTGGCCGGTATCTCGTGCTTTTCCAGCAGGTCGATGATGCGCAGGTTCGCGTACGACTTCGCCCGGCCGGTGCGCAGGCTGTACAGCATGGCGTCCGTCATGTCGGCGTCGAAGGTCAGGGCGACGCGATTGGCGGTACGCGGTCCATGGTCGACGACGGGCGGCCTGGTACCCGCGCGGGTGGCGCCCGGCGGACCCGCCTTGGGTCGTTTCGCGGGCTTGGAGGTCGCGACGCCGCGCGGCTCTGTCGCGGCCGGCGTAGCCGCCGGGCCGGGCGCCTGGGCGCCACAGGCGCTCAGGAGCGCCACCACCGCCAGCATGATCATGGATCGGAGCACGGCAGCGATCTTCGCACGCCATCCCCCCGGGATCGGTCAGACGCGGAAGCCCGCTGCTCGCGCGGCCTGTCGTTCCCTCTTTCGGATACGCCGGCGACGCAGCACCCACGCCACGAAAAACACCATGCCCACCAGGAACACCAGCACAAGCACCGGCAGCAGGATGGCGACAAGCGACATCGTCACGCTCGTGACGTCTTCGGCGGTGCTCGCGACCGGCGCACCCACTCCCGCCGTAGAGGCGTTGATGACGCCGCGCGACAGTGACTTGACCCCATGTACGCCGAACGCGATCGCCACACCCGCGACCACCGGTATCCACTGCTTCGTGTCGCCCGGGTCGCTCACCATGACGGTTTCCGAGCCTGCGCCCGCGCCGAACGCCAGCCCGCCCGCCGTGGGCCGCACCACGGTCTGGAGCATGTCGTTGACGTGGTCGACCACCGGCACCTTGTCGGCCACGATCTCCACGAGCAGCAGCACCGCCAGGATGGCCATGACCCAGCCGTTGCTGAGCCACCGCCACCCGTCCGGCACGTCTATGAGGTCGGTGTATCGCGCCAGCACACCCATCGTGAGCAGCGGAATATAGGCGTTGAGCCCGGCCGACGCGGCCAGGCCGGTCCCCGTGAGCGCTTCCAGCACGTGTCCAGCATGGCACCGCGATGCCAGCCTGCACCTCTGGCCCTCGCTCTGCTCGGGCGGCTCGCGCGCCCAGTGGCCGCCCTGTAGACCCCAGTCGCTTCGGTCGCTTCGCTCCCTGCGCTTTGTGGGGTCTGCGGGCGGCGGCGCGCTCACTGCAACTTTGGCCCTCGCTCTGCTCGGGCGGCTCGCGCGCCCGGTGGCCGCCCTGTAGACCCCAGTCGCTTCGGTCGCTTCGCTCCCTGCGCTTTGTGGGGTCTGCGGGCGGCGGCGCGCTCACTTAGCTAGTCTCTTCGGGTGCGGTTGGTCATTGCGCGATGCTCGGTGGACTATGTCGGACGGCTCTCGGCGCACCTGCCGCCAGCGACCCGGCTACTCATGATCAAGGCGGACGGGTCGGTGTCGATCCATGCCGACGACCGGGCCTACAAGCCACTCAACTGGATGAGCCCGCCCTGCCGCCTCGAAGAGGCCCCCGGCGTGTGGCGGGTCGTCAACAAGGCCGGCGAGGAACTGCGCATCCTCCTGGAGGAGATCTTCCAGGACGTCTCGTATGACCTAGGCGTCGACCCTGGGCTCCGGAAGGACGGCGTCGAGGCGCACCTCCAGGAGCTGCTGGCCGCCAACCCGACCGAGTTCGGTGACGGATTTGTGCTGGTCAGGCGCGAGTACATGACCGCTATCGGGCCGGTCGACCTGCTCTGCCGGGACGGCGGGGGCGCCGCGGTTGCCGTCGAGATCAAGCGGCGAGGCGAGATCGACGGCGTCGAGCAGCTCACCCGGTACCTCGAGCTACTCAACCGTGATCCGCTGCTGGCGCCGGTCGCGGGCATCTTCGCCGCGCAGGAGATCAAGCCGCAGGCGCGGGTGCTCGCCGAGGACCGCGGCATCCGGTGCGTGGTGGTCGACTACGACAAGCTTCGCGGCATCCAGCGCGACGAATTGACGCTGTTCTAGGGGCTCTATCGCTGTTAGAGCCGGGAGCCCGCTCCGGGGGTAGCGGGCTCCGGCGCGCTCTTCGCTCAGGCAGCGTTGCCGTTGACGGCGGCGACCTGCTTGGGCAGCGTGAACAGGTCGATCAGCAGGCCGATGCCCAGCCAGCCGAACGTGAAGATGTAGCTGATCGCACGACCGGTCTTGCCCAGGTAGAACTGGTGGGCGCCGATCATGCCGAGGAAGAACCAAAGCAGGTACGCGGTGCCAACGCTCTTCTGCGCGGGGGCCGCGACGTCGGTTGCCACAGAAAGTACGCCTCTCAACAGGATTGAAGATGGATGACGGGCAAGATACTCGCTTCGTCACCGTCCCCGCTGTCCCGTTGAGCACTATGGACGGTCAGTGGCCGCGTCCGTACATCAGCTTGACGAGCTTGACGATGCGGCCGACCTGGGCCGGCGTGCGCTCGAATGTCATGGCCGGCAGCAGCGACGGCCCGCGCCGACGTGTCACAGCTTTGGACCGGCCGAACTCTCGCAGACCGTCGTCGCCGTGGACGCGTCCAAAGCCGGAGTCGCCCACCCCGCCGAACGGCAAGGTCGACATGCCGACGAACGTGAGCGTCGAGTTGATCGCGCTCATGCCGGAACGCAGCCTGCGGGCGATCGCCACCGCACGCTGCCGACCGAACACCGAGCCGCCGAGCCCGTACGGGACCGCGTTCGCGCGGGCCACCGCGTCGTCGGCGTCACGCACCCGGGTGATCGTGAGGGTGGGGCCGAAGGTTTCCTCGCGGACCGCGGCCGAGTCCTCGGGTACGTCCACGAGGATGGTCGGCTTGACGTAGGGCGGCTGCACGGCTTCCGGCCCGCCCAGTACCGCCCGGCCGCCGCGCGCGATCGCGTCGTCGATGTGCCGCCGGATGATCTCGATCTGGGAGGGCATCGTGATGGGGCCGAGGTCGGCGCCCTCGCCCGCGCCCACGGTCAGCTTGCCGGCACGCTCCAACACCTTGGCGACGAACGCGTCGTACACCGGCTCGACGGCGTACACCCGCTCGATGCCGATGCAGGTCTGGCCGGCGTTGGTCAGGCCACCCCACACGCACGCCTCGGCAGCCTTGTCCAGGTCGGCGTCCGCGTCGACGATCATGGCGTCCTTGCCGCCGGCTTCCAGCAGCACCGGCGTCAGCGACTCGGCGCAGGCCGCCATGACCTTCCTCGCCGTCGCGGTCGAGCCGGTGAACGCCACCTTGCCAACCCCCGAGCGGCACAGCGACGCGCCGACGTCACCGAGACCGTGTATCGCTTGGAAGACCGGGTGCTCCGGCACCACCCGCGCGAACGAGTCGACCAGCCACTGCCCGACGGCCGGCGTGTACTCGCTCGGCTTGAACACGACCGCGTTTCCGGCCGCCAGCGCGTACGCGATCGAGCCCACCGGCGTGAGCACCGGGTAGTTCCACGGACCGATCATGCCAACCACGCCGTACGGCTGGTACTCCAGGTGCGCGGAGAACTCGGCCAATACCAGCCGGCTGCGCATCCGGCGCGGCCCCAGCACCCGCCGGGCGTTGCGGGCTGCCCAGTCGATGTGCTCGATCGCGGAGACCGCCTCGATGATGGCCTCGGCGACCGGCTTGCCGCCCTCTTTGTTCGACAGCTCGGCCAGCGTGGTGATCTCGTGCGCGAGCAGCGCGCGCCAGCGCAGGAGGCGTTCCTTGCGGCCGGCGAACCCGAGCCCCGCCCACCAGAGCCCCGCCTCGCGACCCCGCTCGACGGCGCGCGCCACGTCGTCAGGCGTCGCCACCGCGAAGCGGCCGGCTTCGGCGCCGGTCGCCGGGTTGGTGGAGACCAGCTCGCCATCCTCGATCCGGGGCATGCCCGGGCTGTGCACCGCCGTCATGCCCGGAGTCTAAACCCGCACGTTACCCGCCGGTAGGTGCCGCCGCGCGGCGCGAGGAGGCGGGTCGTGAAGTTTGCCACCGGGTGGGTGGCGGGTGACCGGTTCGTGGCAGACTCGCGCGCAGAGCCTCAACGACCGTTTAGGGGTGAATCGTGGCGCGTGAGTTCAGGTCCGTAGGCGTGGTTGGTCTGGGCACCATGGGCGCCGGGATCGTCGAGGTCTTCGCCCGCAACGGGATCGACGTACTCGCCGTCGAGATCAGCGACGCTGCCCTTGAGCGAGGGCGCAGCACGCTCACCGGGTCGACGGATCGCGCGGTGGCGAAGGGCAAGCTGAGTCCCGAGGACCGCGACGCGCTCCAGTCGAGGATCAGCTTCGCCGTCGGGCTGGACGCGTTGCACGACGTCGACCTGGTCGTCGAGGCGGTGCCGGAAAAGCTGGAGCTCAAGCGGCAGATCTTCGCCGAGCTCGACCGCATCTGTAAGCCCACCGCGATCCTGGCCACCAACACGTCGTCCTTGAGCGTCACCGAGATTTCGGTAGCCACGCACCGGCCGAACCAGGTGATCGGCATCCACTTCTTCAACCCGGCCCCGGTGATGAAGCTCGTCGAGATCATCCGGACGGTGGTGACCGCGCCCGAGGTGGTGGCGGACGTCGAGGCGCTGTGCACGCGGCTCGGCAAGGTCGACGTGACCATCAGCGACCGGGCCGGGTTCATCGCCAACGCGCTGCTGTTCGGCTACCTCAACCATGCGGTGTCGATGTACGAGGCCAAGTACGCGACGCGGGAGGACATCGACGCGGCCATGAAGCTCGGCTGCGGGCTGCCGATGGGTCCGCTCGCGCTCATGGACCTGATCGGCGTCGACACGGCGTACGAGATCCTCGACACGATGTACCGCCGGGGTGGGCGGGACCGGCGGCACGCCCCGGTGCCCCTGATCAAGCAGATGGTCACGGCGGGGCTGCTCGGCCGGAAGTCGGGACGGGGCTTCTACACCTACGAGAAACCGGGTTCGCCTGTCGTCGTACCCGATGACCAGACGCCGAACGCGGCGGAGTCGGCGGCGGCCGACGGCGCGCGCGGGATCGCCACCGTCGGCGTCGTGGGGTCTGGCACCATGGCCATCGGGATCATCGAGGTCTTCGCGAAGGCCGGTTACGAGGTCGTCTCGGTGACCCGCGGCGGTGAGAAATCCGCGCGGGTCTGCGAGGCGGTGAAGAAGTCGCTCAACAAGGGCGTCGTGCGCGGCAAGGTCACCGAGGCGGACCGGGACGCCGCGCTCGGCCGGGTGACCTGGTCGACCAACCTCGACCACCTCGCCGACGTCGACATGGTCGTTGAGGCCGTGGTCGAGGAGCTGACGGTCAAGCAGGCGCTCTTCGCGTCGCTCGACGAGATCTGCAAGCCGGGCGTCGTGCTGGCGACCACCACGTCTTCGTTGCCCGTGATCGAGTGCGCGATGTCGACGCACCGGCCTGCCGACGTCGTGGGGCTGCACTTCTTCAACCCGGCGCAGGTCATGCCGCTGGTCGAGATCGTGCGCACCATCCGGACGTCACCGGAGGCGTTGGCGACCGCCCGCGCGGTGGTCGCGGCGCTCGGCAAGACCGGCGTCGTGTGCGGTGACCGGTCCGGGTTCGTCGTCAACGCGCTCCTCTTCCCGTACCTGAACGACGCGGTCAAGATGCTCGAAGCTTCCTACGCCACCGCCGACGACATCGACCACGCCATGAAGTTGGGCTGTGGCTACCCGATGGGGCCGTTCGACCTGCTCGACGTCGTCGGGCTCGACGTGTCGCTGGCCATCCAGCGGGAGCTGTACCTGGAGCTGCGCGAGCCCGGGTTCGCGCCCGCACCCCTGCTTGAGCACCTGGTGACCGCCGGCTACCTGGGGCGCAAGGTCGGCCGCGGCTTCCGCGACTACACCGACCGGTAGTGAGCGCGCGCCGTCCGCAGACCGCTCAAAGCGTCGGGAGCGCAGCGACCAGAGCGGCTGCGGTCTACAGGGCGGCCTTCGAGCGCGCGAGCGACCCGAGCGCAGCGAGGGCAGCTGGCTCAGTGAGCGCGCGCCGTCCGCAGACCGCTCAAAGCGTCGGGAGCGCAGCGACCAGAGCGGCTGCGGTCTACAGGGCGGCCTTCGAGCGCGCGAGCGACCCGAGCGCAGCGAGGGCAGCTGGCTCAGTGTGCGCGCGCCGTCCGCAGACCGCTCAAAGCGGCCCGAGCGGAGCGAGGGCATCAGACTCATTGTCAACACCGCGGCGAGGTCGGGGCGTCTGTCGGGTGTGACCTTCGAGGAGTACGTGCTAACCCGCGGCCCCGCGCTGGTGCGGCTCGCCCGGTTGCTCGTCGGCGACGACCACCGTGCCGAGGATCTCGTCCAGGATGTGCTCGCCAAGGCGTATCCGCGCTGGGCGCGGATCTGCCGCACCGACCAGCCCGACCTGTACCTGCGCCGGATGCTGGTCAACGCGCGCAACTCGTGGTGGCGACGGCGGGCGAACCGTGAGTTGGCGGTGGCGGAGCCAACCGACGGCGCACGGCCGGATGCGAGCGACCCGGCTGCGGATCGGGACGCCATGTGGCGGCTTGTCGCGGCGCTGCCGGACCGCCAGCGCGCGGTCCTTGTCCTGCGCTTTTACGAGGACCTGGACGACGCGGCCATCGCGGGGATTCTCGGGTGCTCGGCGGTCACGGTCCGCACGCACGCGATGCGTGCACTGGCCACGCTCCGCGGTCGGGTCGGCGACGCCGGCTGGCCGGTGCGAGAGGAGAGCAAGAGATGACATTCGACGTTGAGGACCGGCTCGCGGCGACGCTGCGTACCCGAGCGGACCGCGAGGTGGACGCGGACGCGCTGCTGGGCGGCTCGCTGGCGCGGGGCCGCCGCAGGCAGCGGCATCGCCGGATCGGGATGGCGCTGGCGGGTGCCGGCGTCGCCGGGGTCACCACGGCGGCGCTGGCGGCGGTGCCGCTCGTCCTGAGCGATGGGGGCGGGGGTGCGTCGATCGGTTCGGCGGAGACGCCCGCGTCGCCGCCAGGACGCATAGGGCAGATCGGTCCCGATGCCGAACCACCGGTGCGCGGGGCGTACCCGGTGCCGGCGCTGGCGGCGCAGGGCGTGCCGGGTGCCGCGGACGCGCCGGAAAAGGTCGGCCGGGAGCCGGGGAACATCCATTTCCGGGTCGAGAAGCTGTCGCTCCCGGTCCAGGGCGTGACGTGGGCGGTGCAGCCTGACGGCGTCGAGGAGATGACCCTGTCGATCACCGGGGCCGACGGCGGACCCGCGACCGGGCGGGTGCAGCTCGCAGCGGGGAAGGTGCCGGAGCCGGAGAGCTCCGGGCCGGCACGAGGCGAACCGGGCGGGCCGGTGGTCACCACCGAGAAGCCGGTGCACATCGGCGATCGCACGGGCACGCTGAGCGTCATCGAGGAGAGCGGGTTCACCTCGTATGAGGTGCGCTGGTCGCCCGCCGACGGGCTGGAGGCGATCGTCGGCGGCTTCGAGCTGGACGAGGCCGATGTCATAGCGCTCGCGCACGCCGTGCGGTGGGATCAGGCTGTCCGGTGTGCCGCTCCGCTGCAGCTGACGGCGTTGCCCCAGGGCGCGGGCATCAAGGGCTGCACAGTGCGGTTCTCCACGGAGGACATCACATGGGTTCCGGAGAGCGTCCTGACGCTGAACGGACCTGGTGCCGCCATGAAGGTGGAGATGGGCGGCCCGTTCATCCCCAGCGCCAGCTTCTCGGCGAGCCCGGGGGATCTGCCGGACCGTGGCTGGGTTGGCGACGGTGATCAAACGCTGCAGATTTACAGCCTCGACGGCGTACCGGTGCGACTGACGCCTACGGGTTATCCGAAGGACGTGGCGGAGATGGTGGCGAACGGCCTCCGCATGCCCGCGGGCACCGATCCCAACAAGCCCGAGACCTGGCCCACGTCTCTGACCGGCTGATCACGGAGGTAGCTTGCCTACCGTGAGCCCCCGCAGGAACCATCGCCGCGACGACGCGGTGCCGCTCGACGCCGAGCGGGCCCGGCAGGGCGTGCAGCGGGTGCAGTCATGGGCTGACGGCGAGTGGTTGGTGCGAAGCATCCCGGGCAGGGCGTCGGCGAAGACGTACCGCTGCCCGGGATGCAACCAGGAGATCCGGCCGGGCACGCCGCACGTGGTGGCGTGGCCGGCCGACGGCCGTGGCGACGAGGGTGATCGCCGCCACTGGCACACCGGCTGCTGGCAGGCTAGGGATAGGCGGCGGTGACAGACTGGCGGGGTGAGCGAAGCGATCCGCGCCAACTCGATCCTCCCGGTCCGTCGGGAAGACATAGAGCTGCACACAGCCGACGGTCTGAAGCTGGTGGGCGAGCTGGCGCTACCGGCCGACCGTGACCCGGTGGCGACCCTCGTGTGCGTGCACCCGTTGCCCACCCACGGCGGCATGATGGACAGCCACGTGTTCCGCAAGGCGGCGTGGCGGCTGCCGGCGCTGGCCGGGTTGGCGGTGCTGAGGTTCAACACCCGGGGCACGAGCAGCGTCCGCGGCACGAGCGAGGGCGCGTTCGACAACGCGGTGGGCGAGCGATACGACGTGGCGGCGGCCATCGAGTACGCGGAGTTCGCGTCGCTGCCGCGGGTGTGGCTGCTGGGGTGGTCGTTCGGCACCGACCTGACGCTCAAGTACGGCTGCGACCCGGCCGTGGAGGGTGCGATCCTGCTCTCCCCGCCGCTGCGGTTCGCCACCGAGGAAGACCTGGCCACCTGGGCCGGCTCGGGCAAGCCGGTGACCGCGCTGGTGCCGGAGTTCGACGACTACCTGCGGCCCGACGAGGCGCGCCAGCGGTTCACCGCGATACCGCGGGCCGAGGTCGTGGGCGTACCGGGCGCCAAGCACCTGTGGGTGGGCGACGCGGAGAAGGTGCTCGACGAGATCGTGCAACGTGTGGCGCCCGACGTGCCGGTGCCGCTTCCGTCCACATGGGACGGTCCGATGGAGTCTGGTGACGCGAGCGCCTACGCCGACCGCACGGTTGCGGCGTTCGCGGATGTACCGAAGCAAGGCCAAGACGGACGTCAGGGCAGTTTGTAGGCGATCAGTGACTTGGTGATCCCGAAGATGCGCTCGCAGCGAATCGTTGACTGTGGAAAATAGTGGCGCATCTGGGTCTTGTCGATCAGCTCCGTCCACAGCACGGACTGCAACGCGTCGGCCCGGCTGGAGGCGGGCGTATGTGCCAGCGGCCACCGGTGCGCCACCCGGGAGCGGAGCGCGACTGGCAGGAACTGCATACCCGGCGCCACCCAGTGCGGCTCGATCGGAAAGTAGCGGTAGGGCGTCTGTACCCAGTGCGCGTCAGAGAGCGCGTGGATCGACTCCGCGAAGCGGACGCGCCGCTCGTGGCCGCCGACGTGCTCGATCACCGAGTTGGAGAAGACGAGGTCGTAGCGGCGTTTGGTGATCTTTTCGGGCAGCGCGCAGGCGTCGCCGTAGTCGAGTTCGGCCCACTCCGGCAGCTCGTTGGGGAGCGGCTCCAGGTTTACGACGTGCACGTGCTTGGGGCGGACGGGTGCCCGTTCCCAAGTGTCGACCCGGCCACCGAGGTCGATGACCGACATCTGCGCGAGGTCGGGAAACGTCTCGCTCAACCACAATGCCCGGCGCGCACGGCGCTTCGCGCCCCACGAGTCCGGCGAGTCGACGACCCGCCGGCGAATGGAATGAAGACCCACGCGAGGCAGAGTATTCGGCCGCGCCCTTCCAGCGGCAGGTCCGTCCGGTTCACTCATCCATCAGCTATCCGACACTCAGCCGTGCGGGTCTGGATGGACCAGATGAATCGCAAAAGGGGCGTAAGCGGTGCCGAATCGATGGGCGCCCCTACCCCTCCGACAGCTTGCCGACACTTCTCTTACCCGGACAGTGGAGCTGGGCAGGGTACACCGGACGGCAGGATGGTCCCGGAGATCGGCGACGGGACGGGGCGCCGGTCGTGAGCGGACAGCGAGGAGCTGTGTTGAGCCAGACCGAGGAGACGATCGCCGTCGTCGTCGTGACATACAACAGCGAGCGCCTCCTCGCCGACTTGGTCGCCTCTCTGGGCACCGGGCTCGAAGGCGTCTCTTGGCACCTCACAGTGGCCGATAACGCCTCGGTGGACGGGAGCGCCGCGGCGGTCCGGCGGCTCGCGCCGGGCAGTCTCGTGGTGGAGATGGGGCGAAACGCCGGCTATGCCGCGGGCATCAATGCCGCCGTGGCCGCCGCTCGCCCACACACGGCAGTGCTCGTGCTCAACCCGGACATTCGGCTCGCACCGAAGTCCGGGCGCGAGCTGCTCGCCGTGCTGCGCGGCAGCGACGCGGGCATCGTCGTGCCCCGGCTGGAGCGCGGCGACGGCTCGGCCATCCACGTGCTCCGCCGGGAGCCGAGTCCACTGCGAGCTTTCGGCGACGCGCTGCTTGGTGCGCACCGGGCGGGCCGATTCGGCCCGCTCGGCGAGCTCGTGGTCGGCGACCACCTGTACACGGGGCAGACAGAGGCGGACTGGGCGGCGGGTTCGGCCATGCTGCTGAGCGCGGAATGTTGGACCAGGGTCGGTCCGTGGGACGAGTCGTTCTTCCTGTACTCCGAGGAGACCGACTTCGCGCTCCGGGCACGCGATGCAGGGCTGGCGACGCGCCTGGCGCCATCGGCGCTCGCCGTCCACCTGGAAGGCGAGTCCAAGCAATCGCCCGGCCTGTGGGCGCTGCTCAACCTCAACCGGGTACGCCTCTACCGCCGCCGGCACGGGTGGTTGCCCACAGCGCTGTACTGGGCAGCGTTGCTGCTGCGGGAGACCAGCCGCGCGGTGCTCGGCAACAAGGCCAGCCGGGCGGCGGCCCGGGCGCTGGTCAGCCCGTCACGGCTGCGCGCTACCCCGAGCCCGGAGCTGGTGCGGGCGTTAGCCGCGTAGCCGGCGCAGGCGGTTGACCACGGGCCGCACCGCGCGGCGGGCCGTCTCGGCGGCTACCGCCGCGCGTAGCGCCGGGCCGCGCAGCATCGACTCGACCGGCCGATCCCTAAACACGGGCGTGAAGGCGCCCTCGCGCAGCGCGCGGTGCACCGCCGGCAGGTCGACCGTGTCGCTTGCCAACCGCAGCCGCATCGCGAGCGGAAAGAACTGGCGGCTGGTGTGGAAATCGACGGCGGTGAAGTGCCGCAGCCCTTCCCTGCGGGCCAGCTCGGCCGCGTGCGGGTTGGGCGCGATGCCGTCGTACTTGCGGTTCCACACCTCGACGGCGGCCAGATGGGCGCTCCACCCGGGCTGGTAGCGCCGCCACGCGTCCCGCCGCCACGGGTGTGCTAGCACGCTGGTGCCACCGTCGGCCGCGACGCGCGCGAGCAGGACGCCGATGTCCGGCACCTCTTGCCCGTAGAACGGGACGTCGCCCCAGACCGGCACGTGCACGGCGTTGTCGAGGTCGTTGTATTCGATGCCTGGCACGAGCAGGATCGAGTCGCCGCTCGCCTCGGCGCAGGCCGCCCGGTACTCCGCCCATCGCGAAGCAACGAACTCGCGGCAGTGGTCGGCGAGGAGCACGACGTCGTACCCGCGGTCGGCGAACGCGGTGGCGATGTCGGAGAGCCGCCAGGTGGCGTCGTCGGACCACTCCGAGTGCACGTGGGCCGCGGCCCTGACCGTCCTCATCGGCGGCGCACCTGGTCGGCCACGGTGCGCCAGGTGTCTCGCAGGAGGACGCCCCTCTCGTCCGCGTGGTACCAGCGGGTGCCACGCTCCCGCCGCAGCATCGCGCGGAGGGTGCTGCTCCTGCCGGGCCAGCGACCGGCGTCCACGCCCCGAGCGCCGCGCAGCACCGCCAGCAGGTGCACCATCTCGCGGCCGGCGTGACGGCAGACCAGATGCGGGGCTTCGGCCACCGCTGGCGGGCGCCAGGTGGGATCCAGAGCGGCCTCGACCGCCCAGACAGGGTACGGCAGGCCGCGGTGCCGGGCCAACGCCATGCTGCCCCAGGTGCGCCCGTTGAGCTCCATGAACCATGGCTGGCCGCTCGCGTCTCGTAGCAGCTCGATCATGAAGATGCCGTGCCAGCCGGCTTCGGCCACGAATCGCTGAACCGGCCCAACCAGGTCGGGGTCGACCGGGATCGAGCGGCAGGCGCTAGAGCCGGAGCCGCGCGGGTTCATCATGCGGACGCGCCGGTGGGCGGAGAGCGCGTACCCCTCGCCACCGATGGCGATGCCGAACATGCCCTCGCCTATGCCTTCGACCAAAGGCTGGACGAGCGCCGGGCCGCCGAGCCCCGCCACCACTGCGGCTACGTCACCGGCCTCCCGAGCGATCGCACCGGCCGGCCGGCCCAGCCGCCCGTCCCGCTCGACAGCGGCCATTGCCGATTTGACGATCCACGGGCCGACCCCGGGTGGCGGCTCGGTCGAACCGGTCGGCGGCACGGGGATGCCGGCCTTCTCGGCCAGCGCGATCTGCTCGCTTTTGTTCAGTGCGAGCCGGGCCGCGGCGGCGGTGGCGCCGGCGATCGGGGTGCCGAGGATCCGCCCGTCGACGGCGTCCGTCGCGCGGTCGCAGACGAGCAGCGCGGCGTCGTCGAGCGGTAGGACCGCAGCCGGTCGTTCGACTGCGACCAGGGACCGGACGGCCGCGACGCAGGCGACCACGCCCGCCTCCGGAGCAGGCACGGGGTGCACGGTAATGCCGCGGGCGGCGGCCAGCGGCGGTCGGCGGCCGGTGCGGGAGAACGCGACCACCTCGTATCCAGCGGCGCGCAGGCACCAGGCGGACTCGATTGCGGCAAGCGACTCGGCGAATCCGATGAGAACCTTCACCGCCACCGCTTCACTACTCCCGCTGCGGTGGCGCGCAACCGGCGTGCGAGCGGCGGGCCGCTCAGGATCTCGGCGCGCAGGTTCTCGGGCGTGTCATGCTGGCGCACGCTGTAGCGCGGCTGCAGCCACGAGCCGCGCCGGGCGGTGCGCCGGTCACTGGTGAAGACCCGCCGGTATCCGCTGCGGCGCAAGGCCGCGAGCACCGTCCGGTCGTACTGGCCAAGCGGCAGCGCGGCGGTCACGACCGGCTGCCCGGCCACCTCAGCGAGGCGGTCACGGGCGGCCACCAACTCCTCGTGCGACTCGGTTGCTGATAGGCCCCGCCAGGAGCGGTGCCACATGCCGTGAGTGCCGATCTCCATGCCGCGGTGGCGCAGTTCGCGCACGTGGTCGACGCCTACGGAGCCGGGCTGGTCGAGCCGGCCCGCCACGACGAAGAAGTCGGCGGCGAGCCCGCGCTCGGCGAGTTCCGGCAAGCCGATCTCGACATCGGAGGCGTTGCCGTCGTCGAAGCTGATGCGCACCGAGGGCCAGGTGGCCACCTCGTCGAGGATCCGCCGGAAGCGGTCGACGTCGACCCAGTAGACGGCCTCGCCCGGTTCGAGCTCGCGCCGTGGCGTGCCAACGCCATGGAAGCAAACGTTCACGACACTGTCGGTCGACATGGTTCCCCTGCCCTTACGCCGCCGGTTGCCGCTCGGCCTGCCGACTCGATTCGTCGCGACCCCAGCCGACCGCGCCCGCGCGACGCCTCGCGGCGAGGGCGGCAGTGATGGTGATCGCGGCGTAGCACGCCCCGGCTGGCCACAGCCAGGGGCGGGGGAGCACCACGTCACGCAGCCAGGAAGAGCGCGCGCTGGAGCGTACCCCAGGCGGGGCGGCGCCCGCCGCGGATGCCGCTCGCATCGCGGCGTTTCCGGCGCGCACCCGCACCAGGCGCCGCACCAGGTCGCGGGTGCGGCGCGGCGTCGCCACCACGGAGACGACGGAGGAGACCTCGCGCTTCTCCTCGTGGGTGAAGAGGGAGTCGAGGTAAAGGTCGTCGGCGATTACAGGTGGGAACGTGTCGAACCGGGCCCGGCCTTCGGCCGAGAGCGCAATCGCCCCACGCCCGAAGAGGCCTCGGTCGTAAGCGGGAAGGCGTGAGTTGACCGCGAAGAAAGCGCGCACGAGCAGCGGGCTCCCGGTGAGGTCGAGCTTTCGCCGTGGCACGACGGCAAGTGGTGCAGGACCGCCACCAGCCGGCCCCGACACGGCGGCGGCCAGCGCGTGCACGCCACCCGGCGTCAATACGATGTCGGCATCCAGGTACAGGCGCGGAAAGCCCTGCGCGACCGCATCCGCGGCGTTGAGCGCGGCGGCCTTGCCGGCCTCGTGCCGCTTGACGACCCGCACGCCTGGGCGGGCCGCGGCGACCGCGGCGGTGTCGTCGGTGCAGCCGTTGGCGACCACGGTCACGTCCAGTCCTGGATTGCTGGCGAGCAGCGCATCCAGGCAGCGCCCGATTACCGCCGCCTCGTTGTGCGCGGCGATGACGACGCTTGTCATTCGCGGCCCGCCTGCTCCGTGACGCGCGAGGAATCCGGACCGCCGGTGCGCGGCCGAGGCACGGCCGAATCGGCCAGCCGGCGCCCAGCGAGCAGCCGGTGCCACACCTGGATGTACGAGCGGGCCTGGTGATCCCAGGCCAGTTGCCCGGTGAACCGCGCCAGCCCCACCTCGCGCATCTTCGTCCGGCGCTCCCGGTCGCCCAGCAGCTCGTCGATCGCCTCGGCGTACTCCGACGGCGTGCCGTTGGGCACGTAGCTGGCCGCGTCGCCCGCCGTGCGGCGGGTCTCCACCAGGTCGGCGGCGACGACCGGGAGGCCCCGCGCCACGTACTCAACGGTCTTGGCCATAGTGGACAGGTTGTTCATCTCCGTCGGCAGGTCGGGCTGGATCGCCACGGTGGCCGAACGCAGCAACGCGTCGACCGCTGGGCCCTCCAGCCACCCGGTGAACTCCACCAGGTCGCCGAGCCCTCGGTCGGCCACCAGCTTGCGCAGGGCGGGCAGGCTCTCGCCGTCACCGGCGATGCTGAGTCGCCAGCCGGCCCGGCCGTGGATCCGAGCTAGCTGCTCGGCGGCGAGGATGGCGCCCTCTACGTTGTCCTGCGGGCCGAGTACGCCGACGTAGACCAGGTGGTGCTCGCCGTGCCGGCCGCCCGGACCGTCGTCCTGGCCGGGCGGAGCGATCTCGCTCAACGCTGGCCCGTTTCGCACCACGGTGACTTTCTCCTCGGATACGCCTCGGCGTAGCGCGTTGTCGCGAAACGATTCGTTCGTCGCGATCACGGCAGAGGCGGTGCGCAGCGTGAGCCATTCCAGCAGCTCGAGTGTTCGGTACACCCAGCGGTTGGGCCGGCCGGCGGAGCGGGTGGCGTAGACCTCGGGACACAGGTCGTGGTGGTCAAAGACCCAGGGACGGCCCATCGCGCGCAGCATCAGCGCCAGGGGCCAGTACACGTCTGGTGGGTTGCACACTTGTACGGCGTGTGCCCGACCAGCGAGGATCTCGCCGAGCAAGCGCACCATGATGCACAGGAACGACCAGACGAACTCCATCGCGAACGACAGCACCCCGGCGCCGTAGACGAAGACGGGGTACGGCCGCAACCGCGTTCCTCGGCTTCCTGGCAGGACCCTGAGGCTCTTGTCGCCGCGTGGCGCGATGACCGTGACTTCGTAGCCAGCCTCCTCAAGCGTCAAGCACTCGCGGATGACCCGCCGATCCCGCTCTGCCGGAAGGTTGGCGATGAGGATCGTGATGTGGGTCCGGCGGTTCTTCATAAGCGAGCTACCTCGTCGACTCCGCGCAGAATGATGCGCCTCGGCGGTACGGAGCGTATGGACACGCCTACCGAACTTTGGTGGACACTGCGGCCCGGGACAATGGGCTACCTGGCGGGAGTCGGTGTCGAATGTCTTACACCTGTCTCGGGTGGGGTTGGCGATTTCGGGCGGAGCAGGCGCATACCGGGTAGCTCGACGTACCGATAGAGCAGCCAGCTGCCGAGTACCGCGAGCGCCAGCGCGCCGACCGTGATGCCGACGGCCGCCAGCGCCGAGTGCTCGACACCGGTGACCTTGATGATGAGGCGGAGCGCGAGCTGGTGCACGAGGTAGAACGCGAACGAGACCTCGCCGAGCCAGATCATCCGGCGGGACCGCCAAGGCGTGGGGCGGCCGGCCGCGTCCGCGGCGCCGACCGCCGCGACCAGCAGTGCGAGTGGGATCGCGGTGCCCGCGACGAGCCGGTAGTCGTCGGGGAGCCAGCGGGAGGTCACATACGCCGTGACGGCGAGCGCGGTGGCTGGCCACACGCCGAGCCGTGGCCAGCGCCCCTCGCGGACGATCCTGGCGAGGACCATGCCGGCGATGAACTCGGGGGTGCGGGCGAGCGGGAAGATCCAGATTGCCCAGTACCGGTGCTCCGCTGGCAGGAGCTGAGCCACCAGCGGCACGGCCCATATGGCCGCGAGCGCGATTGTCGCCGCTGGCCACAGAGTGCGGCCGGGCAGGCGACGCAGCCCGGCGAAGAGTAGCGGGAAGAGGGCGTAGAAGAACGCCTCGCAGGCCAGCGACCAGCTCACCGTGTTGAGGCCGAAAAAGACGTCGATGTCCGGCGACCACCCCTGAACGAGCAGCAGGTTGGGCAGCGCGATCGCGAGACCCGCACCAGCGCCGGTGACCACGGCCACACCCAGCGCCACGAGCCAGGTAGCCATGTGGTTGGGGTAGATCTTCGCGATGCGTCGGCGCCAAAAGCGTGTGGCGGTATCGCTTTCGCGTGCCGACCAGGTGAGGACGAATCCGCTGAGGACGAAGAAGAACGAGACGCCGACGGCGCCTTGGCCGAACAGCCACTCCATTGTCGTCCGCACGGCCCCCGGCGCCATGATGTGCTCGATGTGCACGTGGAAGCCGAAGACGAGGAAAGCAGCGACGAAACGGAGCCCGGTCAGCGACGGAAGCCGGCCCGCGGTGGTATCTGCGCTGGCCGCAGGGGCGGCGGCCGGTCGGACCGTGGTCACCGCGTCACCATACTTGGGCGGTGATCCTGGCGGGGTGTCGCGATAATGACAGGTCTGATCCGGTATGGCCGGACGCGCTGTCCGCAAGGAGAAAATGACCAACCCGTACGGTGCTAGCATTAGCGCGCCATCGCGAATGACCAATATGTGAAAGACGACATGAATCCGCCTGCCTCTGTCGCCTGAGCGGCGCACGTTCGAGTAGGGAGCACCAGTGACAGATCCCTCTGACAACACGCGCCCTGCGCCGCCGGCACACCGGTCGAATCACCGGTTGTCGCGTGGTCCGTCCAGAAACGTGGCGCTTGTGGTTGTGAGTACGGTGATCGTCCTAGTGGCGGCCTTCGGCGTCGTCCGCGCGACTGGCGTCGGTTTCAAGCCGTTTGCCACCGGTGGCGAACCTGGCACGGAGGCGACGACTCCCCAGAACGGTGGTCAGGTCTCGACCGCCACCCCGGTGCCGGGAGGCGCGGGAAAGCTCGGGGCGGCGCCCAGCGCGTCGGCTACGCCGAGTCCTTCCGCATCGGCGAAGAAAGAGGAGTCCGGCGGTCGATCGGCATGCCCTTCCTTTCCCCGATTTCCCGACCAGAACTGCACGGGCTATGAGCACACCGGTGTGACGTTGCGCAACTGCTCCAACACCGTTACGAAGAACAATGCCAAGTTGGACAGCTGCCGTTTCGTGAATGGGCTCACCATCGAAGGTAAGAATGTCACCATCACCCGTTCGCTGGTGCAGGGAAAGGTGACCGCCACATACAAGACCGACTGGAGCCTGGTGGGGCTGAAGCTGATCGACGTTGAGATCGACGGAGGCGGCAAGGTGGACCCCAACGGCGAGGCTGCCATCGGCAACGATGACTATACGTGCATCCGCTGTCACATCCACGGCACTGGCCGGGGCGCGAACATGCGCAACAACGTCCATATCGAAGACTCGTACCTGCACGGCTGGGTGTATGTGGACGGCGCGCACCAGACGGCGATCGGTTCCAACGGCGGCAGCAACTACAAGGTAATCCACAACAACCTGATCTGTGACAGCGACGGTTGCTCGGCCGCGCTCTCGCTCTACGGAGACTTCGAGCCGATCAACAACGCGCTGATCGAGCGCAACCTTCTCAACACCGACGGCGGCTACTGCACCTACGGCGGCTCCACGTCGGCGAAGCCGTACCCGATCGGCACGAACATCCGCTACATAAACAATCTCTTCGGCAAGAAGTACGGCCCCAAGTGCGGCTACTACGGGCCGGTGGCCACGTTCGAGTTCCACGACGGAAACGTGTGGAGCGGTAATGCCTGGCAGGACGGCTCCGGTCCGGTCAAGCCGCAGTCGTGATCCCGTTCTAGCAAAGCCGGCCGAGGGTGGCACCGTCGGCCGGCTTCGTGTTGTGTTGAGTGGCGGCTCAGTGGCCTGCCGGCACCGCGGTCTGCGTGTGCGCGAGCAGCGTCTCCCGCATCGCGTCCCGGCTCGCGCCGCGGAAGAAGATCTGCCCCCACACTTCGAGCAGGATCAGCCGGGTCAGCCAGTCGCTCGGGCCGTCGCTGATCGCGGTGGTGATGGCGTCCTCATCCAGCGCGTACAGGTCGGCCAGGAAGCCGTCGGCGAAGAACTTCGGCGAGACCGATAGCCGTCGGTTGATGGAGACTGGGAAGCCGCGCTTGGGTCGGGCGGAGAGCGCCGAGGGCAGCCGGCGCGCGGCCACCTCGCGGATCGCCCACTTGTCCACGATGAACGGGTGCCGCTTGTCGTGCGCCCGGATCGTGCGCCGCAGCTTGTACCGGTCCGGCAGGTTGACCGCCAGCTTCGCGAACTCCGGCGCGAGGAACGGGAACCGGGCCTCCAACCCCCACGCCATGCCCAGACGATCGTTGCGGTGCAGCAGCGAGACCAGGTGCGACTGGGCGAGGTTGAGGGACGTGATGCGGGAACGGCGGTCGCGGCGGCCCATGGCGCCGCTCAGCGCGGCGGCGCTGCGGTCAGCCACGATGCCCGCCTCAAACGCCGAGTTGAGCTCAAGGAGCCGGTGCTCGAACGTCTCATCCGCGCGCGGCCAGAAGAGCTTCGCCGCCTTCGGCGACAGTGCGGACAGCCACGAGCGAGGCACCGACTTTACCCGGTTGACCAGGTCGATGACCGGCTGTAGGGCCTCGTTCGGATAGCCGATCAGGTATTCGTCGCTTCCCTCGCCTGTCAACAGCACCTTGATACCGTCCGCCGCGGCGAGCTCGCATACGGCGTAAAACGGCAGTGCGTTGAGGTGGTAGATGAGCGGCCCGTCGTTGTACCAGGTCACGTCCGGGATGGCGGCGATGATGTCGGCGTCGGTGACGCGAACGGTGTGCAGCTTCAGGCCGAGCGCCGCCGCGAGCGCCTCGGCGGCCGGCCGCTCGCTGTCGTTGGCCACGTCGGCGTGGTAGAGCGGTATGTCGGCCCGCTCACGGCTGGCGAGCGTGGCGATGAGGCTGGAGTCGACCCCGCCGCTGGCGAGGCAGGCGAGCGGGGCGTCGCTGACGAGGCGGGACCGCACGCCCGCGGTGATCGCGTCCTCGACTCGCTGGACCACCTCGGCGGTTGACGCCCTGCGAAGCTCGCGGTAGAGGTCGTCGTCGACCCAGTCGACCACCCGTGCGAAGAAGCGCCGTTCGATGCGCCCCGTGGATCGGTCGAACGTGAGCTGCTCGCCGGGGCGTACGGCGCGGACGCCCCGGTACAGCGTGCGGTCGCCCCAGGTGACCGAGTAGCCGAGCAAGGCGGCGTTGACTGCGGCCGGGCTCGGCTCGCTCGCGGTGGAGCCGACCTCGACCAGCGCCTTGAGCTCGGAGCCGAATCGCAGGCTGCCGTCCGGACCGTGGGCGTAGTAGAGCGGCTTCACACCGTGTACGTCGCGGCCGAGCGTGAGTAGCTCGTCGCGGGTGTCCCAGACGGCGACCGCCCAGTCGCCCTCCAGTCTGGCGAACGTGGCGGCGCAGCCGTGCAGCGCGATGTGCGACAGCAACACCTCGGTGTCGCCGGTGGAATGTATCTCAAGACCCTGCGCGATCAGCTCGTCACGCAGTTCCCGGAAGTTGTAGATCTCGCCGTTGAAGGCGAGCGCGTAGCGGCCGTCAAAGGAGACCATCGGCTGTGACGCCGCGGTGCTCAGGTCGAGGATCGACAGGCGCACATGCCCCAACCCGATGCCCGGATCGGTCCACACGCCGTCGCCGTCCGGTCCGCGGTGCCGGATCGGTGCGAGCGCGCGCAGGATCTCGTCCGTGGAGACGGTGGCCGTGGCCCGCGCGCATCTACCCACCAGACCGCACACGTGTCCTCCCTCTGTCAGCGGCAAACTACGGCACACGCGCCGGGCCGCACCGGCGCGCGCGAACTAACCGAAGTGCGACACCGCCGGATCGTTGGCGGCGTCTGTGCCGGACACCCGGCCAAGCTCTGTGGCCTCCGTCGCCACCAGCAGATTCATGAGGAACGCTACCGTCGCCGGCAGCGCCTCGCGGCGGCCGTCGAGCAGCTCGTCGAGCCAGGCCACGCGGACGAGGCCGGCCCGCCGCAGGGGAGCGGTCGCCTCGGGGGCGGCGCGCCAGTGGGCCACCACACGCGCGGCGATGTCGGCCGCGCCCAGCTGGGTGCGGCGCGCGCCGGCCAGCCGCTGGCGCACCTTGCCGACCGACTTGCGTAACGTCACCCCGACGACCGCCGCACTCGTGGCCAGGCCGGGACGACCGAGCCGCGCCGGGACCAGCCCCGAGTCGAGCGGCAACGCGGCGAGGCCGGGGTCTAGTCGCTGCATGAGCCGCCCGGTGAGCCGCGAGTCGCGCTTCTCGTCCGGGGCCACCGCCAATGCCAACTGTACGAAGCGCCGGTCGAGCAGGGGATTGACGTAGAACCGGTCGACCGCGGCCGGGGTGCCCTGCGCACCTGCCCACCGTGCCATCCGGTCCCACAGGTAGAACTCGTCGGTGGCGCGGAGCCAGTCGCGGTCGTAGCTGGCGAAGCGTTCGGCCACGGCCGCCAGCGCGTACGACCGGGCGGACGCGACGAAGTCCGGCTCGAGGGCTTCCGCCTCGGCTGCCTCGTTGGTGAAGAGCCGCCACTCGGCCAGCCTGCGCACCATCCGTTCGTCGGTTCTGGCGTGCCGGGGCTGGCCCGGGTAGTAGAAGCCGCGGGCCAGCTCGCCGCCGGCGCCGGAGAGCCGGTGCCCCTGGTCGAGGTCGGCCTCGATGAGGGCGAGCGGGGCGAGCGCCATCGGGCTCGCCATGCAGTCCAGCGCGGCGGCGGCGGCCCGCGCGGCGCGGTGGCCGGCCGCCGCGCCGACGGCTGGCCGCTCGTCGGTCCAGTGCACGACGTGTGAGAGGCCGCACTGCGCGGCGAGGCGGCTGGCGACCCGTGACTCGACCCCGCCACTACTGTCCAATGTGAACGCCGCCAGGTCACGGCGTAGCTCCGGTGGCACCGCGCCCAGCAAGAGCCGGGAGTCCTGGCCGCCGCTTAGCTGGAGCACTGTCTCCGGGTGGTCGGTGAGGTAGGCGCGATGGAAGGCGCGCAGGATCTCGGCCATCTCGTCGACTGCGGCATCGAGGCCCTGTGCGGCGTCGACGCTCACGTCGGCGCTGGCGTACCGTTCGACGGTGACCCGGCCGTCGCGGAGCTTCGCGACGCCGGCCGGCCCAAGCTTGGTGACGCCGGCAAACACCGTCTCCAGCCCCACCTGCCAGCCCATGAGGCTCTGCACGCCGAGCGCGCCGGTGTGCAGGCCCGCGCCGGCCAGGGCGCCGAGCGCGAGTGCGCTGGTGGAGACGGCGGCCGCGCCGTCACCCTGCCACCAGAAGAGCTGGCGCAGGCCGAGCCAGTCGCCGGTCAGTACGACCGGTGCGCCGGGACGGGCCAGGTGCGCGGCGGCGAACGGCGGCAGGAGACCGCAGAGCGCGGTGCCGTCCAGTGCCGTGCCGTCGCCGAGCAGCGCGGCGAGGCGACCCGTGTCGACATCGGCGGTGCGGTCGCGGATCGAGCGGGTGAGCCGGACCGTGAAACCCGCGGCCGGATCGGCGCCCAGGTGGTCGCCGGGCTCGCCGGCGGTGAACGCGAGCCAGCCGTCCCGGGTGCGGACCGGCGCGGCGCTGGCGTGCGGGTCGGCGACGAGCGCGAGCGCGGCAGGGTGCGGGATGCGCGCCGCAGCAGGCCCGTCCGGGCTCACCGAGACGGCCAGGAAGCCGCGCATCTCAGCAGGCCGGCGGCCGGTTCAGGCACATGGGGCTCACTGTAGACGCGTACGGAAGCGTGAGGACCGGCCGAGCGGTGACGGCTAGCCGACACACGTTCCACACCGGGACGGGATATCTGGTTGGGTAGCCAGTATCGGGCAAAGATGATCGAGTTGTAGATATGACCATCTATCTTATGAGCCCGAGCCGGCGGGTCAAGCAAACCGTCGGGTGTCCGACCCCCTCGAATCGAGGCTCTGGGCAGCTCTACCCTGGCCACGTACCCTGTCTCTATCTCGCCGGACATGGCGGGTGCAATCGCACGCTTGCGCTGGGTAGTCGACATTCTGCCGTGGCGAAATCGAGAGGACCCTGTGGATCTCTGGGATCTGACCAGGATGCTGTTCCGGCGCTGGTACGTGTTCGCACCACTTCTGGTGGTTTCGCTCCTGGCTGTCTTCCTGATGACGAAGAACATCAGGCCGGACTACAGCGCCGTCGGGCACCTGCAGATGATCCCACCACCCAACTCGACGACCGGCGAAGGTGCGGTGAAGAAGCCCGCGAACCCCTGGCTCGACCTCGGCTTCGCGGCGCTCGGCTCTGCGGTCATCCTCCAAGCGCAGGACGAGCCGGTGCTCGAACAGCTTGTCGAAGATGGCTACACGGACAGTTTTACCATCACGGTCGAGTACGGCACGACGTATTTCACCATCGAGGCCGTGGGTTCCACGTCCGCGCAGGCGACCTCGACGGTGCAGCGGCTGATGAAGCTGCTCGACGAGTTCGTGGTGGCACAGCAGCAGCAGTTCGGCGCGACGCGGGCCACCTCCATCACCACCCTCCCGCTCGACAACGGCGACAAGGTCGAGGCCATCACGTCGAAGAAGAAGCGCGTGATGATCGTCGGACTCGGCATCGCGGTGATGATCAGCGTCGGTGTCGCCATCGGCCTCGACGCGCTGCTGCGCCGCCGGGCGAAGAGCGGTAGTCGGAAGAAGACGCCGGACGAGCCGGTAGCCGGAGCGGGCGTGGCGCGCACGCGCCTTGGGCCAGAGGCCCCGGGCGGCGACTCGACGATGGTCATTCCGATGGGCAACGCGCTATTGGGCGAGTCCGCCGGCCGGGCCGCCGGGCGCCTTGGCGTGCGGCAGAGCAATGGCAACGGTTCCGACTACACCCACCAGAGCGCCGCGTTCCGCGGGCAGGCGATGGAGGACGGCGCCGGCAAGGCGGCAAATAGCAACAATGGTGTGAAGGGCACAAGCAGCTCGACAGGCACGGGGGAAAACAAGACGGTCCGCGCCGACGCGCCGGCTGTCGAGGTCGACAGCACGATCGTCCTGCCGCTGTCGCGGATCTCCTGGCGCGCCGGCCAAGACGAGAACCAGGGACGTTGACCTCCTTCGCTGTCCACCCGGTCGACCTCGAGCCGTCGCTGGTCGCCGAGGGCACGTACGCGACCCGCCGCCGGCGCGCCCGGATCGACGTGGCCGCAGTGGTCAGCGTGATGATCTGCCTGCTCTACCTGATCCCAGGCACGCTGATCGTGCCGAACATGTCGTTCGCTGGCCGGCCGGCGTTGCTCGTGGCGTTCGCGCTCTTCGCATGGTGGGCGCTGACCCGGCTGAACCGCCGTCTGGTGATGACAGGGCCGCAGCCGATCCGCTGGGCCGCCTTCCTGTATCTGGCCGGCACGATGGGCTCGTACCTGGCCGGCCTGCTGCGCGGGCTGCCGGCCCTGGAGGCCAACGCGCAGAACTTCGCGATGCTCCAGCTTTTCCAGTTTCTCGGGGTCGCCCTCGTGGTCGCCGACGGTATCCCGAACTGGGAACGGCTCAAGGGCGTGCTGCGGGTCTTCGTCTGGTGCGCCGGCTACATGGCCACGATCGGCATCGTCCAGTCGACTACGCGGGTAAACATCGCCGAATACCTTGTGGTGCCTGGACTGGAGGTGAAGGGCGGCATCATCGGCCTTTCCCAGCGGGGGAGTGGAGAGTTCTTCCGGGTCGCCTCCACCGCCGCGCACTACATCGAGTTCAGCGCGCTGATGGCGGTCGCCCTGCCGTTCGCCATCCACTTCGCGCGGTACGCCGCGCTGAAGCGCCACCGGTACTTCGCCGTGCTGGTGGCTCTGCTGACCGCGGTCGCGCTGCCGATGTCGATTTCCCGCACCGGCGTGGTGGCGGTCGCCGCCGTCCTCGTGGTCATGATGATCGCCTGGAGCTGGCGCGTGCGTTACAACATGCTCCTGCTGTCGGTCGCGGTGATCGCCGGTCTGATGGTGGTCCGGCCGGGCCTGCTCGGCACGGTCAAGTACATGTTCACCGGCGCGGAGGAAGACCCGAGCATCTCCGGTCGAACGGACGACTACGAGCTGGTCGGTCACTGGTTCTCCCAGCGGCCGTGGCTGGGACGCGGCCCCAATACGCTCGTGCCAGAGCTCTACGACGGTCTCGTCCTGGACAACCAGTGGCTCTATACGCTCGTGACCGGCGGCCTGACTGGCGTCATCGTCTTCGCCCTTATGCACCTGACTGCCATCGTCCTGGCCGCGATCGCGTGGCGGCGCTCTCCGATAGCGGAGGATCGGCACCTCTGCGCCGCCCTCATCTCGGCGCAGGTCGTCTCGCTGCTCGTGGCCGCCACCGTCGATTCCTTGTGGTTCACGACATTCGCACTGACCGTCTTCCTGCTCATGGGCGTCTGTGGCGCCGTGTGGCGACTCACTCATCCAGCGCGCACCGTGCGCACCTCCACGGTGATGCCTTTCAATGAGGCGCCGGAGCGTGATGGTGAACACAATGTGGAGCGGTCGGCTGACGCTGTGATCAGGATTGCACCGGTGTATCGACGAAGGTGACCGTCTGCTGGTATCGTCAATGCATCACGCGCCCGTGCATTGTCGGGAAGTAGTCGCTTGCCCGCGCAGATCTGTCTCTAAGGCTGAGTTCGCCGCACCGTCTCGGTGTCGGGTTCTGATTGGTTGCCTCATTGCCCACGACCCCTTCGCGCCGTTAACGTCCGCAGAGGCCGCCCGGGGGGGGTATGACCAGGCCACTCATTAAAATCGTGGGAAGTGAGCTTGCGTGGGCACCGAGCAAGGGGACGGGACCGACACACGGTCTGGGGGGACCGAGCGGATCCAGAGGACGGCGGTGTGGGCGGGTCGCGCGCGATCCGTCGTGGGTGGTCTGGCCGGCGGTGTCCGGCGTAGCCCCTCAAATGTTCTGCGTTGGTACGCCGGGCTCCGGTCGACCGCGCGCCGGTTCGTGCTCGCCGCCAGCGCCTTGCTGCTCCTACTCACCGGCGGTGGCCTCGTCGCGATGCCCGCGGCCTTCGCGGCTGCGGACCCGTGCAACCCGGTGGTCAATCCCATCGTTTGTGAAAACAGCAAGGAAGGCGCCCCGCGCGACCAGTGGGACGTAGACGGCGTCGGCGACGCGACGATCCAGGGCTTCGCCACGGATATGAGCGTCAACGCGGGTCAGCGCGTCAATTTCAAGATCAAGACGACGGCCAGCTCGTACGACATCGACATCTATCGCCTCGGCTGGTACGACGGCCGGGGAGCCCGCAAGGTAGCCGACGTCAACCCGTCGGTGTCCCTGCCGCAAAACCAGCCGGCGTGTGTAACCAGCACGACGACCGAGATCTACGACTGCGGCACCTGGGCGGTCTCCGCGTTCTGGGACGTCCCCTCGACCATGGTGTCTGGTGTCTACCTGGCCCGGCTGCAGCGACCCGGAGCGTCCGACGGCAGCCACATCCCGTTCGTCGTGCGCAACGACGCCAGCCACTCCGCGCTCTTCTTCCAGACCTCGGACACCACCTGGCAGGCGTACAACGACTACGGTGGCTCCAACTTCTACAGCGGCGGTGAGAACGGCCGGGCGTACAAGCTGAGCTACAACCGCCCGTTCGCGACCCGGGGCGGCGTGACTGCGCGCGACTACCTGTTCAGCAACGAGTACCCGATGATCCGCTTCCTGGAGCGCAACGGGTATGACGTCAGCTACACGACCGGTGTCGACTCCGATCGCCGCGGCAACCTCATCCAGAACCACCAAGCCTTTCTCTCGGTGGGCCACGACGAGTACTGGTCGGGGCAGCAGCGGGCCAACGTCGAGGCGGCCCGTGACGCGGGAGTGAGCCTCGCGTTCTTCAGTGGCAATGAGGTTTACTGGAAGACCCGCTGGGAGTCCAGTGTGGATGGTGCAGGCAACGCGTACCGTACGCTGGTTTGCTACAAGGAGACCTGGGCCAACGACAAGATCGATCCGTCGTCGGAGTGGACCGGCACCTGGCGCGACCCGCGGTTCAGCCCACCCTCCAACGGCGGCAAGCCGGAGAACGCGCTCACCGGCACGATGTTCCAGTCGAACAACGCGAGCCTGGCGCTGCAGGTGCCCGCCGAGCAGGGCGACATGCGGCTGTGGCGCAACACCGGGCTTGAGGCTCTGACCGGTAACCAGGTCGCCACGCTGGCGCCTAACACGGTCGGCTACGAGTCCAATGAGGACATCGACAACGGCTTCCGGCCGGCGGGCCTCATCAAGCTCTCCAAGACGGTCGGCGAGACCCCGGAGTACCTGCGTGACTTCGGCACCCTGGTCACGCCCGGCACCACCACCCACAACCTGACCCTGTACCGGGCGGCGAGCGGCGCGCTTGTCTTTTCGGCGGGAAGCATCCAGTGGGCGTGGGGTCTGGACGAGGTGCACGACGGCGTGCAGTCGCCCCCCGACGAGCGGATGCAGCAGGCCACCATCAATCTGCTCGCTGACATGGGTGCGCTGCCGGCCACGCGGATGAGCGAGCTGGACCCGGCCACCACTTCCACCGACACCACCCCGCCGGCGGTCAACGTCACCTCGCCCGCGCAGGGCGCGACGGTTGCCAATGGCGCCCAAGTGACCGTGCAAGGCACTGCGACCGACACGGGTGGCCGTGTCGCTGGCGTGGAGGTCTCCACGGACGGCGGCACCACATGGCACCCGGCGAACGGCACGACGTCATGGTCGTACAGCTTCTACACCAGCGGCGTGACCACACAGATGCTGAAGGTGCGAGCGGTCGACGACAGCGCCAACATCCAGGCCACGCCAGCCACCCGCCAGATCAACCTGACCGGCAAGTCGACGCTCCTAGGCGCCCGGGTACCGGCCAACCCGGCGGCAAGCGACAACTCACCGGTCGAGGTCGGCGTCAAGGTGATTCCGCAGACCAGCGGCTACATCTCGGGTGTCCGCTTCTACAAGGGCGCCGGTAACACCGGCACGCATACCGGTACGCTGTGGAACGCCAACGGCGGGCTGCTTGCCACCGGTACATTCAGCAACGAAACCGCGACCGGCTGGCAGACGCTCAACTTCTCGCCGGCGGTCTCTGTCGTCGAGGGGCGCACGTACGTCGCCTCGTACTACGCGCCGAACGGGCACTACGCGGCCGACCCGTACTTCTTCACGTTCAACGCGCACACCGCGGGGCCGCTCGTGGCGCCGCGGGCATCTGATGTGGCGGGCGGAAACGGGGTGTACGGCCTCGGCGCGGGTTTCCCGACCGAGACCTACCAGGACACCAACTACTACGTTGATGTGCTGTTCACCGACAGCGGCAGCTCCGCGCCGGTGGTCGTGTCGACCAACCCGCTCAATGGCGGGAGCGGTGTGGCGGCCGGCGTCACGCCGTCCGCGACGTTCTCCAAATCGGTGGTCTCCGCATCAGTCGAGTTCACGCTGAAGAACGCGAACAACCAGACGGTCGCCGGCACGAAGGCGTACAACGCCACCACGAGGACGGCGACGTTCACGCCGTCGGCGCCCCTGGCCGCGGCGGCCGAGTACACCGCGACGGTCTCGGCGAGCGACAACCAGAACAACACCGTTGACGAGACCTGGTCGTTCACGACCGACGTGGACCCAAGTGTGGCCCGGCTCTTCGCGGGCGGCGCCACGCCGACGACGGCGGCGGCGAGTGATGGCTCGGCGGTCACGCTGGGCGTCCGGTTCACCCCGTCGCAGAACGGCCAGCTGATCGGCCTGCGGTTCTACCAGGGGCCGGGTAACACGGGCACGCACAGCGGCAGCATCTGGAGTTCGACGGGCTCCCGGCTGCGCCAGGTCACGTTCCCCGACGGCAGCGGCTCCGGCTGGCAGACCGCGCTGTTCGACCCGCTCAACGTGACCGCCAATACGCAGTACGTCGTGTCATACTTCGCGCCGAACGGCCGGTACGCGATCGATACGAACTTCTTCTCCAACACTTGGACCAACGGTCCACTGAGCGCGCCCGGCGGCAACAACGGCGTGTACGTCTACGGCAGCGACTCGTTCCCGGAGCATTCGTACCAGTCGTCGAACTACTGGGTGGATCCGTTGTTCATGCCCTCGGGCGGCGGCAACCCCACCCCGACGCCGTCGGCGACTACCCCGAGCCCGAGCCCGTCGCCGAGTGTGACGCCGTCGGCGAGCCCGTCCGCCAGCCCCACGGCGAGCCCGAGCCCGACCGGTAGCCCCACGTCGTCGCCGAGCCCGTCGCCGACGGTGCCGCCGGTCCCGCTGCCGGCAGATGCGCTCACGCTCTTCCCGACCAACGCCGTGCCGCAGCACGCGGAGTGGGACGACCGGAGCCCCATCGAGGTGGGCATGGCGTTCCGGTCAGACGTGGCCGGGCAGGTGCTGGGTGTGCGGTTCTACAAGGGACCACAGAACACGGGCACCCACACCGGCTCACTCTGGAACGCCAGCGGCGCGCGGCTCGCCACCGGCACATTCGTGGGCGAGACGGCCTCGGGCTGGCAGAACCTCCTCTTCGAGGAGCCGGTGACGATAACGCCGAACACCGCCTACATGGTGTCCTACTACACGCCGTCCGGCTGGTACGCCGTCGGCATCAACACGTTCCAGAGCGGTGGCGTCGACAACGTACCGTTGCATGCGCCCATGACGGCGGCGGGCTACATGTACGGCTCCGGCGGCGGCCACCCGTCCGCCGCGTCCAACCACAACTACTGGGTCGACGTCATCTTCAAACCGACCGGTTCCTAGCGGGAGCGTGACATGCGGCTGCTCGTCGGATTGCACCATCTTGAGCTGGGGGGCAGCCAGCTGAACGCCCTCGACTTCGCACTCGCGATGCGCGAACACGGCCACGACGTGGCCGTGTTCGGCGTGCACACGGGAGTGCCGGGGCCGGTGGCGGAGATGGTTCAGTCCGCCGGTCTGCCGGTGACTTTGGTGCGGCATCCGGTGGAGCGGCACCGTGCGGTGGTGCCGTATCGCCGGGCGGTCGCTCGCGGGCTGACCGCCGCCGCCAAGGCACACCGCGCCGACCTGGTCCACGTCTACGAGTTTCCGCTGGCACTCGACGCGTTCGACGGTCCGCACCTGCGTTTGGGGCTTCCAGTCGTGGTAACCATCTACGGCATGGCGGTGCCACGCTGGCTGCCCCGCTATCCGGAGCTGATCGTCGGCACCCAGGAGCTCGTGGACGAGGCCACCACGTTCCGTGCGCCGCCGACGCTGATCGAGCCGCCAGTCGACACCGATACGGACGACAGCGCGATGGTCGACGGCCAAGCCTTCCGCCACGCGCTTGGCATCCGCGACGACGAACTGCTGCTCGGCGTCGTCTCCCGGCTTGAGCCGGACATGAAGGCTGAGGGCATCCTGCGGGCCATGGCGGCGCTGCGCCGCCTCGACGACGACCGGCTGCGGCTGGTGGTCGTCGGCACCGGGCCGTCCGCCGGCGACCTGCACGCCGAGGCGGCGCGAGTCAACGAGGCGCTCGGTCGCCCGGCGGTGCTGCTGCCCGGTGCGCTGGAGGACCCGCGGCCGGCGTACGCGGCGATGGACATCGCGCTCGGCATGGGCGGTTCGGCGCTGCGGGCGATGTCCTTCGGCCGTCCGCTGATCGTCCTCGGCCTCGCGGGCTTCTCCCGGGAATGCACCCCGCAGACGCTCGACAACTTCCTAACCGTGGGCTTCTGGGGCACCGGCGGGGGTGACCTGGACGACGCGCCGCTCGCCGAGCAGATCCGTGTGCTTGCCGCCGATCCCGCGCGCCGCGCCAGCCTCGGCGGCTGGTCGCGCCGGCTCGTGGTCGAGCGGTTCAGCCTCAAGACGGCGGCGGACAAGCTTGCCGAGGTGTACGCACGGGCGCTCGTGCAGCATCCGGCCGCCGGCCGCCGGCTCGGTGAGGCGACGCGGGCGGCCGTGCACAAGGCGGCCGCCGACATGCTGCCCGAGTCGATCCGCCAGCGACTGCGGCGGGTGCGGGCGTGAGCCTCAAGGTGGCCGAGGACGCGTCACTTTTCAGCAAAGCCGGTCGCGCGCTCGGGTGGAGCTTCGCCAGCACCGCATTCGGGCGGCTGAGCACGCTGGTCATCGGCGTCGCGCTGGCCCGCATCCTCGGTCCGGAGGCGTTCGGGACGTTCGCTGTCGCGATGGTGGCGCTGCTGGCCGTGCTGAGCTTCAACGAACTCGGCGTGAGCCTCGCGATCGTGCGGTGGCCAGGTGAGCCGCGTGAGATCGCCCCGACCGTTGCCACCGTCTCCGTCGTGGCGAGCTGCCTTGTGTACATCGCTTGCTTCTTCGGCGCGCCCTTCTTCGCCTCGGCGATGGGCGACCCGACCGCCACCCCGGTGATCCGCGTGCTCGCGCTCAGTGTGATCGTCAGCGGGTTCGTCGCGACGCCGGTCGCGCTCCTGCAACGCGGCTTCCGGCAGGACCGCAAGACGGTCGCCGACCTCACCACCAACTGGGGGAGCGCGCTGACCTCCATCGGCTGCGCGGTGGGCGGCCTAGGCGCGATGAGCCTGGCCGTCGGCCAGCTCACTGGCGCGGTCGCTGGCGCGATCCTGTTCTTCCGCTTTGCCCCGGAAGGGCTGCGCTTCGGGTTCGACCGCCGCAAGGCGCGCGAACTGCTCCGCTTCGGGCTGCCGCTGGCTGGCTCGAGCATCGTGGTGTTCGCCGCGACCAACGTCGACCGGCTCATGGTCGGCGCGCTCCTCGGGCCGGTGGCGCTCGGCTACTACGTGCTCGCTGTCAACCTCGCCAACTGGCCGATAAGCATCTTTTCCCAGCCCGTACGCGCGGTCGCGCCCGCGGCACTCGCGCGGCTGCAGAGCGACCAGCCGGCAATGCGCACCGCGTTCCTCTCCACCGCAGGCCTGCTGGCCTCGGTGACCCTCCCGGCCTGCGTCCTGCTCGCCGCGGTCGCCGACCCGCTGATCCGGTTCGTGTACGGCGGCGTGTGGCAGCCGTCCGCCCCGGTGCTCGTCTGGCTGGCGGTCCTGGCGGCCGCGCGGATCGTCTTCGAGCTGATCTACGACTACTTCGTCGTGATCGCGAATACCCGGGTCGTCTTCACCGTTCAGGTGATCTGGCTGGTGGCCCTTGTGCCGGCCCTGTGGGTGGGCGCCACGGCGGGCGGACTGTGGGGCGCCGGGGCGGCTCAGGTCGGCGTCGCGCTGCTCATCGTGCTGCCGATCTATCTGTTCGAGATGCGCCGGGTGGGCATCCCGCCCGGCGCGTTCACCTGGCGGCTGGCGCTGCCGGTGGCCGGGGCGCTGGCGGTGGCGGCGGTGGCGGCGGTGGCCGGTCGGCTCAGCTCGATCGACCTGGTGGTGCTGGCGATCGCCGGTTTCGCGGCGCTGGCGACTATCGCGCTGCTCGGCTACCGGATGCGCGGCGTCCTGCGCTCCTTGCGCACGGTCGGCGCGACGGCAGAGTAGCCGTCAGCGGACGACAGCGGGCGACCAGGCGTCCTTCACCAGCGGCCGGGGTGAGCCGGTGCCATCGGCCGGAACCTGCCAGATGTCGCTGCTCGCCGAGGAGGCGTCGCCGCGGGGCAGGCCGTAGAGCACGGTCCGGTCGTCAAGCCACTCCGCTTGGTCGTCGACGCTCCGGGTCTCGGCGAGCAGGGTCTCCCTGCCGGTCGCGATGTCGTACACGGCGAGCCGCCACTGCCCGGCGGGGAGGTTTCCGTGGCGCTTGAACGCGATCCGGGTGCCATCCGGCGAGAGCGACGGGCACTCCGCGTCCTCGCGGAGCGCGGTGACCGTACGGGCCGAGAGACTGCCCCGCACCAGCCACGTCTTCTTGCCGGAAGCCGCGGTGGCATAGAACGTGTCGTCGTCGACGAATGTGACTCCCCACAGGTTCTTGTCGATCGCGTTGATCGCTTTGCCCCTGACGTTCAGCTGGAACGACTCGATGTCGCCGATCACCTCACCCTTCGTGCGGCTGACGACGGTGCGGGTGGAGAACTGGCCGGGGTTGGCGTAGGAGTCGCCGAAGACGAACGTCGTCGTGGCGACCAGAATGCCGTCCCGGGACAGCCGTGCCCGGCTCGGGATGCCGGTCAGCGGCAGATCGCGCGTGGGTGCCGGTGCCCACTCAGGACCGAGTAGCCGCGCGTGGTACGTGGTGACGATCCCGCGGTCGGCGGTGAGACAGACCGCCTCGGCCGCCGTGGCGTACACCCGCTCGCAAGATGCGCCGGTGAGCGCACGGGGGCCATCCGGCGCGGTCAGCGGGACGATCGCCACCTCGCCGTATCCGTTGCCGAGCGCCGTGTTGCGGAAGACGAGGTGTGGTGCGCCCCGCAGCGCGGTGAGATCTTCGCGCACCGGTACCTTCGGCGCCGCCGCCTCCGTCTTGGCCTGTGCCTGCCGTGTGTAGAGCACGTACCCGACCGCGCCGAGCGCCACGGTCAGCAGGATGGCGGTCAGCAGGCTGACCCGCGCGCGCATACTCACGCCGGCACCTCCCTCGGGATGCCGCGCAGGAGCCACGCGGCGACCGGAATGGCCGCCGCGAGCAGCGCGGCCACCAACAGCAGCGCGGAGCCGCGACCCATGAATGCCCACAGCAGCCCGAAGCCCAGCGACGCCGCGAAGCGCGAAAGCGCGACCACCGTCTGCGCCGCCGCGATCCCGGTGCCGCGCGCCTCGGCCGGGACGAGCCGGCTCATCAGCGCGGCCAGCACGCCGTCCGTAGCGGCGTAGAACATGCCCAGCAGCGCGAGTACGGCCAGTGTGGTGGCCAGCCCGCCGGACGGGCGGGCGGCGAGCAGGTATCCCAGCAGCAGCGCGGCGTGCCCCCCGACGAGAACGCGGGCGCGCCCGACCCGGTCGGCGAGGCGCCCGAACGGCACGGCGAGACTGAGGTACACGGCGTTGGTGCCGACGTACAGCAGCGGGAAGTAGAGGGCGGCGAAGTCGTCTCTGTCCTGAAGGGACAGATAGATGAACCCGTCGCCGACGGTCAGCACACCCAGCAGCCCGCTGGCGATCAGGGGGCGGCGCAGTGTCCGCCCGGCCAGTTCGCGACCCACCCGGCGCAGCCCCACCCGGGCCGCCGCGGTGGCGGTGCGCACGTTCGGCACGAGCAGCACGAGTACTGCCAAACCCGCGATCGCGAACGCGAACGAGACCACGAACACCGAGTCGTATGAGCCCGGTACCGCCCAGAGAAGGGTGAACGCCACGAGCGGCCCGAGCGCGGCGCCGGTGGTGTCGAGCGCCCGGTGCACGCCGAACGACCGGCCGAGGGTGCGCGGGTCGGAGGAGGCGGCGATCAGCGCGTCTCGGGGCGCGGTGCGCACGCCCTTGCCGAGGCGGTCGGCGGTGGTGATCGCCGTGATCGCGAGGAACCCCTGCACGGGCAGCATCGCGATCCGGCTGAGCGCGGACACCCCGTACCCGATGATGGCCACCAGCTTGGGCCGCTGGCGGCGGTCGGCGGCGTATCCGCCGGCGATCCGCACGACGGCGCTGACGCCCTGGTAGATGCCGTCCCAGAAGCCGTAGGCGGCAGGGCTGAGCCCGATCACGGCGGTCAGGTACAGCGGCATGATCGAGGCCACCATCTCGGACGACACGTCGGTGAGCAGGCTGACCACGCCGAGCAGCACGACGGTCGACGAGACGCGCCGCGCGACCGCCTGGCCGGACGGTGAAGCGTCCTCGCCCGGGCGGTCGCGCAGCGTCACGTACATGTTCTGTTCCTCAGCCGAGTGCGGCGGCCAGCTCCCGGACCACGCGATCCTGCTGGTCAGCGGTGATCTGAGGGTAGATCGGCAGCGAGAGCAAATCACCCGCCGCCCGCTCCGCGTGCGGGAAGTCACCCGACCGGTACCCGAGGTCGGCGAACGCGCCGGTCAGGTGCACCGGCACGGGGTAGTGGATGCCGGCACCGACGCGGGCCGTGTTGAGCGCGGCGAGCACCTCGTCACGCCGCCCGGCGGGCACCCGTACGCAGTAGATGTGCCACACGTGCACGTTGCCGTCGAGCGTGACCGGACGCACCACGTCGAGCGGCGCCAGCATCTCGTCGTACCGGGCGGCGGCGGCGCGCCGGAGCTCGTTCCAGCCGGCCAGCCGGGCGAGCTTCGCGCGCAGTACAACGGCTTGGAGCCCGTCGAGCCGGCTGTTGACGCCGACCAGGTCGTGGGCGTACTTCGTGAGGCCGCCGTGGTTCGCGATCGTGCGTACCGTCAAGGCCAGGTCGGCGCTGGTGGTGACGACCGCGCCCGCGTCGCCGTAAGCGCCGAGGTTCTTGCCTGGGTAGAAGCTGGTGGCGGCGATACCGCCGGCGCCCGCGCCGCGGCCGTGCCGGGTCGCGCCCTGGCACTGGGCGGCGTCTTCGACGATCGCGATGTCGCGCCCGGCGAGCCCTGCACGCAGCCGCTCGACCTCGGCGAGTTGCCCGTACAGGTGCACGGGCACGATCGCGCGGGTCGCGGGCGTGACGGCGGTCAGCGCCGCGTCGACATCGATCAGGTAGGTGGCCGGGTCGCAGTCGACGAGCACCACTCGCCCGCCGGCCCGGGCGACCGCCTCCGCCGTGGCGATGAACGTGTTGGCCGGCAGGATCACCTCGCTGCCCGGTCCCACGCCGACGGCCCGCAGCGCGAGCTCGACCGCGTCGGTGCCGTTGGCCACGCCGACGCAGTGCTCGATCTCGGAGAAGGCGGCGTACTCCTCCTCGAACGCGGTCACCTCGGTGCCGCCGATGAACGCGGTGCCGGCGATGACCCGCTTGAAGCCGGCCTCCACCTCTTCGGCCACCTCGGCGTGGGCGGCGGCCAGGTCAACGAGCGGGATCATGCTGTTCTGCCTCAACTCTCAGCCTCTAGGTTCGCTCGGTCGTGCGGCGCTGAGAGGCGACAACTCCCTCGCTCACTGCGCAAGAAACGTGCTGGGTTGCCGGCCCAGACCTCACCGGGCGGCACGTCGGCCAGTACCACCGAGCCCATGCCCACGAGCGATCTCGCGCCCACCGTCCGCGCCTCGCGCACCAGGGCGCCGGCGCCCAGGTAGGCGCAGCGCCGGATCGTGACACCACCGCCGAGGCGCACACCGGACGCGATCGTCGCGAAGGATTCGACCCGGTCGTCGTGGGTGAGCACCGCCTGCGGCATCACGGCCACGTGCGCGTCGACGGTGACGTCCGCGGTGAGCGTGACGCCGGCGAGCAGCACCGTGCCCTGTCCGATCAGGCTGCCGGCGCCGACGTGGGCGGCCGGGTGCACGAGCGTCGCGTACCGGTCGGCGGGCAGCCCCAGCCGGTCGACCACCCGGGCGCGCACCAGCGGGTCGCGCGGGTTGCCGACGCAGACGAGCACGGCCGCGTCAGGGTAGTCCGACAGCCGCGTGCTGCTGCCGAGCACCGGCACACCGGAGACCTTCGTGCCGTGCAGCGCGCGGCTGTCGTCGAGGAAACCGAGCAGCCGCCACGTGGGCTGGACGTCGTTGAGCGCCTGGACAGCCGCGGCGGTCTCGCGGGCGAACCCGCCCGCCCCGACGATGACCAGGTCTCTCATCGTCCGGCCAGCTTGCGCAGCACGCCGACGATGTGCTCCTGGTCGCCTTCGGTGAGCGCATGGTGCAGCGGGAGGATCAACGACTCGCGGGTCAGCCGCTCGGTCACCGGCAACGACGGCGGGGCGACGTCTTCGTACGCGGGCTCCAGGTGCGCGGCCATGATGCCGCGCCGCGCCGACACGCCCTGCGCGGCCAGCTCCGCCAGCACCTCGTCACGGCTCGCGCCGAACTCGGGCGTCAGCAGCACCCAGAACGACTGGTAGTTGGCTTCGCCATAGGCGGGGTCGCGGACCGGGATCGCGCCGTCCAGGTCCGACAGCATTTCCTGGTACCGGCCGGCGAGCGCCCGCCGCTGCGCGATGATCCCGGCCAGACGGTCGAGCTGCACAAGGCCAACGGCGGCCTGGATGTCCGTCATGCGGTAGTTATAGCCGGTCTCCAGGTACGCCTCGAGGATCGGCTTGGCGCTGGCATGGCGATCGGCGGCCGAGACGTTCATGCCGTGCTCGCGCAGCCGGCGCAGCCGGACCGCCTCGTTGGCGCCGTCGACGGTGACCATGCCGCCCTCGCCGGTGGTGATCAGCTTGCGGGGGTGGAACGACCAGGCGGCGATCGCCGCGCCGCTGCCCACCGGAGCGCCGTACGCGGTCGAACCGGCGGCGCACGCCGCGTCTTCGACGAGGGCCACGCCCCATGACGCGGCCGCGCCGCGCAGGGCCACCACGTCGAAGGGCACACCACCCTGGTGTACCGCGATCACCGCGCGGGTGCGCGAGGTGCGCACCGCGTCGACGGTCTTCACGGTCACGTTGCCGGTGGCCAGGTCGACGTCGGCGAAGACCGGGGTCGCGCCGACGTACCGGACCGCGTTGGCGGTGGCGATGAACGACAGCGACGGCACGATCACCTCGTCACCTGGGCCCACTTCCAGCAGTACCAAGGCCAGGTGAAGTGCGGTCGTGCAGGAACTGACGGCGACACCGTGCTCCGCGCCGACAGCGGCCGCGAAGCGCCGCTCGAACTCCGCGACCCGCGGGCCCTGCGCCACCCAACCCGAGCGGACGGCGTCGGCCGCCGCCTGGGCCTCTTCTTCGCCTAGCATCGGGATCATGACGGGTATGGGCCGCCGTTCAGTGGTCATCGTTGCCCCCGCCACCAGTCGACGAGGCCCTGGAGGCCCTCGTGCAGGCCGATCTCGGCGCGGAAGCCGAGGCGGTCGGCGGCGGCGCTGGTGTCGGCGAGGCGGCGGGTGACGCCGTTGACCGCGCGGGCCGGCCCGTGCTCGGGCGGCAGGTCGGACTTCATGACCTCGCTCAGCGCCTGTGCCAGCTCCTTCAGGCTGGTCTCGGCGCCGCTCGCGATGTTGAACACCTCGTCGGTCGCGTCGGCCCGCGCCGCCAGGATGTTGGCTCGTGCGATGTCGGCCACGTGCACGAAGTCCATCGTCTGGAGGCCGTCGCCGAGAATCAGCGGCGGAGTGCCCGACTCGATGCGCTCCATCCAGCGGATCAGCACCTCGGTGTACAGGCCGTAGATGTCCATCCGCGGGCCGTACACGTTGAAGTAGCGCAGCGCCACGTAGTCCAGGCCGTACATGCCATGGAAGCTGCGCAGCATCCCCTCGTTGAACGCCTTGGCCGCGCCGTAGAAGGTGTCGTTGTTGTACGGGTGGTGGCGCTCGGTCGTCGGGAACTGCTCGGCCAGCCCGTACACGGACGCCGACGACGAGGCGATCACCTTGCGCACCTGAGCCGCCGCCGCGGCCTCCAGCACGTTGAAGGTGCCGTCGACCAGTACCTCGTTTGCGAGGCGGGGCTCCTCGGCGCACTGCGTGATGCGGATCGCGGCGAGGTGGAACACCAGGTCCTTGCCGCGCGTCAGGTCGTGCACCAGCGCCGCGTGCCGGATATCGCCCTCGACCACGGTCACCGAGCCGTGCTCGGTCGCCCAGGCCAGGTTTTCCTTCCGGCCCCGGACGAAGTTGTCCAGTACCACGATCTCGGCCGCGCCCCCGCGGACCAGTTCGTCGACCACGTGCGAGCCGATCGTGCCGGCACCGCCGGTGACCAGCGCCCGGGCGCCCTTGATCTCCACAGCCGCGCTCACCGCTGCTCCCATCCCTCGTTCAAGCTCACCATGGTGCCGCCGTTGGCCAGGCTCCGCGACGCCGCTTCCAGGATCGACAACACCCGCAGGCCGGATCGCCCGTCGGTCAGGGCCGGGGTGCCGGTGCGGATCGCCCGGGCGTACTCCTCGACCATCGTGCGCAACGCCTCACGCTCGGTGAGGGCCGGCGCCACCATGTCGCCAGACCGGTACGAGACCAGCATGTCGCGCCGCTGCTCGTCGCCGAGCTCGTCCGAGGTGGCAACGTCGACGCCACGGTCGAAGAGCGATAGCCGCTGCGACGGGTTCAGGTCGTCCCAGACGAGGGTCCGCTTCGAACCGCCGATGATCGTGGTGCGCACCTTGACCGGCGAGAGCCAGTTGACGTGGATGTGGGCGATCGCGCCCGTGTTGAGCTGCAACGTGAGGTACGCCACGCAGGCTCGGCCGGCGCCAATACCGTCGGCGCCGTGCGCGGCCACCGCCACCGGGGACACACCCGGCGGCAGCACGAAGTCGAGGATCGACAGGTCGTGCGGCGCAAGGTCCCACAGCACGTCGATGTCGCGCTGCACCAGGCCGAGGTTGATCCGCACCGAGTCCAGGAAGTGCAACTCGCCCAGCTCGCCACCGTGCAGCAGCTCACGGATGCGCAGCACGGCCGGCGTGTAGCAGTACGTGTGGTCGCACATCAGCGTCAGTCCGCGCCGGTCCGCCTCCTCGACCAGGCGAGCGCCCTCTTCGCGGCTGGCGGCGAGCGGCTTTTCCACCAGCACGTGCTTACCTGCGGCCAGCGCGGCCATCGCGACGTCGAGGTGGGTGCCGGCCGGTGTGGCGATCGCCACCGCATCGACCTTGTCGTCAGCCAGCACCGTGGCGAGCTCGCCGGTGGTCTCCACCGTCGAGTACCCGCCGAGTACCCGCCGGGCCCGGTCGACGTCGAGGTCGCACAGCCAGCGCAGCCGGAAGGAGGCCGATGATTGGAAGTTGCGGACGAGGTTGGGGCCCCAGTATC
Source organism: Micromonospora sp. CPCC 206061 (assembly GCF_036906915.1). Taxonomy (NCBI): domain Bacteria; kingdom Bacillati; phylum Actinomycetota; class Actinomycetes; order Micromonosporales; family Micromonosporaceae; genus Micromonospora; species Micromonospora sp. CPCC 206061. The sequence continues at coordinate 146,935 of NZ_JBAKHX010000011.1, forward strand.
CGGCTCCGATGACGGCGACGCCGATCGGTGCGGCGGTCGCGGCAAGGGGTGAAGTCACAGATATCCATTTCGGTGGGTATCGGCTTGTGCCTGGGGCAGCACCGCGCAGGCGTACGGCAGGTCAAGCTATCCCCTGGCCTGCGCGGGAAGCCAGGCCACTGACGGAAATCCGGCAGTGCTGGAAGCGTGGACCGGTACCTTCGGTCGGTTCGTCGGTCTCTTCGGCCCGCGTACGCGGCTCTCCAGGCTCAGACGTGGCAGCGCGTCGGCTAGATGACACCTGGTTTCCTGGGTCGTTACTAGGCTGTCGCGGGCTGCTGGGCTGTGCCTACCGAGGCCCGCTGGAAGGATGTTTCCCATGACTCAGCCGCACGACGGCGCGCATGTCGCGCCGAGTGCCGACGTCGACCCGCGAGCCCAGATCGGAGCCGGCACCAAGGTGTGGCACCTTGCCCAGGTGCGGGAGGACGCCGTCGTCGGCGACGGCTGCGTCATCGGGCGGGGCGCGTACGTCGGACCCGGCGTCCGCCTCGGTGACAACGTGAAGCTGCAAAACTATGCGCTGGTGTACGAGCCGGCGCAGCTCGCCGACGGTGTCTTCATCGGCCCGGCGGCGGTGCTCACCAACGACGAGTACCCGCGCGCCGTCACACCCGACGGCCGCCTCAAAAGCGGCGACGACTGGACCGCCGTCGGCGTCACCATCGGCGAGGGCGCAGCGATCGGGGCCCGCGCCGTCTGCGTCGCACCCGTGCGGATCGGCCGGTGGGCGCTCGTCGCCGCGGGCGCGGTCGTAACCAAGGACGTTCCGGACTTCGCCCTGGTGGCCGGAGTGCCGGCCCGGCGGGTGCGCTGGGTGGGCCGGGCCGGTGAGCCGCTCGTGCCCAAGGGCGACGGGCGGTACGTCTGCCCGCGCACCGGTAGTGCCTACGCCGAGGTCGACGGCGCGCTCATCGAGGCCTAGCCGACATCGCGGTGTAGAAGGCTTGCAGGTCCTCGGTGAGGCCGCCGGCGGAATAGCGGGCGAGCACCCGCTCGGAGCCGGCCCGGCCGATCTTGCTGAACGCCTCGGGGTCGGCGTCGTACGCGGCGCAGGCGTCGGTGATCGCCCTGGCGAACGCGACGAGGTCGCCGTCCTCCACCGGCGTGCAGAATTCCGGGTCGAAGAATTCCCGGCCGGCCAGCCCGTGGTAGCCGACGACATAGCAACCGCTAGCCATGGCCTCGGCAGGCGGCAGGCCGAAGCCCTCCCGGTCGCTGAAGCTGAGGAAGATGGCGCTTTCCCGCATGATCTCCGCGGTCTCCCGTTCGGTGCGGTTTTCGATCGGCACGACCTCCCATCCGAGCAGGGCGTCGCGGGCGTGCAAGACCCGTAGCAGTTGTTCGCGTTCCCGCGCCCGGCGGGTCGTGGTGAACGAGATCCGCCGGGCCGGCGGTTGGTCGCCCGGGTGGAAGAGCGTCGGGTCGATCGCGTTGCGCGTGAGATAGACCGGCAGGTGCGCAAACGCGTACCCGAGCAGGTCGGCGTTGTCCTGAGAGACGGTGAGGATCGCGCGGATGTTGTCGTGCCCGGCGTACGGCGCGCCCTGCGCGCTGTCATCGTATGGCACGAAGTCCCAGGTGTCGTACGCCCGCTGATTGAAGATGACGACGCGGATGTCGCGCGGGATGCGGTCGAGCGTTGGGCCATACCACTCCGGGACCACGAGCAGGTCCTCCGGGCCGATCCGGGTGCGTGACGCGTACTCTATGCGGGTCTTGTTCTCGAACCACGTGCTGCGGAAGCCGTCGGCGCCGTGCAGCACCGCGGCCTCGATGCCCAACTGTCGCAGTGTGTCCACATGACGGTAAATGACCCGGATGCCGCCGATCGGCAGGTCGAGGTCTGGACCCAGGTAGTAAATGGTGGGCTTTCCGGATGCGGGCCCGGTGAGCAGCGTGGGTGGCTGGCGGCGGCGAAGCTCGCGCTGGAGCCGGTACGACTCCATCGTGTGTTTGGCTTTGCCGGCGAGGCGCGAGATCACGACAGCTCCCGGATGGGGGTCAACGCGACAGGTACGAGCACGGTAGCGGGACACTCCAGTCGGGCGGTATGGCGACATCGACGGTACGGGCGGGCCGCAGCGCACACTCCTCGCGGGCGACCTCGATCTCGGCTCGCCAGGCGGGACCGTTCGCCCGGGCGTTGTCGACCCGGAGGTTGACAGCGGCCACGAGCGCCAGCAGCGCCGCCAGCGAGTACAGCGGCACCCGAGAGTCCGCCGGCTGCAGGAGCGCCACGAGCGTGGTGATCACGAGCATCGCTGGAGCCACGGCGTACCGCGGCGTCGCGACGCCGGAGAGCAGTACCGGCACCATGTAGAGCGCGGCGGCGTGTAACCCGGCCACGACCGCGAGCGTCCGGGCCGGTCGAGTGCGGCGGGTGTACGCGACGAGCGTCGCCGCGCCCACCACCAACCACGCGATCGCGGCGAGAGCAATCCACCGGGCGTCGACACTCTCGCCCAGCCAACGTTCGCCGACCAGTGGCGCGGGCACCGCGCGGAGCAGGAAGCCGCTGACCGCCAGCACAGGGTTGGGGGAGAGCTCACGCTCGCTCGACCCGCTCAACAGGCCGGCGAACTGGATCAGCAGCCCCGCCCCGAGCGCCCCGGCCAGCATGATTCCGTGCCGGTCACGGGCGGCACCGTCCGGACGCCGCAGCGCCCGCCACAGCGCGAGTGGCACGAAGACGACCGTGACGATGTCACTTGCCACCACGAGGAACGTCACCGTCACAGCTACAGCACGCCCGGCCGGCCGGCGCGGCGTCCACACCAGGGTCCAGAAGAGCGCATACAGGCCGTACCAGTGGAAGTTGGCAATGGAGTTGAGGACGTCGCCCTGCCCGAGGGGAACGACTACCAAGGGGGCCGACACCAGCACACGGGAGAAGGTGGAGGTGAGGTGGCAGCCACTGGCGACGTAAACCAGCAGGGCGAGCAGCGACACCACGACGGCTGCCTCCAGCGCCAGCACCGCCGCGGCGGCGCCGGCGGGGAAGAGCGTCGCGACCGCGGCCATCAGCCGGGGTACGGCGTGGAAGTACCCGGCGTACGAGGTGACGAGCGCGTCAAGCGGTCCTTGCCGCACCGCCTCGATGAGAAAGACGCCACCATCTTCGGCCCACACCGTGTCGAGCGCACCGACGCCGGGCTGGCGCAGGAGACCGACGGCGGTGCCTACGGCGACGGCGGCCGCCCCGAGTGCAACGCCGCCCCAGCGGCCAGGGCGGGCGGTCTCCACCCGCGCCGGCGCCGCAAACAGGGTCTCCGCGATGGTCACAGGCGTCCGTCGCGTACAGCTTGGGTTACCCAGGGGATGACCTCGTCGAGCATGGTGTCGAGGCTGGTGGTGGCTTCGAAGCCGAGCACCTCGCGGGCCTTGGTCACATCCGGAACCCGCTTCTGCACGTCGTACTCGAACGGATCATCCGACACGTACCGGAACGGCACCTCCGGACCCTTGATCTTCGCCCAGATCAACTCCGCCAACTCCAACACCGTCGTCGACTCCGCCGTCGACAAATTGAAGTCCTCGTTCAGAGCCGCCGGATGCTCCATCGCCGTCACGATCCCAGCCGCCAGATCACCACCGTACGTGTAGTGCCGCACCTGGCCACCCTCACCCAAAATGTGCAACGGATCCTGACCCTTGACGATCTTCTGCACCAGATCCGGCACCACGTGCGACATCGCCAACTTCACATTCCCGGACAACACCTCGGCCTCGCCCAACGCCCGGCCCTCACCCACACCAACACAGTTGAACGGCCGCACGATCGTGTACGGCAACCGATACTGCTCAAACGCCGCCCGCGCGTAATACTCCACCGCCAACTTCTGAAACCCGTACGACGACAACGGCGGCGGAACCTTCCGCTCATCCCCTTCGACGGAGGGCCAATGCTCGGTCGACTCGAACACCATCGACGAGGACATGTACGTGACCTTCCGCAAGCGGCCATCCCGATGCGCCGCGATCGCCGCGTCACACGACGCCGCCATGATCCGCTCATTCGTCGCCAACAGGTCGTACGCATAGGCGTGGAAGTACGAAATCCCACCAATCATCGCCGCACCCGCGATGAAATGATCACAATCCGCCAGCAGCTTGGTCAACAGCTCCGTATCACGGGCGTCGCCCTCCACGAACGTGTACCGCTCATGGCTGTCGTAGCTATGCGAAACCGGCCCGTACTTCGAAAAGTTGTCCACCCCGACCACCTCGTGGCCACGGCCCAACAACTCCTCGACCACATACCCGCCGATGAAGCCGGCCGAACCGGTAACCAAAACCTTAGCCACGAGTGCTGTTCTCCTTTTCCAGGATGGTCTCGTCGGCCGCCCGTGCGGCCAACTGCGAATAGGTCAGCTTGCGACCGAAGGCGAAAAAGTACCAGCGCAGGTACGAGGGCAGGAACCGGCCCACGTCGAAGCGGGACTCGCCGAGCTGGCGGTCGAGCCAGATGGTGGGGATTTCGGCGACGGGCAGCCGCAGCCGGTTGGCCTTGGCGCTCAGTTCCAGACCGATCTCGAACCCGGTGCGCGACTCGATGCCCACCTGGCGCACGAACTCGGTGTCGTACGCCTTGAAACTGTTCGTCGCGTCGCGGGTGCCGACCCTGGCGAACCAGTGCAGGGTGCGCCCCGCCCAGCGGGACATCATGCGCTTGAAGCGCGGTCCGCCGACCTGCTGCCCACCGGGCATGTACCGGGACGCGGCGGCCACCGCGACGCCGCGGTCGACCAGGCGGGCCAGTTCGTCGATCTGGCGCGGGTCGTCGGAGCCGTCGGCCATCGTGACGACCGCGACCGGGGCGCGCGCCTGGTCGATGCCGAACCGGATCGCGTTGGCAGGGCCGCGCCCGTACGTGTTCAGCACCGTGCGCACGCGCGGGTCGGTGCGGGACACCTCTTGGGCGTACGGGACGGTGGTGTCTTCGGGCATGTCGTGCACGACGAGGATCTCCGCGGGCAGCAGCACCTCGCGGCCGATCCGGTCGAGGCAGCGGACGATCGCCTCGCCCTCGTTGTAGACGGGGATCACGACGGTGACCCGCGGGATGCTGGTCATGCGCCGCCGCCCGCAGCCGACACAAAGCGGAGGGAGCTGTGAGGGCGCGCCGCCCGCAGCCGCCACCAAGCGAAGGGAGCGCAGCGACCGCAGCGACTGGCGGCTACAGGGCGGCCTTCGGCGCCCGAGCCGCCCGAGCGCAGCGAGGGCCAGGATTGCAGCGACCGGAGCGACTGGCGGCTACAGGACGGCGCAGGAGGCGCATGACCCGCGTGAGCGGAGCGAACGCCAATGAGCTCGGTCACACCAGCACCCCCCGCCCGGTCAGGCCCCACATGTCGACCAACGGCTTGTCGGTGACCAGATCTCGGTACTCGGGATGCGGGCTGGCGATCACCAACAGGTCGGCACGCTCCAACACCTCGTCCAGCGCAGTGAACCGCTCATCGACGATGTACGGATC
>NZ_JBAKHX010000012.1:0-144382 GCF_036906915.1 Micromonospora sp. CPCC 206061
CGCCGGGCGCGGCCAGCGCGCCGTCGACAGCGGCCCGCTGGGCCAGTTCGGCGAGGCCGGCGGCGTGCCGCTTGCCGAGTTCGGCGACCCGCCGGTCACGTTCGGCGGCGGCCCGCGCCGGGCGCTGCCGCGCGATCTCGCGGGTGCGGGCCAGCCGCGCCCGCGCGGCGTCCACTTCGGACGTCGCCCGGTCGAGCCGCACCCGGGCCGCCGCGCGGGCGCGCGCGAGCCGCGCGCGGACCTCGACGACGACGGCAGTCCGCCTGTCAGGCATTGGGCTCCGGCTGTTGTACGGGTTCGGGTGCGTGGGGGTCGAGCGAGTCGGGCTCGCGGTGCAGCAGCTGCAGGAGAACGCCGGTGAGCACGCCGCTGGCCACCGCGGAGTCGGCGGGATGGGTAGCGGGTTCGCCTTGAGCGCGTTCGGCCGGCGGCACCCGGCACACCCGCGCGAGCAGCGTGTCGAGCACCGCGGGCGGCAGCCCGGGGAGCAGGTCACGCACCCGCGGCCCCGCCTCGCGGGTGAGCATCGGCAGGTCGTCGGGGCCGGGCAGGTGCCGCAGCAGGTCGCTGGTCAGCCGGTGCAGAACCGGCGGTGCGAGCGCCGACATGCCGAGCCCGATGGGCGCGGACGCCCCGGCGAGCTCGCGGCGCAGCCGGTCGCGGTCGCCCGCGTGTACGCCGGCGGCCACCCGGCGCATCAGGTCGGCGCCCTCGGTGGCGGCGTTCCCGTTGGCCTCCGGGGGCTGCTCGTGCCCGGTCAGCTCGGACACCCGCTGCGCCCACCACTGGCCGAGCGGCGGCGGCGGTGCCGAGCTGGGCGGCACCGGCCGGTCACCCTCCGCGGCCAGGCCGGCGCGCCAGGCGCCGTCGGGACCCGCCGCGCCGTCGTGTGTCAGCCCGAGCGCCGTCAGGTACGCCAGGAGCGAGTCCTGCGCCACCCGTACCGCCTGCGCGGCCTGCTCGGCGTGTTCGAGTGCCCCGGCCAGCTGCGGCACACCCATGGGGTTGCCGGACGTCTGGCGTACCCACATCAACAGCTCGCCCGCGAGCCGCAACCGCTCGACGGCGGCCGTGACGAGACCGACCGGCAGGTCGTCGGAGGTCGCCCGGACCCGGGCCCCCAGTTCCTGGATCAGCGACATGGCCCCGGCCGTTTCTACAGCGCCGCGACGTACGCCTGGGCTTGCTCCACCGCGGCCTGTGTCGCGGCGAGGCAGTCGTCGAGTTCCATGATCGCTTGTTGCAGCGAGGCATGCGCGCTGCTCACCGCGTCGTGGCCGCTGCCGTCCAGGGCGGCCGCCAGGCTCTGCTGCGCTTCGGCGATCTTCTCGTTCGCCGCATGCACCGCCGCCTGGCCCTCGCTCACCTGCTGGATCGCGGCATCGATGGCCGACTTGACCTCGGCGACGCTCGCCACGGGGGAACCTCCTGGGGGTGGGGAGCCGCCATTCCATCATAGGTGCGGCGGGCGTTTCTCACCCCGGTGTCCTTATTGATCGTGGTCCGCGAACGTCAGCACCGAGCGACTTCACCCGTTCGCGCAGGCCGCGGTCGGCGGTGACCACGACGACCTGCCGGCCCTGCCCCTCATCGCGCACCAGGTCGACGATCGCGTCGTCGCCCGACCCGTCGGCGGACACGACGCGTACTGCCTCGGTCGACTCCAGGCCGCGTGCGGCACCCTCGACGACGAGGACTACCTCGTCCGCGTCGAGCCCCTTCAGCGAGTCGCGCAGCCGGCGCGCCGCACCGGCCCTGTCACGCCACCAGCCGTCGGGCCGCGACCCCACGACGTTCGCCCCGTCGATGATGAGCAGATCAGTTGGTTCTGTCACGAGGAGACCGGTTCGGGATCTGGCTCTTCGTCCGACAAAGCGGGCAAGGCTGGCATTATCGGGTCGATAGGCGCGGACGAGCCGAACGCTGGGTGGCTGCGCAGCCACTCTTGGTACTTGGGGGCGCGCGCGACGATGTCTCCATGTGCGGCGACCGCGTGCCCCAGCACGTCGTCGGCGAACTTGGCGGCGAGGGTGTCGGGATGCCAGCCCAGCAGCAGCCGCCAGCGCAGCGGCACGCCCGCGAGGGGCCGGGTCACCAGCCCGGGCAGCGGGCGGAACGTCGCCTGGCACAGCGCGACCGCCTCACCCGACTCGACCATGTCGATGCAGCCCCGGATGTCCGTCTCGTACAGCTTGCGAGGCGTGAACCCCGACCGGGCGCAGGCCGCGGCGAAGCAGTCCGCGAAGCACCCGTCACCAGGCGCGCCGACCCATTGCGCCTCCGCGAGGTCGCCCAGCGGCACCTCGTCGACCTCGGCGAGCGGGTGCTGCGCGGGCAGCATCACGAACACGGCGTCGACCGCCACGACCCGCCAGGCCAACCCGTGCGCGGCCGACGGCGCCGCGTCGCCGCAGACACCGACGAGCACGTAGTCGAGGCGGCCGCTGAGCACCATCTGGGCCAGCTCGTCGGCGTACCAGGAGGCGTAGGTGCTGATCTGCGCCTGTGGCTGGGCGTTGGCGAGCCGGTGCACCAAGCCGCCGACGATCGGGCTGTTGGCGCCGCCGACCCGGTACCGGCTCATGGTGTCGCCGGTCCCGGCCAGCCGCGCGGCCTCGTCCTGTAGGCCCTTCATCGCGGGCAGCAACACCCGCGCCCTGGCCAGCACCAGCTCGCCGAGCGCCGTGGGGCGGGCGCCGCGCCGGTCGCGCTCGAAGAGGGGCCCGCCGAGCGTGCGCTCGATCCGCTGGAGCTGCGCGGTCAGCGCTGGTTGCGCTAACCCGAGTTGCGAGGCCGCCTTGGTCACGCTGCCGGTTTCGGCGATCGCGACGACGACCTTCAGGTGGCGTAACTCCAGGTTCATAGCGTGACGGTAGGACCAACGTGGGATCACCGGAAGTCCTTCGGGCTGTGAAAGGTCCCCCAAAGGCCAGGTAGGTTGTAACCGATCGGTTACCGCCTTGATCAAAAAAGCCGATCCTCGCGCCGGGCGTCCAGGTCCCTGGCGCGTGTCCGGCGGCCCGTAAACGCGTCCCGTAGCCGGTCAAGCACCCCGAGTGCGGGATCCGCGACCTTGTTCCACGGCGGCTTGGCGGGCGCCTTCGGGTGCGGGCGGGTCGGCGCCGCCTCCTCGGCGACCTCCACCCTGTTTCCGAGCCGGATCAGCTCGGCGGGTGGCGTGGCCGCCGCGAGCGCGGCGAGCATGTCCTCCACCGACGCGGCGTGCTCGCGAAGACCGCGGGCGATCTCGGGGCCGGGGCGGCGGAGGGCGCGGCGCAAGGCCCGCCCGGCGGCGATCTCGCGATCGACGGCGCCGGCGCCGCGCATGCGCCGGATGACCGGGTACAGGTACTGCTCCTCGGCGGACAGGTGGCGGGCCACGGTTGCCGCCAGTACGTCGGCGATCTCGCGGCGCCGGCGGGGCGTGATCGCGGGGTCGGCGAGCCGCACGCACAGGTCCGCGATCGTGGCGTGCTCCCCCGCGAGCACGTCGACCACGCTGCGCCCGCCCGGCTGCCAGGTCACTCCGGCGGGTGTTGGTGGCAGTGGTGGCAGCGTCATCACGCCTGAATACCCCGCGCGTCCCTTCCGGGAAACCCGGAAACGGTTGTGCACAGTGTGACGACACCACTACCGTCTGATTACCCCTGCAACTCCGGCTCCCCGCGTAACGGAGGTGTACCCATGCCACTCCCGCGTCGCCTGTCTGCCGTCCTGGCCGCCACCCTCGCGGCCGTGCTCCTCACGCCACAGGCGGCTGACGCCGCGCCGCCCGCCCCCTCGTCGATGGCCAGCCTTGGCGACTCGATCACCCGCGCGTTCAACGCCTGCGGGTTCTACGTCGACTGCCCGTCGCGTTCGTTCAGCACCGGCACCGCCCCCTCGATCAACAGCCACTACCAGCGCGTACTGGCCGTCAACCCGGCCATCGCCGGGCGCAACCACAACGACGCCCGCTCCGGCGCGACCTCCGCCGACATGGCCGGCCAGGCCGCCACCGCCGTCGGGCAGGGCGTCGACTACGTCACGATCCTGATCGGCGCCAACGACGCCTGCGCGAGCAGCGAGGCCGGCATGACGCCGGTGTCGACGTTCCGCAGCCGGATCGACACGGCCCTCGACACCCTGAAGTCGGGCCTGCCGCAGGCCCGCGTCCTCGTGATCAGCATCCCCGACCTCAAGCGGCTCTGGCAGGTCGGCAAGGGCAACGTGCTGGCCCGCAGCGCGTGGGCGTTGCTCAGCATCTGCCAGTCCATGCTGGCCAATCCCACCTCCACGGCCGCCGCCGACAACGCGCGCCGCGACCGGGTACGCCAGCGTGTGATCGACTACAACACCCAGCTGGCGCAGGCGTGCGCGGCCTACGGGCCGAACTGCGACTTCGACGGCAACGCGGTGTTCAACTACCCGTTCACCCTCAGTCAGGTCTCCGGCTGGGACTACTTCCATCCCAACGCCGGCGGGCAGACGGTGCTGGCGTCCGTTTCCTACCAGGCGGGGTTCGGCTGGTAAGAAGAGTGGATGAGAACCGCCGTCGACGAGGTCGTCGACATCTGCCGTGACCTGCTGCGCATAGACACCACCAACACCGGCGACCTCGCCACGAGCGCGGGGGAGCGGGTGGCCGCGGAGTACGTGGCCGCGCAGCTCGCGGAGGTCGGCGTCGACGCCGAACTGCACGAGTCCGCGCCCGGCCGGGCCAACCTGGTCGCCCGGATACCCGGCAGCGACCCCGCCCGGCCGGCGCTGCTCGTGCACGGCCACCTCGACGTCGTGCCGGCCGAGGCCAGCGAGTGGTCGGTCCCCCCCTTCTCCGGCGAGCTGCGCGACGGGTTCCTGTGGGGCCGCGGCGCGATCGACATGAAGGACTTCGACGCCATGGTGCTCGCCGTGGTCCGCCAGTGGCAGCGCACCGGCGTCCGCCCGCCCCGCGACATCGTGCTGGCGTTCACGGCCGACGAGGAGGCCGGCGGCGAGTACGGCGCACACTTCCTCGTCGACAACCACCGCGACCTGCTCGACGGCTGCACCGAGGCGATCGGCGAGGTCGGCGGCTTCTCGTACACGGTGAGCAGCGACCTGCGCCTGTACCTGGTGGAGACCGCCGAAAAGGGGATCAACTGGCTGCGCCTGCACGCCAGGGGTCGCCCCGGGCACGGCTCGATGGTGCACGACGACAACGCGGTGACCGCGCTCGCCGAGGCCGTGGCCCGGGTGGGGCGGCACCGGTTCCCGATCGTGGTCACCCCGACGGTCCGCGCGTTCCTCGAGGAGATCGGCGAGGTGCTGGGCATCGAGATCGACCCGGACGATCCCGAGCTCGCGATCAGCAAGCTCGGGCCGATCGCCAACCTCATCGGCGCGACCATCCGTAACACCGCCAACCCGACGCGCCTCGCCGCCGGGTACAAGGACAACGTGATCCCCAGCCGCGCATCGGCGACCATCGACTGCCGCACCCTGCCAGGCCAGGCCGAGCTCTTCCTGGAGCAGCTCCGCGACGTGATCGGCCCCGACCTGGAGATCGAGCACGTGACCCGGCAGCCCGCCCTGGAGACCACGTTCGACGGCGCCCTGGTCGACGCGATGGCAGACGCCCTGCGCGCCGAAGACCCGGGCGCCCGGCCCGTGCCGTACATGCTCTCCGGCGGGACCGACGCCAAGGCGTTCAACCGGCTGGGCATACGCTGCTTCGGCTTCGCCCCGTTGCGCCTGCCCGCCGACCTGAACTTCTCGGCGTTGTTCCACGGCATTGACGAGCGGGTCCCGGTCGAGGGACTACAGTTCGGCGTGCGAGTGCTCGACCGTTTCCTGCGTAATAGCTGATCTGCCTGCGTAACAGCTGAGAAGGGACCTCCGATAACCATGACCGACCAGCACGCGGATCTCGACGCCGCCCTGGAGCGGGTGATAGAAGCGGCGCGCAGCCACCTTGTGGCGGTCAAGGCCGCCGAGGGCCGCATCGACGACGACGACGTCTGGCAGGCGTACGTCAACCTCAACAACGCCTCCTTCGAATACGACGAGCTGCTGCTCGACGCGTTCGGCGAGGTCACGCCGTGGGACGTGGAGTCGATCGACCCGGACGAGGCCGACGAGCGCTTCGGCGTTGGGCTGGGCGGCATCGACGGCGAGGAGCCCACCGACCCGCACCCGCAGGTCATCTCGGTACGCCAGCGCCGCGACTACCGCGTTCCGAGCGTGGCCGCGCTGGTCAGGGTCGCCGAGGCGGCCCGCCGGTCGGGTCTGCCCGACGACGAGGAAGAGGAGTCAGAGCCGGTGGTCGGCGTCGGCGACGCGGTGCTCGAGCTGCTACAGGCCGGTGACGGCTCACTGGGAGCGCTCGACATCCCGGAGCTGGAGCCGCTCGACGGGGTCGTGATGGTCAGCGAGGTCACCGACGCGCTCGATCTGGAGGCCTTCGAGGAGACCGACGCGACCGGGCCGTTCCAGCCGGGCAGCGAAGACCGGCTCGTCGGCCGGCTCGACGAGCACCCCTACCTCGCGCTCGACCTTGAAGAGGACGAAGAAGAGCTGGAGGCTCGCTCCTAGCAGGAGCTTCTAATACGAGAGGCCCGGTTGCGGCTGGTTGTTCACCCGACGGCGCAGCACCACCTGCCGCGTCCCGTCGCGAAACAGCCGCACCCGGGCCAGCTCCCAACCGGAGAACTCCGCCTGGATCGCCAGTTGCACCGTCGCGGTCACCCTGTCGACATTCGGTGGTAACCGCAACGGCGCGTACTCGTAGTCCATGCGCCCTATATTGCCCAGCCTTTTTTGGCTGCGCTAGCCTTCCCGCTCGGGATAACCCAGCGGAATAGCGGACACATCCTCCAGAGCCTGGGTGATCTCCGCCGGAAGGGTCATCTCCTCCACCTGCAGCGCCCCCAGCAGCTGCCCGACGGTGCGCGCACCGAGGATCGGGGCGACCACGCCCGGCCGGTCACGGATCCAGGCCAGCGCCACCTCCATCGGCGACACGCCCAGGCCGGAAGCCGCCGTCGAGACCGCCTCGACGATGCTGGAGCAGCGCGGCTCCAGGTACGGCTCCACGAACGGGCCGAAGTGCGGCGAGGCGGCACGCGAGTCGGCGGGGCGCCCATGGCGGTACTTGCCGGTGAGCACCCCGCGACCCAGCGGCGACCAGGGCAGCACACCCAAGCCCAGCGCGGTGCACGCGGGCAGCACCTCGCGCTCGATCCCGCGCTCCAGCAGCGAGTACTCGACCTGCGTCGCCACGACCGGCGCACGGCCCGGAAACGCGGCCTGCCAGGTGGCCGCCTGCGCGGTCTGCCAGGCGGAGAAGTTCGACACCCCGACGTACCGGACGCGGCCGCTCGCCACCGCGTGGTCGAGCGCGGTCAGCGTCTCCTCCAAGGGCGTGTCCGGGTCGTATCCGTGCACCTGCCACAGGTCGACGTGGTCGGTGCCGAGCCGGCGCAGCGAGGCGTCGAGGCTGCGCAGCAGGTGACCGCGGGAGCCGTCGCGACGGCGGCCGAAGCCCGGCCGCAGCCCCGCCTTGGTGGCGATCAGCATCTCGTCGCGGGGCACGAGCGCACCGAGCAGCGAGCCGATCACCGCTTCGGCCTCGCCGTCGGCGTACACGTCGGCGGTGTCGACGAGGGTGCCGCCGGCGTCCAGAAAGCTCTTGAGCTGCGCGGCCGCGTCGTCGGGGTCCGTGTCCCGACCCCAGGTCATGGTGCCGAGCGCGAGCCTGGACACCGCCAGCCCGCTGCGCCCGAGCGGTCGCTGCTGCATGGGTGAACCTTATTCAACCCGGTGTCACTGTCCAGTGGGCTACCTGGATTGCGTACCCTGGTGCGACCCGTGGGAGGTTGGGGGAGGACATGCGGCTTGGACTGAGTCTCGGTTACCAGACGGCCTGGAGCACGCCGGCCGACCACCTGGCGCTCGCCCAGGAGGCCGATCGGTTGGGCTACTCGGTGGTCTGGTCCGCGGAGGCGTACGGCTCCGATTCACCGAGCATGCTGGCGTGGATCGCGGGGCAGACCGAGCGGATCGACGTGGGCAGCGCGGTCATGCAGATCCCGGCGCGCACGCCGGCCGCGACCGCGATGACGGCGGCGACGATCGACGCGCTCTCCGGCGGCCGGTTCCGGCTCGGGCTGGGCGTCTCCGGGCCACAGGTGTCCGAAGGGTGGCACGGCGTGCGCTTCGCCAAGCCCCTGGCGCGCACCCGGGAGTACGTCGACATCGTCAAGCTGGCCATCGGGCGCAAGCCGGTCGAGTACGCGGGCGCGCACTACACGCTGCCGCTGCCCGACGGTCCGGGCAAGGCGCTGCGGCTCGGCTTCCACCCGCCGCGCGAGCACATCCCGATCTACCTCGCGGCGGTCGGACCGAAAAACCTGGAGCTGGCCGGTGAGATCGCCGACGGCTGGCTGGCCATCTTCTTCGCACCGGACAGCGCCGCCGACCAGCTCTCCGCCATCGCCGCCGGCCGCGCCAAGGCCGGGCTCGACGTCAAGGGCTTCGACATCGTGCCCAGCGTCCCGGTCGTGATCGGCGACGACCCGGCGTCCTGCGCCGAGCTCGTCCGCTGGTACGCCGCCCTCTACATCGGCGGCATGGGCAGCCGCGAGCAGAACTTCTACAACCAGCTCGCCACGCGCATGGGCTACGGCGACGCCGCGCGCGAGGTGCAGGACCTCTACCTGGCCAAGCGGCAGCGCGACGCCGCGGCGGCGGTGCCGATGGAGTTCATCGACCGCACCTCACTGCTCGGACCGAAGGAGCGCGTCGCGGACAAGCTCCGGGAGTACGCCGAGGCGGGCGTGACCACGCTGTCGGTGACCCTCTTCGTGGCCGACCGGGACAGCGGCGTCGAGACGCTGCGCACCGTGGCCGAGGCGCTGGACCTCGCCGGAGTGGGGGAGTGATGCACCCCACGGAAATGCTCCGCTTCGCTGTGCATTTCCACGGGGACCCCGCGTGACCTGGTTGGAGGCCATCGTTCTGGGCATTGTCCAGGGCCTCACGGAGTTCCTGCCGGTCAGCTCGTCGGCGCACATGCGTATCACCTCGGCGATCTTCTTCGGGGAGGACGCGGGGGCGTCGTTCACCGCGGTCACCCAGCTCGGCACCGAGGCGGCCGTGCTGGTCTACTTCGCCAAGGACATCTTCCGGATCGCGAAGGCCTGGATCGTGGGACTCTGGGACCGGTCGGTGCGCTCGTCGCTCGACTACCGCATGGCCTGGTACGTGATCATCGGGTCGATACCGATCGGGCTGTTCGGTTTCCTCTTCAAGGATCAGATCCGGTCGGCCGCTCGTAACCTGTGGCTGGTCTCGATCATGCTGGTCGGGTTCGCGCTGGTGCTCGCGTTCGCCGAGTACTGGGGCCGGCAGACCCGCATGATCGAGCACTTCACGCTCAAGGACGGCGTGGTCATGGGCTTCGCGCAGGCGATGGCGCTGATCCCGGGCGTTTCCCGGTCGGGCGGCACGCTGACGGCGGGCCTGTTTCTCGGCTTGACCCGCGAGGCGGCCGCCCGGTACTCGTTTCTGCTCGCCATCCCCGCGGTCGTGATGTCGGGGCTGTTCAGCATCCCGGACGTGTTCGACAAAAGCGGTGCGGGGCTCACCCCGTCGGTCGCCCAGATGGTGGTGGCCACGGTGATCGCTTTCGGACTCGGGTACGCCTCGATCGCCTGGCTGCTGCGCTACGTGGCCCACCACACCCTGTACGTTTTCGTCCTGTACCGCGTGGCCTTGGGCAGCCTGGTGATGTGCCTGTTGATCGCCGGCGAAATCACCGCAACCTGACCCGAGGGATCGGCGCCCGGCGGCGGCGCCGATCGCACACAGCCCGCTCGCCCCGCGCCCCAGACCGCGCCTTTCCGAACCAGCGCCGCCCGCGCGGGGCTCAGCGGGGCTGGCACGGATGGCCGGGCAGCCTGGCGGACCGCGCTACGGGGTTTTTGCGACCGGTCGGTGTTGAGGGGGTCGTAGGCTGGGGCACCGTGGCTACTGTGCTCCTCTTGCGACACGGGCGTACCACGGCCAACGCCGACGGTGGGCTCGCCGGCCGGCGGCCGGTCGAGCTCGACGACACCGGCCGGGCACAAGCCGCCGCCGTGGGCGAGCGTCTGAAGGCGGTACCCCTCGCGGCGGTGGTCACCAGCCCGCTGATCCGGTGCCGGCAGACCCTGGAGCTGGCGCTGCCCTCCGCCGAGCCGCACCCCGAAGAGGGGTTGATCGAGTGCGGGTACGGGGAGTGGGAGGGGCAACCGCTCAAGAAGCTCGCCAAGCATCCACTGTGGCCCGTCGTGCAGCAGCACCCGAGCGCGGCGGTCTTTCCGGGCGGGGAAGCGATGGCCGACATGGCGGCGCGCGCGGTCGCGGCGGTGCGCGCCTGGGACGCCCGCGTCACCGCCGAGCACGGGCCGCACGCCATCTGGCTCGCGTGCAGCCACGGCGACGTGATCAAGGCGATTGTCGCTGACGCGCTGGGCGTACACCTGGATCTTTTCCAAAGGATCGTGGCCGACCCGGCGTCGCTGACCGCGATCAGCTACACGCCGACCAGGCCGTTCCTGCTCCGCCTGAACGACACGGGCGGTGACCTCGCGGGCCTGGTTCCGCCGAAGGGGCGCCGGGCGCGGCGGCCAAAGGCCGCCGCCTCCGACGCTGCCGTCGGCGGCGGCGCCGGTGGTCGATAGCACTGCGCGCGCGAAGCACTCGACAGATAGGGTTCTAGGTATGACCCACCAGGTACACGCCTTCGAGCCGCCGGAGCGGTTCGTCGCTGGCACCGTGGGTCCGCCGGGGGAGCGGACGTTCTTTCTCCAGGCGCGCGGCGGGGGCCGGCTGGTCAGTGTCGCGCTGGAGAAGGTACAGATGACGTTGCTGGCCGAGAAGCTCGAGGAGCTGCTCGCCGAGGCGCACCGCCGCTTCGGTGCCGAGCTGCCCGAGCCGCCGCCGGCGCTGTCCGACAACGAGCCGCTGGAGACGCCCGTCGACGAGGAGTTCCGGGTCGGGACGCTCGGGCTCGCGTACGACGTCGACACCGCCACCGTCGTGATCGAGGCGATCGCCGCGGGCGAGGCCGAGGTGGAGCTGGAGCTCGGCGGCCCAGGTGAAGACGATGACGAGGACGATGACGAAGAGGTCGACGACGACCTCGACCGGCTGCGGGTCCGGCTGACGCCGGCCGCGACGCGGGCGTTCATCGACCGGGCCCGCCGGGTGCTCGCCGCCGGCCGCCCACCGTGTCCGCTGTGCGGCCAGCCGCTCGACCCGCGCGGCCACCTGTGCCCGCGGCACAACGGCTACCACCGTTGACCGTCGAGACCTCGCCGGTGCTCGACGAGAGTGACGCGCTGCGGCTTCTGGAGCGCGGCGAGTTCGAGATCGAGGGGCGGCTGGTCGACGCCTCCAACACGACGCTGCGCGCGTTCCTCACCCTCGACGGAGTGACGGCCCGGTGCGTCTACAAGCCGGTGCGCGGTGAGCGGCCACTGTGGGACTTCCCGGACGGCACGCTCGCCGGGCGCGAGGTCTCCGCGTACCTGGTCTCCCGCGAGATGGGCTGGGGGCTGGTACCGCCGACGGTGCTGCGCGACGGCCCGCTCGGCGAGGGCGCCTGCCAGCTCTGGATCGACGAGCCCGACGACGGCGAGGCGCTGGTCGGGTTCGTGCCCGCGTACGAGCTGCCGGCCGGCTGGTTCCGGATCGCGGCCGCGCGTGACGACGACGGCACCGCGTACGCGCTCGCGCACGCCGACGACCCGCGGCTGGCACGGCTCACCGTCTTCGACGCCGTGGTCAACAACGCCGACCGCAAGGGCGGCCACGTCCTCGTGGGCGAGGGCGGCCGGGTGTACGGGGTCGACCACGGCGTCTGCTTCAACGTCGACGACAAGCTGCGCACCGTGCTGTGGGGCTGGACCCGCAAGCGGCTGCCCGACGAGGCGGTCGAGGCGCTGACGCTGCTCGACGCGGCCCTCGTCGGCGAACTGGGTGAGCGGCTCGCGGGTCACCTGACGGCGGCCGAGATCGGGCGCACCCGCAAGCGGGTCGCGAGGCTGCTGTCGACCCGCCGCTTCCCGGAACCCCCGGAGGACTGGCCGGCGGTGCCCTGGCCTCCGATCTGAGCTGGTTAGGCTTGGCGCATGGATTCCTGGATCGGGCACGAGGTGCCGCGGTTGCCGGGCGGCGGGCAGCCGCTCGCGTTGTTCGACTCGGCGCGCCGCAGCGTGCACCCCACCGCCGCCTCCGGCCCGGCCACGATGTACGTGTGCGGCATCACACCGTACGACGCCACGCACCTCGGCCACGCCGCGACGATGATCACGTTCGACCTGGTCCAGCGGATGTGGCTCGACGCCGGCCGCCCGGTCACCTACGTCCAGAACGTCACCGACATCGACGACCCGCTGCTGGAGCGCGCCGCCCGCGACGGTGAAGACTGGGTCGTGCTCGGCATGCGCGAGACCGCCCTCTTCCGCGAAGACATGGAGGCGCTGCGGATCATCCCGCCCCAGCACTACGTGGGCGCGGTCGAGTCGATCCCCGCGATCGTGGCGAAGGTGACCACGCTGCTCGACGAGGGCGCCGCGTACCGCCTCGACGAAGACGTGTACTTCGACATCGCCTCGACGCCACGCTTCGGGTACGAGTCGAACCTGACCCGCGAGCAGATGCTCGTCTTCGCGGCCGAGCGCGGCGGCGACCCGGAACGCCCAGGCAAGCGCGATCCGCTCGACCCGCTGCTGTGGCGCGGCGCCCGCGACGGCGAGCCCGCGTGGGACGGCGGCCCGCTCGGCCCCGGCCGGCCCGGCTGGCACATCGAGTGCGCCTCCATCGCCCTCGACCTGCTCGGCGCCACGATCGACGTGCAGGGCGGCGGCAACGACCTGCTCTTTCCCCATCACGAGTGCTCCGCCGCCCACGCCGAACGCCTCACCGGCGAGGCGCCGTTCGCCGCGCACTATGTGCACGCGGGGATGATCGGGCTCGACGGCGACAAGATGTCAAAGTCGAAGGGCAACCTGGTCTTCGTGTCCCGGCTGCGCGCCGACCACGTCGATCCGATGGCGCTGCGGCTGGCGCTGCTCGCCGACCACTACCGCGCCGACCGCCAGTGGACCGACGACCTGCTCAAGACCGCCGAGCAGCGCCTGGGCCGCTGGCGCGACGCGGCCGCCGCGTCGCACGCCCCGTCGGGCGCCGCCCTGCTGGCGGGCGTCCGCGCCAGGCTCGCCGACGACCTCGACACGCCGGGTGCCCTGACACTGCTGGACACGTGGGCCGACGCGACGCTGGCGGGCGCCGGCGACGACGAGGCGGCTCCGCCGCTCGTCGCGCGCGCGGTGGACGCGCTCCTTGGCGTCCGCCTCTGATCACCCCAGCGTGAGGCCCGGGTCGGGGTCCGGGTCCGGGGCCGGTCCCGGGATCTTGTACTCCTCCGTGAGAGTCGTCATCGGACCGGGCCAGGTCGCCTGGGCCACCTCCACCGGTTTATGCCCAGCGTCGAACGCGACGTGGAGGAGATGGAGCACAGGGGTGTCGGGGCGGATCTGGAGGATCTCCGCCTCCTCGCGGCTCGGCTGGCGGGCGCTGAGCGTGTCGGTCGCCGACGCGTACGGGCGCCCGGTCGCCTCCTCGGCCTCCTGGTAGAGCGGCCGGCCGAACGCCTCCCGCCGCTCCAGGGAGGTGCCCGCCGCGTCCTCCACCCGAAACCACGACGCGCCCACCTCGACCGGCACGTCCTCGGTGCGCACGAGGTGCCGCCGCACGATCAACTCCGTGCCGTCGCGCACCCCGAACGCGTCCGCCACCTCCGGCGGCGCCGGCGCCCGCCCGACCTCCACGAGGTGCTGCCGGTACCGGGCGGCCAGGTCGGCGTGGTACCCGCGGAAGCCGCCGTACCGCCCCCGCGAGAGGCGGTTGAGGCGCCGCTTGGTGCCGCGCACGTAGGTGCCCGAGCCGGGCTTGGTGATCAGCAGGCCCTCGACGCGGAGCTGGTCGACGGTGCGCTGGACGGTCTGCTTCGCCACCCCGAACATCTCGGCGATCGCCGGGATGGACGGCAGCCGCTCGCCCGGCCCCCAGTCGCCCCGCCGGATCCGCTCCCGCAGCTGATCCGCGATCTGCCGGTGGGGGAACTCGGCGGCCCCAGGATTGATACTCATAGCAGACTAGGATGCTTTACGGGCCGTGATGCCCGCACCCCGACACGCGAAGCGTCTACCAGGAACCGGCCGTCGGGCCGGCTGAGCCGCCGCGGCGGCGCAGGTACTTCTCGAACTCCTGGGCGATCTCGTCGCCGGTCAGCGGCTGGATGCCCGCGTCGCCGACCCGCTCCTCCAACTCGCGCACGTACTCGCCCAACTCGGCATCCTGCTCGGCCGCCGTGCGCACCCGCTGCTCCCACTCGGCGGCCTCCTCGGCGAGGTCGGCCATCGGCACCGGCAGGTCGAGCACGTCTTCGATCCGGTGCAGCAGCGCCTGCGTCGCCTTGGGGCAAGGCGGGTTGTTGGCGTAGTGGGGCACGTGCACCCAGAACGACACCGCGTCGACCTCGGCGGTCGTGCACGCGTCCTGGAGCACCCCGACGATCCCGGTCGGCCCGTCGTACCGGGTCGGCGTCAACTGGTACCGCTCGGCGGCCGTCTTGTCGGACGCCGTGCCGCTGATCGGCAGCGGCCGGGTGTACGGCACGTCGGCGAGCAGCGCGCCGAGCAGCACCACCCGGTTGACCTCCAGGCTGTGGCAGATCTCCAGCACCTGCTCGCAGAACGTGCGCCAGCGCATGCTCGGCTCTATGCCGCGGATCAGCACGACGTCACGCTCGGTGCCGGGCGGGCTGGCCGCCATGAACCGGGTGGTCGGCCACTCGATCCGGCGGGTCTCGCCCTCGGCCATCGTGATCGTCGGGCGGCTCACCTGGAAGTCGTAGAAGTCCTCCGGGTCGAGCGCCGCCACCTGGCGCGCCTCCCACACCTGTTCCAGGTGCTCGACCGCGGCCGTGGAAGCGTCGGCAGCGTCGTTCCACCCCTCGAACGCGGCGATCGCCACGGGGGATCGCAGCACCGGCAACCCGTCAAACTCGGTCACGAGAGCCAGACTACGTTGCCGAGCCGACCTGGGCCCGGTGGCCAACCCCGTCGGGCGGGTCGCGAAGCCGGGTGGGTGGGCCCGGGCGGCGAGTCGGGAACGATAGCCTTGGACCGTGCCGACTTCGTTGATCGACGCGCTCGCCGACCGCATCCTCATCGCCGACGGGGCGATGGGCACCATGCTGCAAGCCGCTGACCTGGATGTTGATGACGACTTCCAGGGTCTAGAGGGCTGCAACGAGGTGCTCAACGTGACCCGCCCCGACGTGGTCAGGGGGGTCCACGAGGCATACCTGGAGGCCGGCGCCGACTGCGTCGAGACCAATACGTTCGGCACCAACCTGGCCGCGCTCGGTGAGTACGACATCCCGCACCGCATCCGCGAGCTGGCCGAGGCGGGTGCCCGGATCGCCCGGGAGGCCGCCGACCGGTGGACGACGCCTGACCGGCCACGGTTCGTGCTGGGCTCGATCGGTCCCGGCACCAAGCTGCCGACGCTGGGCCACGCGCCGTACGCCGCGCTCCGCGACGCCTACCAGGAAAACGCCGCCGGCCTGATCGTCGGCGGCGCCGACGCGCTGATCGTCGAGACCTGCCAGGACCTGCTCCAGACCAAGGCCGCCGTGATCGGCTCCCGGCGCGCGATGGCCGACATCGGCCGCACGGTGCCGCTGATCTGCCACGTCACCGTCGAGACCACCGGCACGATGCTGCTGGGCAGCGAGATCGGCGCCGCGCTGACCGCGCTGGAGCCGCTGGGCATCGACCTGGTCGGCCTGAACTGCGCGACCGGCCCCGCCGAGATGACCGAGCACCTGCGCTACCTGTCGCAGCACGCCCGCGTGCCGCTGTCGGTGATGCCGAACGCGGGCCTGCCGGAGCTGACCGCCGACGGCGCCCGGTATCCGTTGACGCCGGACGAGCTGGCGGAGGCGCTGGACCGGTTCGTCAACGAGTACGGCGTCGGCCTGGTCGGCGGCTGCTGCGGCACGACGCCCGCGCACATCCGGGCGGTCTCCGACCGGTTGCGCGGCGCGGCCGCGGGCCCGCGCGCCCCGCAGGTCGAGGCCGGCGTGGCCTCGCTGTACCACCACGTGCCGTTCGCGCAGGACGCAAGCGTGCTGATGGTCGGCGAGCGCACCAACGCGAACGGTTCCAAGGCGTTCCGCGACGCGATGCTGGCCGGCGACTACCACGCGTGCGTCGAGATCGCCCGTGGCCAGGCCCGCGACGGCTCGCACCTGCTCGACCTGTGCGTCGACTACGTGGGCCGCGATGGCGCGCAGGACATGCGTGAGCTGGCGGGCCGGTTCGCCACCGCCTCCACGCTGCCGATCATGCTCGACTCCACGGAGCCGAACGTGATCGAGGCCGGCCTGGAGATGCTCGGCGGCCGGTGCGTGGTCAACTCGGTCAACTTCGAAGACGGCGACGGCCCCGAGTCGCGATACGCGCGGATCATGCCGATCGTGCAGGAGCACGGCGCCGCGGTGGTCGCGCTGACCATCGACGAGGAGGGCCAGGCGCGCACCGCCGAGTGGAAGGTGCGGGTCGCGTCCCGCCTGATCGACGACCTGACGGGCCGCTGGGGCCTGCCGGTGTCCGACATCCTGGTCGACTGCCTGACGTTCCCGATCTCGACCGGCCAGGAGGAGACCCGCCGCGACGCCATCGAGACCATCGAGGCGATCCGCGAGATCGCCCGCAAGTATCCGGGCATCAACTTCACGCTCGGCATCTCCAACGTGTCGTTCGGCCTCAACGCGGCCGCCCGCCAGGTGCTCAACTCGGTCTTCCTGCACGAGTGCGTGCAGGCCGGCCTGACCAGCGCGATCGTGCACGCCAGCAAGATCCTGCCGATGTCGAAGATCCCCGACGAGCAGCGTGAGATCGCCCTCGACCTGGTCTACGACCGGCGGCGGGAGGGCTACGACCCGCTACAGCGCTTCATCGAGATATTCGAGGGCGTCGACGCGGCGTCCGCGCGGGCGTCGCGGGCCGAGGAGCTGGCGGCCCTGCCCCTCGACGAACGCCTCAAGCGCCGCATCATCGACGGCGAGCGCAACGGCCTGGAGGCCGACCTCGATGCCGCGCTGGAGACCCGCACCGCCCTGGCGATCATCAACGACATCCTGCTCGACGGCATGAAGGTGGTCGGCGAGCTCTTTGGCTCCGGCCAGATGCAGCTGCCGTTCGTGCTCCAGTCCGCCGAGGTCATGAAGACCTCCGTGGCCTACCTCGAACCGCACATGGACAAGGCCGACGACGGTGGCAAGGGCCGCATCGTGCTTGCCACGGTGCGCGGCGACGTGCACGACATCGGCAAGAACCTGGTCGACATCATCCTGTCCAACAACGGGTACGAGGTCGTCAACATCGGCATCAAGCAGCCGATCAACGCGATCCTCGACGCCGCCGAGCAGCACAACGCCGACGCGATCGGCATGTCCGGCCTGCTGGTCAAGAGCACGGTCATCATGAAGGAAAACCTCCAGGAGATGGCCACCCGCGGCGTCGCCGACCGCTGGCCGGTGCTGCTGGGCGGCGCCGCGCTCACCCGCGCGTACGTCGAGGACGACCTGCGCTCCATGTTCGCCGGCCAGGTGCACTACGCGCGCGACGCGTTCGAGGGCCTGTCGCTCATGGAGCGGGTCATGGCCGCCAAGCGCGGCGAGGCCCCCGTCGTCGACCCCGCGCGCGAAGAGGCACTCGCCGCGCGGCGGGCGCGGCGCGAGCGCCAGCGGGCCATCGTCAGCGAGTCGCTGCCCGACCTCAATGATTCGTCGGTACGGTCAGACGTAGCGACCGAGGTCGACGTACCGGCGCCACCCTTCTTCGGCACCCGAGTGGTGCGCGGCATCGCGCTCGCCGACTACGCGGCGCTGCTGGACGAGCGGGCCACCTTCCTCGGGCAATGGGGCCTGCGCGGCAGCCGCGGCGGCTCCGGACCGTCCTATGAGGAGCTGGTCGAGACCGAGGGCCGGCCGCGCCTGCGCTACTGGCTCGACCGCCTGATCAGCGACAAGGTCCTCGAAGCGGCCGTGGTCTACGGCTACTTCCCGGCGTACTCGGAGGGCAACGACCTCGTCGTGCTCGACGAAAACGGGCACGCCGAGCGGGCGCGGTTCACGTTCCCGCGCCAGCGCCAGGAGCGGCGCCTGTGCCTGGCCGACTTCTTCAAGCCCCGCAGCGACTCGCTCGACGTCGTCGCCCTGCAACTCGTGACGATCGGCCACCCGGTCAGCGAGTACACCGCGAAGATGTTCGCCCGCAACGAATACCGCGACTACCTCGAGGTGCACGGCCTGTCCGTGCAGCTCACCGAGGCCCTGGCCGAGTACTGGCACAAGCGCGTCCGCGCCGAGCTGGTGCTGCCCGGCGGCGGCACCGTCGCCGACACCGACCCGACCGACCTCGCCGGCCTGCTGCGCACCGACTACCGCGGCTGCCGGTATGCGTTCGGCTACCCGGCCTGCCCCGACCTCGAAGACCGGGCGAAGATCGTCGACCTGCTCGACGCTTCTCGTATCGGGGTGCAGCTGTCGGAGGAGTTCCAGCTGGTGCCCGAGCAGGCCACCGACGCGATCGTCGTCCACCACCCGGAGGCCAACTACTTCAACGCCAAGTAGGCATCAGCTCCGACGTGCCAGTGGCCGCGGCACGCAGCTGATCGTCAGAGCGCCGATGTCGTGGTCCAGGCGATCCGCGACGAGCGCTCCGAGCAGCTCTCCGGTGCGGACCGGCCAGGCGTCGCTGGACCTCGTGGATGACCGCACGCTTTCTGGGTACTTCCACAACAGCGTTACGGTCAGAGCCCGGCGACCCTGCGGCGGTGATGATGTTTCAACGATCGTGGGCGAGGCCCGCCTCGGCAGTCGCCCTGCTCGCCCTTGTCCTGCTCGCATCGGCGTGTCTCGTCGAGCCTTCCGGGGACCCCGGTGCTCCACCCGAGGTGTCGCCCGGTTCGACGGTCCCCGGCGAGCAGGAAGACGGCACGATGAGCATCGACGAGTTCCAGCGCGACGTCCAAGGCGCCGTCGAGGTCGCCGAAGCGTACTGGGAGGAGCGGGTCGAAGGCTTCCGGCCGATCCGGCGGGTCATCGCGTACCAGCGCGACGGCGAGGTGGAGTGCGGCGGCCAGCCGTTGACCCGCAACAACGCGGCGTACTGCTCCGGCGGCGACTTCATCGCGTACGACGTGAACTGGGCGGTGTCCGCCTTCCGCCAGATCGGCGACGCGTTCGTCTTCTACCTGCTCGGGCACGAGTACGCCCATGGCATCCAGGTGCGCCTCGGCATCCAGTACCGGTTCACGATCCAGCAGGAGCTCCAGGCCGACTGCATGGCCGGCGCGTACATGGGCGACTCGGTCCGCGCGAAGGCCCTGCGCCTCGATGACGGCGACATCGACGAGCTCCAGCAGGGCCTGCTCGCGGTCGGCGACGACCCGGGGCAGCCGTGGTTCGAGTCAGGCGCGCACGGCACCGCCGAGCAGCGCGCCGACTCGTTCTTCAGCGGCTACCAGAAGTCCCTGGATACGTGCAGCCTGGGATGACAGGTTTTCGCCGCGGCTTCCGCTCAGAGTCCACATAGTACGGTGGGATGAACTCGGGTCTGCCGTCTGTGCCGAGGCGGACTTGCCACTCGCCGCGGTGGATGAGCCGGTGGTGGTATCCACACAGCAGGACGCCGTTGTCCACACAGGTCGGTCCGCCAGCGGACCAGGCTTGGATGTGGTGGGCGTCGCACCAGCGTGGTGGCCGTTCACAGCCTGGGAACGCGCACCCGCCGTCCCGCACGACCAGCGCCCTTCGCAGCGGCCCGGTGAACAGCCGTCGCGACTTCCCGACGTCGAGCAGTTGTCCGTCGCCGCCGAGGACGGCGGGAATGATCTGCGCGTCGCACGCCAGCTTGCGGACCTGTTCGGCGCTGAGGCGTTCCCCAGTGTCCAGCTGCCCGTCTCGCAGCTGGTTGCGGATCACGTCGTAGGGGACGGTGACCACGATTTGTGGCCGGTCGCCGCCGTTGGCGGGGAGCTGCTCGGTGTGTAGGGCGAGCCGGCACACTTCGACGAGGGCGTCGGCGCGGCGTTGGGTGGCCGTGCGATCGTTGTCGGGCTTGCATAGTGGGTCAAAGGCGGCGTCGACGATGGCGGCGGCTTCGGTGTCGAGCCAGCCGGTGACCCGGTATCTGCCGTCGCCGTTGTTGGTCATCGTGAACCCGCGAGTTTGCTGGGCCCGTTTTTCGTCGCGTTCGGTGGCTTTCCGGTCGGCGTCTTCGGCGATGTCGGGGGCGACGTGGGCCAGGATCCGGTCGGTGATCCGCCGCAGTACGCCGGGTTCCCAGTCGGCGTACTGCTCGAGCAGGGTTTTCTCGGCCGCGTCCACGATGTCGGCTGGCGCCTGGTCGGCCAGGTCGGCCAGCGTCCTGGCGATCAGCTGGGCCTGCTCCACGTTGAGTGTCGCGTCGGACAGGGCGGCGTCCAGGACCAGGCGCTGATCGAGGGCGCGGGCCAGGTCGACCGCGCGTCGTGCGGCGTGGATGCTGATGTGCAGGCGACCGCGGAGCCAGACCGGGGTGCTGCTGGCCTCCTGTGTGATGGGCAGGCCGCGGCCGTCGATCTCCCGGATCAGGTGGAGTTTGGCGGCGGCGAGCATCTGCTCGGCGTCGTGCACCGCCTGCAGGGCGTCGGTGAGGTCGGCGTCGAGCAGCGACCACGCCGGGGTGCCGGCGCACTGACCGGTGACGCTCCTGAGCTGCTCCAACACCTCCCGCACACATCAAATTCTCGGACACTCGTACGAAGATCACTGCCCCGGCGGGCGCCACGCCGGCCGCGCCACGCCGGTCGCGGAGAAATTGTCACGCGCGGTTGTCAAGGGCGGGCGGTCCGCGGCCCGCCGCTCCGCGGTGCCGGGCGCGCCAGCAGCGGCCGGAGACCGTTCGGGCGCCGTGACCAGCAGAGTGTGGTTCCGAACCCCGTGCCGCGCGCGACCCACGCCCTGCTCGATACGCGCGGAGCCCGAGCGGATCCACGGCGGCGGTCGCCTCCCGCGGCGAGGCGGCATCTCGACACAGATCAAGGGCGATTGCATGGATCAAGGGCAAACGCACGCGGTTTAGAGATCGAACCACGTGCGTTTGCCCTTGATCGACGGCAAGGGGAGGGGCGCGCGCCGTGCGGGGCGCCGTGCGGGGCGGCGGACGGGGCGGCGGGCGGGGGAGGGCCGCCGCGAGGGGCGGGTGGGTGAGGGATGGGCCACAAGCGCGAGGGTCATTGGTGGTCCTTCGGGGATGATCGGAGGGTGACCAGGACGACCCCCCGGCTGGCCGCCGTGCTCTTCGACATGGACGGCACGCTCGTTGACAGCGAACGGCTGTGGGACACCGCCCTCAGCGAGCTGGCCGTCCACTACGGTGGCACGCTCTCCGCGCAGGCGCGCATCTCCATGGTGGGCATGAACCCTGGCGTCTCGATGCGCATCCTGCACACCGACCTGGGCCAGGAGTGGCGCGACCCGGACGAGAGCTACCGCTGGGTGGAGCGTCGCATGACCGACCTGTTCCGCACCGGGCTGGTGTGGCGGCCGGGCGCCCTCGCGCTGATCGAGGCGGTGCGCGCGGCGGCGGTGCCGACGGCGCTGGTCACGTCGACCGGTCGGCCGCTCGTCGACATCGCGCTCGACACTCTCGGGCGCGACAACTTCGATGTCGTGGTCGCCGGCGACGAGGTGCGGGCGCCCAAGCCCGACCCCGAGCCGTACCGGCGGGCGGCCGAGCTGCTGGGTGTGCCGATCGAGCGCTGTGTCGCCATCGAGGACTCGCCGACGGGTGTGGCGAGCGCGCTCGCGGCCGGTGCCGCGGTGCTCGGCGTGCCGAACGAGGTGCCGCTGGACGTGGCGGACGGCGTACACCTGCTGGAGAGCCTGACCGGTGCGGACCTGGACTTCCTGTCGGGTTTGATCCTCAAGCCCGCCCACTGACGAGCCGTCAGGCGAGGAGGGGGCGGAGCAGGGCCCTGAGCTCGTCGGCGGTCTGGCGGTCGATGCGCCCCTTCTTGAGCTGCTCGTCGAGGTCTTTGGCGAGTTCGCCTGCCTGCTTGCGTACGTCGCGCTCGGGGCGGTCGCCGGCGGCCTCCTCACGCAGCCGGTCGAGGCGGTCGCGCAGCTTGCGAGCGGCTTCGGCATCGATCCGGCCGGCGCCGAGCGCCGCCGTGACCGTGTTGTCGAGCGCGTTGATGACAGCCGTCGACCCGGTAGGGGAGGGACGGGGCGAGCTCGGCGGAGCGGCGGCCGTGGTCGGCGAAGTCGACGGGCCACCGCCGAGGCGGGACGGCTCACCGGACCCGGACAACAACGCGGCGGCGATGATCGTCAGGGCCAGACCGATCGCGATGATCCCCCCAGCCAACCCGGCCAGCAGCAACCGATTCGCCCCGCCCCGATCGGGCGGCGCCGCGAACAGGGTGGGCGGTGGCGCGACGAGGGTGGCCGGCGGCGACGGCGAGACCGGCGTGTCGACGGTGGGAGCGGTGCGGGCGAAAGCCGCCAGGCGTGACGCCGCCTCGGCCGCGCGTGGGCGGTCTCCCGGGTGGAAGGACATCAAGGCCTCGCACAGCCTCGCCACCTCCGGCGGGACGTCGGGAGGCGGCAGCGGGGCAGCCGAGGCCGCCTCGGCGAAACTCATCACCAGGCTTGGCGGGCGGCGGGTCAGCGCCTCGTAGAGCACCACGCCCAGCGCGTACACGTCGCTGGCCGGCCTCGCGGGCGCGCCGGCGAGGACCTCCGGCGCCACGTACCCGGGCGTGCCCACGACCGTGCCGCGGTCGGGCTCGGGGCCGTCGGCGAGCGCCGCGATGCCGAAGTCGAGCACCTTCGCGCCGCCGGCGGTGAGCATGACGTTTCCCGGCTTGATGTCGCGGTGGACGACGCCGAGCCGGTGGGCGGCGGCCAGCGCCGCCGCGACCTCGGAAGCCGTTCGCACGGCTTCCGGCCAGGCCATCGGGGCGCGTCGCAGCCGGTCGGCCAGGTTCTCGCCGTCAACCAGCTCCATCACGAGGTACGGGGAGACGCCGCCACCGGGCAGCGGTGCCTCGCCGTAGTCGTAGACCTGGGTGACGTTCGGGTGGGCGAGGCGGGCGGCGGCTTTCGCCTCCCGCCAGGTGGCGGCGCGCAGCGTGCGGTCGCGGGACAGCGAACTCGCGAGCACCTTGACCGCGACCGGGCGTTCGAGCACCTGGTCGTCGGCGCGCCACACCTCGGCCATGCCGCCGAGCCCGATGCGTTCGACCAGCGTGAATCGGTCGTGGAGGCGCAGGCCCGGGCGGAGCGGCGTCATGGTCACCAGTGTCCCCGGTCGAGGCGGTTCGCGCCGCACGAGGGGTGCTCAAAAGCGGCCATGACGGGCTGTGAGCGAGCCTAGGCTGATTGTCGAAGCCCGGCACCCGCGCCGGACATCAGCAGGGAGGACAGGGCAGATGGCCAAGTTCATGGACGTCCACCTGGGGATGGTGGGCATCACCAACGACCAGCTCAAGGAGGCGCACGCCGCCGACCTCGCGATCCAGGACGAGGAAGGCGTGGTCTTCGAGCGTGCCTGGGCCGACCCGAAGGCGGGCGTCATCTACTGCCTGTCGGAGGCGCCCGACGAGGAGGCGGTCCGGCGCATCCACGAGCGGGCCGGCCACCCGGCCGACGAGATCCACCCGGTGCCGCTGGAGGTGTAACGGCGACACGCCGAGGGCCTGACCAGCCATAACCTGCAACCAGGCATACGCTTCGCGAAAATTGCCCGTTTTGCCTGGAGGTGTTATGCGGGGGTCACGGCTGGTCCGTCTAGGTGTAGCGGTTGCCGCCGGTGTGCTCGCGGTCGGGCCCGGCGGCCCCGCCCGCGCCGCCGACACGATCAACATCAACCCGGGCAACGTACCGACGCCAGCGGCTGGGTTCGACAGCCAGGACTGCGGTCCGAACTTCGGGGAAGGGCCGCACCCCGGAGAGGACATCTGGGTCTTCGTGCTGCCCAAGCCGAACCAGCTCGGCTCGTTCACGTCGGTCACGGCCACATTCGACACCCCGGACGGCGAGGAGATCCTGACCATCCCGACGGACGGCGGCGCCATCGTCGACGACAAGGGCACGAGCAAGGCGTGGATCAGGACGCCGGCCGGTTGGACGCTGACCGCCGCCTCCGCCGACATCACCGGTACGGCGGGGGAGAACGACGAATTCAACCTCACGCGTACCTGCCCCACGGGGTTCGTCCCGAAGACGACGCCGCCGGTGACGCCGAGCGGGGCGCCGGACACCGGCGGCGGTGGCCAGCAGACGAGCAGCGTCGCGCTCGGCGCGGGCGCCCTCGTGCTCGCCGGCGCCGCCGGCATCGGCCTGATCGCGGTCGCGCGGCGCCGACGCGCGGATGGATAGGAGGCACACCGCCTGGTGGGCCGGCACCGCGGCCACCGTCCTGGTCGCCTGCTGGGGAGTACAGCAGATCCGTTCCGGGACGGATCCCGCGGCCGGCGGGCCGCCCGCCCTGCCGGCGACCGCGAACACCGGGGCACCCGTGCGCCCCGACGACCTGCGGCACGTCGTCAATCCGGTACCGGTCGAGCGCGCCACGGCGCTCGACCGCTCGGCGCCCGCGTCGATCGTGATTCCGTCGATCAACCTGCGGGCCGCGCTCGACGAGATCGGCCTGCTGCCCGACGGTCGCATGGAGATACCGCCCTACGAGCGGGCGCACCGGGCCGCCTGGTACCGGCTCGGCCCGTCACCGGGTGAACGCGGCTCGGCGGTGATCGTGGGGCACGTCGACTCGAAGAAGGCCGTGGCCGTGTTCTGGTACCTCACCCGCGTCCAGCCCGGCGACCTGGTCGAGGTGACCCGTCAGGACGGCGACACGGCGGTGTTCACGGTGAGCTCGGTGGAGCAGTTCGCCAAGAGCCACTTCCCGGCCGACCGGGTGTACGCCGACGTCGAGGTGCCGGTACTCCGCCTGGTCACCTGCGGCGGCCCGTACGACACCTCCCGCCACGCGTACCGAGACAACGTGGTGGTGTTCGCGAGCATGACCGGCCTGCGCCCGGCAGGCTGGGAAGGCGGCTGAAACACAGCGGGGGCGGCCCGCGATAGCGGGCCGCCCCCACCGGGGAGGCGGGCTACTCGTGTGCGATCGCGCGCAGCACGTCGAGGCGTGCGGCGCGGATAGCGGGCAGGACCGCGGCGACCACTCCGACGATCGCTGCCACTGCGACGAACAGCCCCATCTGGGCCCAAGGGAGAACCAGGTCATCGATGCCCTGGTCGCGTAGCGCCCGGACCACGGAGGCGCCCAGCCCGGAGCCCACGACCACGCCGAGGATCGCGCCGAACATCGAGATGACGACGGCCTCGACGGTGACCATGCGCATGGTTTGCGCACGGCGTAGCCCGATTGCCCGCAGCAGGCCCAGCTCGCGGGTCCGCTCCAGCACCGACAGCGCCAGCGTGTTGACGATGCCGAGCACCGCGATGAGGATCGCGAGCGCCAGCAGGATCTGGATCATCTGGAGGACACCGTCGAGGCTGCTGGTCTGCTGGTCGATGAACGTCGCCCGGTCGGCCACGGAGACCTCGGGGCTGTTGGCCAGCAGCGCCTCGACCTGCGGCTGCACCTGGGCGACGGTCGTGCCCGGCGCCAGCTTCAGGTACGCCTGGGTCGGCTTCGGCACCGCGAACCCCTTGGCCGCCTCGACCGGCAGCACGAACCCGCCGTACAGCTCGGAGGCCTCGTAGATGCCCGACAGCGTGTACGTCTTCGGATCGCCGCGCGTGGTCTGCACCGCCAGCGACGCGCCGACCGACAGCCCGAGATCCTTCGCGGTGTCGGTGTCGACGAGCATCTGGTCGTCGCCGAGGCTGCTGATGGTGCCAGCGGTCGCCTTGGCGTGGTAGATGTCCGTGAGCGCGGCGACGTCGCTGATCGCGGTGACGCCCTCGGTCTTTCCGTTGACCTTGGCCTGGTCCCAGTAGATGCCGGCGGTCTCCTGGACACCCGGCAGCTTGGCGGCCTCGTCGAGCACCGCTGGGTCGAAGCTCGGCGGTCGCGGCCCGGTCTGGGTGCCGGAGATGACCAACTCGGCGTCGATCGTCTCCTCCGCCAGGGCGGTGAAGCTGGCCTTGGCCGAGTCGAGGATCACCGTTACGCCCGTGACCAGCGCGATGCCCACCATGAGCGCGGCCGCGGTGATGGCGGTGCGGCGCGGGTTGCGGCCGGAGTTGAGCCGGCCCAGCTTGCCGGGGACCGACCAAGAGAAGATCCGGCCGAGCAGCGCCACGACGGGCTTGCTGATCAGCGGGGTCAGCAGGGCCACCCCGATGAACGTCACCAGCACGCCGGCCAGGATCGTCCACAGTGTACTGTCTCCGGCGTTCCCGCTGAGGCCCAGCGCGAGCAGCGCGCCGCCCACGGCCCCGACCACCGCGCCGGCCACCGTGATCTTGGTGAGCGGCCGGTCGGGCGTCGCGACGTCCTGCATGGCGGCGACCGGTGGGATGCGCGAGGCGCGCAGCGCCGGCAGCACCGCGGCGATCACCGTGACGAACAGGCCGACCACGAAGGCGCTGATGACCGCCGCGAGTGGTATGCCCACGGACGCCATCTCCAGCCCGCCGCCGAGCGACCCGAACGCGTACGCCAGCAGGGCGCCCACGCCGACGCCGGCGCCGAGCCCGAGCACGGACGCGAGCAGGCCGATGACGATCGCCTCGACGAGCACCGAGCCGATCATCTGACCTCGGCTGGCGCCGACCGCCCGCATCAGCGCGAGCTCGCGGGTGCGCTGCGCCACGATGATCGAGAACGTGTTGAGGATCAGGAAGATCCCGACGAACAGCGCCACGCCGGCGAACCCGAGCAGGATGTTGTTGAAGAAGGCCAGCCCCTCCTTGAGGCTGTCGGACGCCTCGTCGGAGAGCTGCTGTCCGGTCTTCACCTCATATCCGCTGCCGAGCTTCGTGGAGATCTCGTCGCGCAGCTTGGCGTGCGAGACGCCGCTGTCGGCCTTGACCGTGATGCCGGTGTAGACGCCGGTCTCGCCGACCAGCAGCTGCTGCGCCGCCTTCTCGGTGAACGCGACCTCCTGGACGCCGCCCAGGCTGTCACGGCCACCGCTGTATCCGAAGATGCCGACAAGGGTGAACGGCTTGGCTGGTTCGAGCGTCTGCACCCGCACCTGGTCGCCGACCTTGATCTTCGCGGCGTCGGCCACCGTCACGTTGACGGCGATCTCGTTGTCTGCCGTCGGGCCGCGCCCCTCGCGCAGCTCCGTCAGGCCGTCCTCGCCGGTCCACGCCTGGCCGATCTGCGGCGGCCCGAACGAGGTGAGCACCTTGCCGTTGCTGCCGATGACCTGGGCGCCGTCGGCGGAGACCGTGCCGGTGGCCTTGGCCACGCCCGGCACCGACCGCACCTCGTCGAGGACCGCCGCCGGGAACGGCGCCTGGACCTCCTCGCCCTCCATCTCGCTGATCTCGATCTTCGGCTTGGCCGCCACGCCGACGTCGGTCTGCGAGTACGCGCTCGAGAACACAGCGTCGAACGAACGGCCCAGCGTGTCGGTGAGCACGAAGGCTCCCGACACGAACATCACGCCCAGCACCACGGCCAGCCCGGACAGCACCAGGCGCAGCTTGCGGGCGAGCAGGCTCTTCAGGGTCGCGCGCAGCATCTACTCCGCCACCCCGACAGTGAGCACGTCGAGCCGCTTCATGGTGTCGAGGACCGCCTCGGGCGTCGGGTCCAGCAGCTCGGAGACGATCTGCCCGTCGGCGAGGAACACCACGCGGTCGGCGTAGGACGCCGCAACCGGGTCGTGGGTGACCATGACGATGGTCTGGCCGTACTCGCGCACCGAGCGCATCAGGAAGCCCAGCACCTCGGCGCCCGAACGGGAGTCGAGGTTACCGGTCGGCTCGTCGGCGAAGATGACCTCCGGACGGGCGACCAGCGCACGGGCGCAGGCGACGCGCTGCTGCTGGCCGCCGGACAGCTGGCTGGGCCGGTGGCCGAGCCGGTCGCGCAGCCCGACGGTGTCTATCACCGTGTCGAACCACGCCTGGTCGGGCTTGCGGCCGGCGATCGACAGCGGCAGCAGGATGTTTTCCTGAGCGGTCAGGGTCGGCAGCAGGTTGAACTGCTGGAAGATGAACCCGACCTTGTCGCGGCGCAGCCTCGTCAGGCCGGCGTCGCCGAGCCCCGTCACCTGGGTGCCGCCGATGAAGACGTGCCCCCGGGTGACCGCGTCGAGCCCGGCCAAGCAGTGCATCAGTGTGGACTTGCCGGAGCCGGATGGCCCCATGATCGCCGTGAACCGGCCGCGCTCGAAGTCGGCCGTCACCCCCCGCAACGCGATGACCTGGGCCTCGCCCGAGCCATACACCTTCCACACGTCGCTCGCGCGGGCCGCCACGTGCGTGTCGCTCGCCGACGTCGCAGTCACTACTTCCCCCTCGTATAAAACAAATGGTCCGGCCGGGGTGTCGGCCCGGCCGGCAGCATTAATCGTGGGGGCCGCGGACGCTGAAATCGTCCGTCCGCGGTCGGAACCGGAGACCCATCTTTCGGTGCGGGCCACCCCCGAGGTGCGCTCAGGGTCACCCCTGAGCGCACCCGGCAAGATCTCGAAGAGACCTTCCCCCGAATGCCTTCGACACTCAGAGTAGGTGTCGCAGCAGGCCGGGCCGTCCTGCTGCGGGAGAGTCTTCTGGTACGCCCACCGGGCGCCGCCTCCTCCACCCTGAGGAGGAGCGAAGGAGGCGTTACGCGCCCGGCCGGACCAGCCCGGTCTCGTACGCCAGCACGACCGCCTGTACCCGGTCGCGCAGCCCCAGCTTGGTCAGCACATGCCCGACGTGGGTCTTGATCGTCGTCTCGCTGACCGACAGCGCCGCCGCGATCTCCGCGTTCGACAGACCCTTCGACACCTGGATCAGCACCTCGCGCTCGCGCTCGGTGAGCGAGTCCAGAGCCTTCGGCGGGGTGGCCGACGGGTCGGGCAGCGAGTCGGCGAACCGGTCCAGCAGGCGCTTGAGGATGCGCGGGGCGACCACCGCCTCGCCAGCCGCGACCGTGCGGATCGCCACCACCAGGTCCTCCGCGGGCACATCCTTGGCGAGGAAGCCGCTCGCGCCGGCCCGCAGCGCCCCCACCACGTACTCGTCCAGGTCGAACGTGGTCAGGATCAGCACCCGCACCGGCAGCCGCGCGTCGACGATCGAGCGGGTCGCGGCCACCCCGTCCATGCGGGGCATCCGGATGTCCATGAGCACCACGTCGGGCAGCAATCGGCGGGCCAGGTCGACCGCCTCCGCGCCGTCGCTGGCCTCGCCGACGATGTCGAGGTCGTCTTCGGCGCCCAGCACCATGCGGAACCCCGTGCGCAGCAACGGCTGGTCGTCGGCCAGCAGGATCCGCACCGGCCGCTCTTCGCTCGCCACCATCTCGTCGTCCCCCGTCAGCCGAATCCGGTCAGCTCTGCTCCATCGGGATCTTCGCGTACACCCGGAAACCGCCGCCCGGCCGGGGCCCGGTGCGCAGCGTGCCGCCGTACAGGGCGACCCGCTCCCGCATCCCGACCAGGCCGTGGCCGACGTAGTCGGAGCCGGGTGCCGGGCCGCGCCCGGTGTCGAAGATCTCCACGATGAGCCAGTACACGCCGAAGCTGAGCCGGACCTGTGCGGTGGCCGCGCCCGCGTGCTTGAGCGCGTTGGTCAGCGCCTCCTGGACGATACGGTAGATGGTCAGCGCCACGCCCGGCGCCAGCGAGCCGGGAGAGCCGTCGACCCGCAGTGACACCGGCAGCCCGGCCTCGCGCACCTGCTCCACCAGCGACTCGATCCCGGCGAGCCCCGGCTGCGGCGCCATCTCCGCCGCCGGCTCGGCCTCGGTGCGCAGCACGTCGAGCAGGCGGCGCATCTCGCGCAGCGTGGCGCGGCTGGTGTCTTCGATCGTGCTGAGCGCCTCGTCGGCGGCGTCCGGGTCGCGGCCCAGCACCCGCCGGGCCCCGGTGGCGAGCACGCCCATCACGCTCACGTGGTGCGCCACCATGTCGTGCAGCTCGCGGGCGATCCGTCGCCGCTCCTCGGCCACCGCCTGCTCGGCGAGGGCGCGCTGATTCTCCTCGGCGGCTCGGGCCCGCTCCTCCAAAGCCTGCGTGGAGGCGCGGCGGGCGTGCACGGTGCGGCCGATGAAGAAGCACACCATCCCGAGCAGCCCGTTGAGGAACATGATGTAGCCGGTCGACATGTCTTCCGGCTTGGACGCGTCGGGGGTCAGGGCGTTGACCACGAGGACGGGCAGCCACATCGCCGCGAGCGCGAGCACCGCGCCGCGCAGGGGGAAGTGGGCGGCCGTCGAGTACGTCAGCACGACGATCGCCACCACGACGGTGACCGGCTGGACCGTGACCACGGCGCCGATGACCAGCGCCGCCGTGGTCAGGACGACGGCGGCCCAGGGCGCCACGCGACGCATCGCGATGGGTACCGCGCACACGACGCTGCTCGCGATCGCGACCGCCCAGCCGCGCTCGCGCATGTCGGCCGGGCCGGTGGCGACGAGTACCAGCTCGATGGCCACGGCAGCGGCGGCGAGCAGCGCGTCCGCGCGCAGGCTCCGCCGAGCGTGCCGCCCCAACGGCAGCACGCTCGCCCATCGGGGTACCGCCGTGTTTGGTGGCTCGCTCGCTCGCGCGGCGCCAAAGTCGACGCCTTCCTTCGCGCCGCGCCCCGGCTGCGTCGGCGCG
The DNA here is from genome assembly GCF_036906915.1 of Micromonospora sp. CPCC 206061. Taxonomy (NCBI): domain Bacteria; kingdom Bacillati; phylum Actinomycetota; class Actinomycetes; order Micromonosporales; family Micromonosporaceae; genus Micromonospora; species Micromonospora sp. CPCC 206061. The sequence goes on from NZ_JBAKHX010000012.1 coordinate 30,868, forward strand.
TCACTCAGTCCAGGCGCCGACGCGCCAGCTCGCTCGCTCACTGAGCCTCCGCCGGTGCCATGTTCTGACGCTATCCGGTAACGGGTGTTGCTCCTTCGTCACCGGTGGCGAGGCGGTCATCCTCCGCGAGGAGGAGGGCGGGTGCGCTGGTCTCCTGCTCGGCCTCGCGGGTGGGCTCGGGGAACGGCGGCGGGGTGCCGCCGAATGCGGGGCACAGCGCCTGGTGGCTGCACCAGTCGCACAACCGGCTGGGCTTGGGACGGAAGTCGCGGGTCGTCTTCGCGTGCTCGATCGCCCGCCACAGCGCCAGCAGCGTGCGCTCGAACCGGGCCAGCTCCTCGGCGTCGGGCGAGTAGTCGCAGACCTCCTGGTCGCGCAGGTACAGCAGGCGGAGGACGCGCGGCACCACGCCGCGGGTGCGCCACAGCACCAGCGCGTAGAACTTGAGCTGAAACAGCGCGCGCGCCTCGAACGCCTCGCGCGGCGCCCCGCCGGTCTTGTAGTCGACCACCCGTAGGTCGCCCGCCGGCGACACGTCGAGCCGGTCGACGTATCCACGGATCAGGAGCTGCTCGTCGACCAGGGTGGCGATCAGGGTCTCCCGCTCGGCGGGCTCCAGCCGGCGCGGATCCTCCACAGTGAAGTATCCCTCGAGCAGCTGGCGGGTCGACGCGAAGAACTCCTCGCCGCCCTCGGCGACCAGCTCGGCCAGGTCGGGCGCCTCGGCCACGAGGCGCCCCCACTCTCCAGTCACCAGGCCAGCGGCTGCCGCCGGCACGCGCTCGGCCGCCGGCAGGTCGAACAGGCGCTCCAGCACGGCGTGCACGAGCGTGCCGCGGGCCTGGTCGGGCGTCGGGCGCTCGGGCAGCCGGTCGATGCTGCGGAAACGGTAGAGCAGGGGGCAGGTCTTGAAGTCGGCCGCACGCGACGGAGAGAGCGTGGGATACCTGACTTCTTGCTCCGTCGCCGTCACAGGGAACACGTGCTCCACCGCCGTCATAGGGAAAAGGCTATGGCACGGGTATGACAGTTCGCCGCGCCGCGCCCGGCAACCCGTAGCATCGAAGGCGTGGCACAGGAACCGACCGAGCGCCGGCCCGGAATGACGCTTGGCCGGGTCTTCGGCGTCCCGCTGTACCTGAACGCCTCGATGCTGCTGCTCGCCCTGCTCGTCACCGTGTTGTACGGCGAGTTCGTGCGCGACCGGCTGGAGCTGTCGCAGCTCGCCGGATACGCCGTGGGCTTCGGGTTCGTGGTCTGCCTGCTCGGCTCGGTGCTGCTGCACGAGCTCGGTCACGCGCTGACGGCGCGCCGGTACGGCATCGGTGTGCGCGGGATCACGCTGGAGCTACTCGGCGGATACACCGAGATGGACCGCGACGCGCCCAGCCCCAAGGTCGACCTGCTGGTCTCGCTCGCCGGGCCCGCCGTGTCGCTGGTGCTCGGCGTGGGGGCAGCGTTCGCGACCGCCGCGCTGCCCGAGCGCACGCTGCCGCACCAGCTCGCGTTCCAGCTCGCGATCAGCAACATCGTGGTCGCGGTGTTCAACTCGCTGCCCGGCCTGCCGCTCGACGGCGGGCGGGCGCTGCGCGCCGGCGTGTGGGCGGTCAGCCGCGACCGGCACCTCGGCACCGAGGTCGCCGGCTGGGTCGGCCGGGCGGTCGCGATCGGCACCGCGCTGGCGGTCGCCCTGCTCACGGCCACCGGCCTGCTCTCGCCGTTCGGCCTCGCGTTCATGCTGCTGGTGGCGTTCACGCTGTGGCAGGGCGCCGGGCAGTCCATCCGGGCGGCGCGCATCAGTCGACGGTTCCCGCTGATCGACCTCGCGCGCCTCGCGCGGCCGGTGTTCTCCGTGCCGACCGGCACGCCCCTCGCGGAGGCCCAGCGGCGCGGCAACGACGCGGGCCGTCCGGATGCCTCGCTGGGCGTGTCCGACTCGGCCGGCCGGCTGGTGGCGCTGGTCGATCGGGCCGCGGCCGCCGCCGTGCCCATGGAGCGCCGCCCGTGGGTTGCGGTCGACTCGGTCTCGCGCGGCATCGACGGCATCTACGCGATGCCCATCGACCTGAGCGGCGAGCAGGTGATCAAAACGGTGCAGGCGCACCCGGGTGCGCAGTACCTCGTGACGTCAGGCGAAGATGTGGTTGGCGTTCTGCACGTCGCCGACCTGGCACAGCTTTTGGAGCCCAAACGGAGTATGAACCAGTGACCACCGCGCTGTCCGACATCGAGCTCACGCCCGCCCACCGGGGCCCCTTCCGCACCGGCGACCGGGTGCAGCTCACCGACCCCAAGGGCCGCATGCACACGATCGTGCTGGAGCCCGGGCGGTCGTTCCACACCCACCGCGGGGCGCTCGAGCACGACGCGCTGATCGGCCTGCCCGACGGCAGCGTGGTGACCTCCTCCGGCGGCACGGCATACCTGGCGCTGCGCCCGCTGCTGTCCGACTACGTGCTCTCGATGCCGCGCGGCGCGCAGGTGATCTACCCCAAGGACGCCGCGCAGATCGTCACGATGGGCGACGTCTTCCCGGGCGCCAAGGTGCTGGAGGCCGGCGCCGGTTCCGGCGCGCTGAGCAACTGGCTGCTGCGGGCCGTGGGTCCCTCCGGCGAGCTGCACTCGTACGAGCTGCGGGAAGATTTCGCGGCGATCGCCCGGCGCAACGTCGAGGCGTTCTTCGGCGGGCCCCACCCGGCGTGGAAGCTGCACGTGGGCAACGTGGCCGAGTGCGGCGAGACCGGTTTCGACCGGATCATCCTCGACATGCTGACCCCGTGGGAGGCCCTCGACCTGGTCGAACGGGCGCTCGTGCCCGGCGGCGTCTTCATCGGATACGTGGCCACGACCCCGCAGCTCTCCGAGCTCGTCGAGGCGCTGCGCGAGCGCGGCGGCTTCACCGAGCCGCGCGCGTGGGAGTCGCTGGTGCGTGACTGGCACGCCGAAGGGCTCGCGGTACGCCCGGATCACCGTATGATCGCTCACACCGCGTTCCTCGTCTCGGCGCGCAAGCTGGCACCCGGCGTCACCGCGCCGCCGCGCCGGCGAAAGCCGAGCAAGGGCGCGGAGGCATACCGTCTGCGTCGTGAGGCACAGCGGGGGGAGGGCACGAGCGTCGATGAGTAGGCCCGCGTTCGGGGGTGGCGAGTTGCCAGCGGTGTTCCCCGACTGGTCGCCGTACCAGGACCTGGACTCGGCGGCCCGCGCCTACCTGCGCGACCCGGAGGTTGCCCTGGAGGCCCTCGGCGGGGTGCTGCGCGGGGCGACTGTGCTTGGCTTCACCCTCGAACGCTTCGTCAACGAGGTCAACGGCGTCTGGCAGGAGGTCGTGGTCTGCGACGGCAGCCGCCTCATCCTGTGGCACGGCGAAGACGTGGCCCCCGGCGACGGCCCGCCCGGCTCGATGACCTCCTCGCTGCGTGTCGTGCCGCTCTCCTCGGTCACCGAGGTGGGCTGCCGCCGGCGCCTCACCAGGACCCCGAGCGGCCAAGCCAGGGTCGACAGCATCGACGTGTATTTGCTGCTCAGCTCGCTGGACGAGGCCGGCGCCGCCCCCGCCGCGCCCGGTGAGGACCACCAGGCGGTTCGCCACGATGCGCTGCGGTTTGGCAAGACGCTCGACGACGGCGGGGCGGGGCAGATCGCCCGGCTGGAGGAGTTCGCCCGGCTTGTCGCGTCGATGGTCGGGCGTCCGACACTGTGACGTCTGCCCCGCGTTTCCCGCGCGGCGCGCCGATGTTTCCCGTGCCGTAACGATCAAGCTTCGGTGACGAGGGTGTTGCGTGGGTTCGAATCGCCCTCGCACCGGTTAGTGTTTATGGCAGAACGTTCGAGCCCCCGGGGAGGTGGGACGTGGCACGCAGCGACGACGCGGATTCGCGCGCCGCACGGTGGGAGAAGGAGGCCCACGATCTCTCCACTCAGGTCGCGTTCCTTCAAGAGGAACTCGCTCTGGTGCGGCGCAAGCTGACCGAAAGCCCCCGACACGTCCGGCAGCTCGAGGAGCGGCTCGCGGCAACGCAGGCGCAGCTGGCCCGACTGACCGAAAACAACGAGCGGCTCGTGAGCACCCTCAAAGAGGCACGAGCCCAGATTGTCACGCTCAAGGAAGAGATCGACCGCCTGGCACAGCCGCCGAGCGGATACGGGGTCTTCCTGACCAAGCACGACGACGGCACGGTCGACGTCTTCACCGGCGGCCGGAAGCTGCGAGTGGCGGTTTCACCGTCGCTCGACACCGACGAGCTGCGCCGCGGGCAGGAAGTCCTGCTCAACGACGCGCTCAACATCGTCGACGCGTTCGGCTTCGAACGGGTCGGCGAGGTGGTCATGCTCAAGGAGATCCTGGAAGGTCTCGACGGCGCCCCGGGTGACCGGGCGCTCGTGGTGTCCCACGCCGACGAGGAGCGCATCGTCCACCTGGCCGACACGCTCATCGGCAGCCCATTGCGGGCCGGCGACTCCCTGATGATCGAGCCGCGCTCGGCGTACGCGTACGAGCGCATCCCGAAGAGCGAGGTCGAGGAGCTCGTCCTCGAAGAGGTGCCCGACGTCGGATACGAAGACATCGGCGGCCTGCACACCCAGATCGAGCAGATCCGCGACGCCGTGGAGCTGCCGTTCCTGCACGCCGACCTCTTCCGCGAGCACCAGCTCCGCCCACCGAAGGGCATCCTGCTGTACGGGCCTCCGGGCTGCGGCAAGACGCTCATCGCCAAGGCGGTCGCGAACTCGCTCGCCAAGAAGATCGCCGAGCGCCGTGGCCAGGAGAAGCACACCAGCTACTTCCTCAACATCAAGGGCCCGGAGCTGCTCAACAAGTACGTCGGCGAGACCGAGCGGCACATCCGTCTGATCTTCCAGCGGGCCCGGGAGAAGGCCGGCGAGGGTACGCCGGTCATCGTGTTCTTCGACGAGATGGACTCCGTGTTCCGCACCCGCGGCTCCGGCGTCTCCTCCGACGTGGAAAACACGATCGTCCCGCAGCTCCTGTCCGAGATCGACGGCGTCGAGGGGCTCGAAAACGTCATCGTGATCGGCGCCTCCAACCGGGAAGACATGATCGACCCGGCCATCCTGCGCCCCGGCCGTCTCGACGTGAAAATCAAGATCGAGCGTCCGGACGCCGAGGCGGCGAAGGACATCTTCTCGAAGTACATCCTCACCGGCCTCCCGCTGCACCCGGACGACCTGACCGAGCACGGCGGCGACGCCCAGTCCACGGTCGCCGCGATGATCGAGGCGGTCGTCCTGCGGATGTACTCCGAGACCGAGGAGAACCGCTTCCTCGAGGTGACCTACGCGAACGGCGACAAGGAGGTCCTGTACTTCAAGGACTTCAACTCCGGCGCCATGATCCAGAACATCGTGGATCGCGGCAAGAAGATGGCGATCAAGGAGTTCCTGTCGTCGGGGCGCAAGGGGCTGCGGTTGCAGCACCTGCTCGACGCCTGCGTCGACGAGTTCCGCGAAAACGAAGATCTGCCCAACACCACCAACCCGGACGACTGGGCACGGATCTCCGGCAAGAAGGGCGAGCGGATCGTGTACATCCGCACGCTGGTCTCCGGCGGCAAGGGCGCCGAAGCCGGCCGCTCCATCGACACCGTGAGCAACACCGGCCAGTACCTGTAGCAAGTTCTAGGAGGCCGCCTCGCGCGTAGCGCGAGGCGGCCTCCCCTTTTGCGTCACACCCACCCTCTCTCCACGCCGCTCAGGCCCTCACCACGCCCTCTCCGCGCGCCGCGCCCCTCCCCGTGCCCGCGCGCCGTGCCCCTCCCTTGTGCCCGCGCGCCGTGCCCGCGCGCCGTGCCCGCCTCCTCCCATGCCCGCGCGGAGCGCCCCTCTCCTCGTCGATCAAGGGCGAACGCACGTGGTTGGATCTCTTTTCCACGTGCATTTGCCCTTGATCGATGCGAATGCCCTTGATCGCGGCGCCCAGCGGCGCCCAGCGGCGCCTCACTGCCCGTTCCGCGCTCCTGCGCCGGCTCCTGGCGGGGCGCGGTCCGCCGCGGCCGCGACGACCTTGCTGCCCGTTTCGCGCCGCGGCGCTGTGGCGTCAGGATCTGCGGCGGAGGGCGGACCGACGCGATCTCGCCGCGCTGCTCGCGCGTTCCTCGTCGATCAAGGTCAAATGCACGCGGATCTGAGATCAAAGCGCGTGCGTTTGACCTTGATCAACGCGAATGCCCTTGATCGACGCGGGGCGCGGCCTGCTGGCACAGCGGCGAGGCCCGTGCGAGCAGAGGGCCGGCCAGGCCCGGCGCACGTCGCGAAGCGGGATGCGACGGCCCGCAGAGGCATAGAGCACCACGCGGCGGACAGGTTCGACCTACGCGTCAGGCCGGGGTGATCACCACCCTCGGCGCTGCCCGTGCCCGCCGCGCCGTCGCGCCGCCGTGCCCGCCGCGCTGCCGTGCCCGCCGCGGTCGGCGCCGATCAAGGGCATCCGCGCCGATCAAGGGCGAACGCACGTGGTTTTGAGATCGAACCACGTGCATTTGCCCTTGATCGACGGCAAAGGGGGGATGCGCGTACCAGGGCAGTGACATCCGTTGCTGCCGCCTAGTATCCGTGCGTATGCGGAAAGTGCTCGTCGGGACTGTCGCGGCCGTCGTTCTCGCCTCGACCGCGACCGCCGTCGCCGTAGCCGCCAGCGGGGACGACAGCGCCACGGAGAGCCCGGCCTACCTGGACGCGTCCCGCCCCGTCGCGGAGCGCGTCGACGATCTGCTGGGCCGGATGAGCCTCGCGGACAAGGTTGGGCAGATGACGCAGGTCGACCGCTCGGCCGTAGCGGACGATCCGAAGGCGCTCGCCGAGTACCGGATCGGGTCGGTGCTGTCCGGTGGCGGGTCGGCCCCACCCAACCCCGAAGCCGAGGGCTGGGCGGACATGTACGACACGTTCCAGCGGGCCGCACTCGGCAGTGAGCGAAAGATCCCGATCATCTACGGCGTGGACGCGGTGCACGGGCACAACAACGTCCGCGGCGCCACGATCTTTCCGCACAACATCGGGCTCGGCGCGACCCGCGACCCGGCCCTGGTGGAGGAGATCGGGCGGGCTACAGCCGACGAGGTCGCCGCCACCGGCCTGGACTGGAACTTCGCGCCCTGCCTCTGTGTGGCCCGCGACGACCGCTGGGGCCGCACGTACGAGTCGTTCGGCGAGGACCCTGAGATCGCGACCGCGATGACTAGCTACATCACCGGCTTGCAGGGCCAGAACGTGCTCGCCACCGCCAAGCACTACATCGGTGACGGCGGGACGACGGGCGGCGACGACCAGGGCGACACGCGACTGAGCGAAGCCGACCTCAAAGCGATCCACCTGCCGCCGTTCGCCGAGGCGGTGCGCAAGGGCGTCGGCTCGGTGATGGTGTCGTTCAGCTCGTGGAACGGCCAGAAGGCCCACGGCCACAAGTATCTGATCACCGATCTGCTCAAGGGCGAGCTGGCGTTCACCGGATTCGTGGTCTCCGACTGGGCGGGCATCGACCAGATCGACGGAGCGCGCGGGTTCACGGCCGAGGAGGTTCGTCAGGGCGTCAACGCCGGCATCGACATGGTGATGGTGCCGGAGGACTACCGGCAGTTCACGCAGCTGCTCACCGCCGAGGTGGAGGCCGGCCGGGTGCCCGTGGAGCGGATCGACGACGCCAACCGCCGCATCCTCGCGAAGAAGTTCGAGCTGGGCCTGTTCGAGCATCCGTACGCGGAACGGGCACCGGTGGGCACACCGGAGCACCGGGCACTGGCGCGGCGGGCCGTGCGGCAGTCGCAGGTGCTGCTCAAGAATGACGGGAACGTCCTGCCGCTCAAGAAGGACAGCCGAATCTTCGTCGCGGGTAAGAACGCCGACGACATCGGCAACCAGAGCGGCGGCTGGACCATGACGTGGCAGGGCAAATCGGGCCCGATCACGCCGGGCACCACGATCCTCGCGGGGATCAGGGAGGTGGCGAAGAACGTCACCTACGACCGTGGCGGGGAGGGCATAGACGGCTCGTACGACGTCGCTGTCGCGGTGGTGGGGGAGACGCCGTACGCCGAGTACGAAGGCGACCGCCCCGGGGGGCTCACCCTCGACCAGGAAGACCTTCAGACGCTGAGCCGTTTGAATAAGGCCGGGATACCCGTCGTCGTGGTCCTCGTATCCGGCCGGCCGCTGGCCGTCCCGGCAAGCCAGGCGCTGCTCGCCGCCTGGTTGCCCGGCACCGAAGGCGGTGGCGTAGCCGACGTGCTCTTCGGCATCGCCAAGCCCACCGGCAAGCTCCCGGTGTCATGGCCGGCCACCAAGGACCAGCAGCCGGTCAACAAAGGGGACGGTAAGCGCCCGCTATTCGCGTACGGTCACGGTCTGAGTTACTAACCGGTCCGCGAATACAGCCGCGGCCACCACCAGCGCGGGCAGCACCGGTATCTCGTACCGGAACATGGTCGTGAACGGCGCCACCAGGAAGATGGCGGCGGCACCGACCCACGCGGACGCCACCAGCCACGGCACCACGGTGCGCCACGCGACCACGCACGCCAGCAGCGACAGCACGATCAGCAGGACCAGCGGCCAGCTGGAGAGCACGATCGTCGCCTCGCGCGCCAACGCGGGCGGGAGGTGCTCCCGGTACCAGGGCATCGCCTCACCCAGCGTGCGCGCCTGTCCCGCCGTCAGGCTCTTGAAGTGGTCGCGGCTGTTCAGCGGTGCGCTCGCCAGCTTGCTCCAGACGGCGCCGCCCACGACGCCGGCCGCGGCCCCCGCGGCCGCGAGGGTCCAGGATCGCCAGCGTTCGCGCTGGCTCAGCATCGCCCAGCACCAGACCGCCGCGACGGTCGCCACCGTGTACGGGGTGATGGTGCGCGTCGTCGCCGTCAGGAACGTGACCGCCGCCAGCCCCACCACCGTCCACTTGGTGGCGGGTTTGCGCCAGGGCAGCAGCAGGAGCATCGCGGTGTGCAGCAGCAGCGCCAGCGAGTCGGTGAGCCCGCCGACGCACCACTTCGCGACGAGCGGCGAGGCCACCGCCAGCACGCTCGCCGCGGTCGCCGCCGGCACCGAGGCGTGCCCCGTCGCGAACCGGTAGATCAGCAGCATCGCCAGCACGAACGCGATCCCGGGTACCACCACGATGCCACCGGGCCCGAACAGCGCCACGAACGGCACGGAGAGCACCGGAAGCAGCATTCTGGGCCGGTAGGCGAGGGTGAACGGTTTCGAGGCCCACAGGTAGTCGTAGGGCTTGAAGGTGCCGTGGTCGCGGATGTAGTCGAGCACGATCCTCTCGGAGCCCGCACGGTCCTCGCCGAGCATCCGGTAGGTATAGATCAGATACCACTGGCTGTCCGGAAAAATCTGGTGCGTCGACGCGTACGTCCAGATCATGGCGGTGGCCGTCGCGGCGAAGACGGCGAGCGCGCCCCACAGCATCGGACTCGGGAGGCGCCGTTGCGGCGCCTCTGGATAAGGCTCCGCCGCAGGCCGCGTCATCGTCAGCTCGCTCACCGTCGCTCCTTGATTGGGTACCGCTACCGCAGCCGCTGCATGATGCCTGGCCCCGGCGAATCCCTGGTGACGTTCGGGCAAGCGTGGGGCGAAGCCTTATTCGTGGGGTGGCTCGCGGCGCGGAGCGTGCCCGGCGGACTACGCTCGACGGGTGGCGCGCGGGGTGCGGCGCCCGGGCAGTGAGGTAGGCGAGGCATGAGTGTTCGGCGGATCATGGGAACCGAGGTCGAGTACGGCATCTCGGTGCCCGGCCAGCCCGGAGCCAACCCGATGGTCACCTCATCGCAGGTGGTCAACGCTTACGGGGCGCGTCCAGAGCTGACGCGCGGCGGTCGGGCCCGGTGGGACTACGAAGAGGAGTCGCCGCTGCGCGACGCTCGCGGGTTCACGTACTCGGGTGCGGCGTACGACCCGGCGGAGGCGCTCGCCGACGAGGATCTCGGCCTGGCCAACGTCATTCTCACCAACGGCGCGCGGCTGTACGTCGACCACGCCCACCCGGAGTACTCGACTCCCGAGGTCACCAACCCGCTCGACCTGGTGCGCTGGGACAAGGCGGGGGAGCGGGTGATGGCCGAGGCGTCCCGCCGTGCGGCGACGATCCCGGGCACGCACCAGATCCACCTGTACAAGAACAACACCGACAACAAGGGCGCCAGCTACGGCTCACACGAGAACTACCTGATGCGCCGGCAGACGCCGTTCGCCGACATCGTCGCGTATCTGACACCGTTCTTCGTGACGCGGCAGATCGTCTGCGGCGCGGGTCGGGTCGGCATCGGGCAAGACGGGTCGCAGCCCGGGTTCCAGATCTCTCAGCGGGCCGACTTCTTCGAGGTCGAGGTGGGCCTGGAGACCACGCTCAAGCGGCCCATCATCAACACCCGCGACGAGCCGCACTCCGACGCCGACAAGTACCGCCGGCTGCACGTCATCATCGGCGACGCCAACCTGTCCGAGATCTCCACGTACCTCAAGGTCGGCACGACCGCGCTGGTGCTCACGATGATCGAGGAGAAGGTGCTCACGCCCGACCTCGGCATCGCCGACCCGGTCTCCGAGCTCAAGGCGGTCAGCCACGACCCGGCCTTGAAGCACCTGATGCGGCTGCGCGACGGTCGCCGCCTCACCGCCCTCGACCTGCAGTGGGCGTACTTCGAGCGGGCCAAGTCCTTTGTGGATGACCGGTACGGCGCCGACGCCGACGAGCCCACCGTCGACGTGCTGTCCCGCTGGGAGGGCATGCTCGACAAGCTCGGTCGCGACCCGATGCTCTGCGCCGACGAGCTCGACTGGGTGGCGAAGCTGCGGCTGCTGGAGGGCTACCGCGAGCGGGAGAAGCTGGGCTGGGCGTCGCACAAGCTGCAGCTCGTCGACCTGCAGTACTCCGACGTGCGCCCCGAGAAGGGCCTCTACCACCGCCTGGTCGCCCGCGGCTCGATGCAGACCCTGCTGCCCGACGAGCAGACCCGCGCCGCCATGGTCGAGCCGCCTGAGGACACCCGCGCGTACTTCCGCGGCCGGTGCCTCGCCCAGTACGCGTCCGAGGTGGTCGCCGCGAGTTGGGACTCGGTCATCTTCGACGTCGGGCGGGAGTCACTCGTCCGGGTGCCGATGATGGAGCCCGAACGCGGCACCCGAAAGCACGTGGGCGCGCTCTTCGACCGGTGCGCCAGCGCGAAGGACCTCCTGGAAGCCATCACCGGCGGGAGCTGAATGTCGCTGCGTTTTCGTCGCACCGGCGAGGTACGTTTTCTGCAAGCGATGTTGAGGAGGGGCACATATGGCTACCCGTGACTCCGGCGGTCAGTCCCAGTCCGGCAAGGCCCGCCGCGACGAGGAAGTCGACGAGGTCGCGCCCGAGGTCGACCCAGAGGTCGCCGAGCGGCACGCGGAGATCACCGAGGACGTCGACGACCTCCTCGACGAGATCGACTCCGTCCTGGAGGAGAACGCGGAAGAGTTCGTCCGAGGCTACGTGCAAAAAGGCGGACAGTGAGCTAAAAGTCCGTTTCTGGACGGCGGGGAGGCCTGCCGTCCAGGCGACGGGCGCCCCGGGTATCTTGCCAAGGCGATCACCTAACCTGAAGGGAACCACGTGGCAGCGGGTTTCGATCCGTCCGGCCGGATACCGGACTTCTTCTCCACCCCGGCGACATCCTCCTTCACGCAGTTCCTGAGCGTCGCGGCGCCCGAGATGCTTCCCGGCCGCCGGCCGCTGCCGCCCGGCTACTCGGCCGAGCTCGCGTCCGCCCACGCCACCACCGTCGTGACCATCGTCTGCGCCGGCGGCGTCGTCATGGCCGGTGACCGGCGCGCCACAGCTGGCAACCTCATCGCCAGCCGCGACATCGAAAAGGTGCACCCCGCCGACCCGTATTCGCTGGTCGGCATGGCCGGCACCGCGGGCGTGGGCATCGAGCTGATCCGGCTTTTCCAGGTCGAGCTCGAGCACTACGAGAAGATCGAGGGCGTCATGCTCTCGCTGGAGGGCAAGGCCAACCGCCTGGCCACCATGATCCGTAACAACCTCGGCGCCGCACTCCAGGGCCTCGCGGTGGTGCCGATCTTCGGCGGCTTCGACCTGGGCGCCACCGACCCGGCCAAGGCCGGACGGATCTGGAGCTTCGACATCGCGGGCGGCATCTACGAAGAGACCGGCTACGACGGCATCGGCTCCGGCTCGCTCTTCGCCAAGTCCGCGCTCAAGAAGCGGTACCGGCCGGGCCTGTCCGTCGACGACGCCATCACGCTGGGCATCGAGGCGCTCTACGACGCCGCCGACGACGACACCGCCACCGGCGGCCCCGACCTGACCCGCAAGATCTATCCGGTGGTGATGACGGCGACAGCCGAGGGCACCCGCCGCCTCACCGACTCCGAGACGGCCACCATCGCCGAGTCCGTCGTCGCCCGCCGCATGGAAAACGTCGGCGGCTGAGCCCGCCCCCCTAGGTCGAAGGAGAGCCGCCCGCCGTGGCCATGCAGTTCTACGCCTCCCCCGAGCAGATCATGCGCGACCGCTCGGAGTACGCCCGCAAGGGCATCGCCCGGGGTCGCAGCGCCGTCGCGCTGACCTACGAGGGCGGGGTGTTGTTCGTCGCCGAAAACCTGACCTCCCTGCGCAAGGTCAGCGAGATCTACGACCGCATCGGGTTCGCCGCCGTCGGGCGCTACAACGAGTTCGAAAACCTCCGCCGGGCCGGCGTGCGCATGGCCGACCTCAACGGATACAGCTACGACCGGCGCGACGTCACCGGGCGGGCCATCGCCAACGCGTACGCCCACGCGCTCGGCGCCATCTTCACCGAGCAGATGAAGGCGTACGAGGTCGAGATCTGCGTCGCCGAGGTGGGCACCACCCCGGAGGCCGACGAGCTCTACCGCATCACGTACGACGGCTCGGTCCAGGACGAGCCGGGCTCGATGGCGATGGGTGGCCAGTCCGAGGCGATCTCCACCGTGCTCAAGGAGGCGCACCAGGGCGACTCGTCGCTCGCCGACGCGGTGAAGCTGGCGGTCAAGGCGCTTGGCAGCGTCGGCGGCGAGGGCGGGGCGGCCCGCACCATCGGCGCCGACCACCTCGAGGTGGCGGTACTCGACCGCCGTCGCAAGGGCCGCACGTTCCGCCGCGTCACGGGGGCAGCCCTGACCGCCCTCCTGGAGCCCGGCTCCACGGCGACCGAGCCCGCCTCGGACGAGAAGTCCGCACCTCCGGCTCCCGCCGAAGACAAGCCCAGCTCGTCGGCTGCCTCAGCCGACCTGGAGGGCAACCCCAACGACTAGCCCCGACTGCACGCCCTTGATCCATAGGGTTGCCCTTGATCGGGGGCGGGCAGCACGGTCCGCACGGGGCGGGGTACGCCCGGCACGGCCTCGTGCGGCGCGGTGTTATGGCCGCCGCCGCGCGGCGATCAAGGGCATTCGTATCGATCAAGGGCAAACGCACGCGGATCTGAGATCAAACCACGTGCGTTTGCCCTTGATCGACGCGCAGAGGGGGTGTCGACGCGCAGAGGGCGGCGGCGTGGAGGGGCGGCGGCGTGGAGGGGGCGGCGGGCGGGGGTGTTAGAGCCAGCGGCGGACCAGGCGCCAGTATGCGGACATGGCCGCGTTCAGTACTGAGACGCCTGGGGGGTTGATCAAAGGGGTGTCGAAGCGGTCGGTCAGGACGCGCATCCAGTCGCGGTCGGGGACGCGGCGTTCGGCCTGGAGCTCGCGCCGGCGCGCCCGGATGTGGGCCCGGTGCTTCCACAGCCACCCGTACCCGCGCAGCTTGTCGCGTAGCCAGCCCTCCTTGAGCGCGAGCAGCATCATCACGCCCTCGAGCGCCAGCAGCGGCCCTCCGAGCAGCAGCAACGCCCGCCCACCCCACACGGTGGTCACGAACATCAGCCTGTTTCGCTCGATGAGGTAGAACTTGAAGCTGACCTTGCTGAACTCGTACCCGTGCAGCGCCACCGCGTCGGGCACGTTGACGACGCGCAGGCCCATCCGCCAGGTGCGGATGGAGATCTCGGCGTCCTCGACGTACGCGAAGTAGTGCGGGTCGAAGCCGCCCAGCCGCTCCCAGTGCGCGCGCCGGGTCAGGATGAACGCGCCCATCGCGCCGGCGGTCTCGGTGGGCCCGCTGCGGGTGTCGCGTTCACGGAACCCGCCGACCCAGCTCACCCCGAGCACGTGGATCTCGTTGCCGCGCGAGTTGAGCAGGTCGGGCTCGTCAGCGAGGCGTACCGCGCCGGCCGCGATGCCGACTGTCGGGTCGTCGAGCTCCTCGACGAGGCGGGCCAGAGCGGTGGGCTCGACGATCGCGTCGCCGTTGACCAGCGCGAGAAACTCGCCGGTGGCCGCCGCGGCGCCCGTGTTGCAGCCGGCGGAGAAGCCGGTGTTCTCACCGGTGCCGGCCACGACGACGCCGGGGAGCGTGGAAAGGTACGGCAGGTCGGGGTTGGTGCAGCCGTTGTCGACGAGCACCACCTCGACGTCGACCTTGACGGACGCCAGGAGCGCCTCGACGCACCGGCGCAGCAGCGGCTCGGTGCGCCACGCCAGGACGACGGCGCTCACGCGAGGGAGATCAGACACGGCCGGCTCCCAGGTACGACGTCAGCATCGCCTTCCAGTCTGTCATCGGCGGCAGCCCCGCGAGTGACCACCGCGCGTGTCCGAGCACGCTGTACGCGGGCCGGGGCGCCGGACGGGGGTACTTGTCGCTGGTGGTGGGGCGAATCCGGTCGGGGTCGAGGCCGCTGAGCTCGAACACCGCCCGCGCCAGCCCGTACCAGGTCGTCTCGCCGCTCGCGGTGCCGTGGTAGACCCCGGGAGGGGCGTCCTGGAGGCCGAGCTCCACCAATCGGGAAGCGAGCGCGTACGACCACGTGGGCTGCCCGCGCTGGTCGTCAACCACGTCGAGGTGCTCGCGCTCGCCGGCCAGCCGGAGCATGGTCGACACGAAGTTGCGCCCGTGCGCCCCGTACAGCCACGCCGTCCGCACCACGTACCCGCCGCCAGCCAGCACGGCCCGCTCGCCGGCCAGCTTGCTCCGCCCGTACGCGTTGATCGGGTCGGTGGGCCCGTCCTCCGGGTACGGCGAGGTCGCGGTGCCGGGGAACACGTAGTCCGTCGAGACGTGAACCAGGCGCGCACCAGACGCCGCGCAGGCGTTGGCCAGGTGGGCGACCCCGCCGCCGTTCACGGCGGTCGCTTCGGCCTCGCGGGCCTCGGCGCCGTCGACGTCGGTCCAGGCCGCGGCGTTGAGCACGACGTCGTGGCCCGCCACGGCATCTCGCACGGCACCGGCGTCGGTGACGTCGAGCTCAGCCCGGGTGAGGGCAGTGATCTTGGCATCCGCCAGTACTGCGAGCAGGTCCTGCCCGAGCATCCCGCCGGCACCCGTGACGAGGAAGCGTGTCATCGCTTCAGCGGCTCCCACCAGGCGCGGTTGTCGCGGTACCACTGGACCGTGCGCTCAAGACCGGTCTCCAGGTCGATGCTGGGGGCGTACCCGAGCTCCTGGCTGATCTTGGTGATGTCGAGGCTGTAGCGGCGGTCGTGGCCCTTGCGGTCGGTGACCGGGGTGACCCTGTCCCAGCCGGCGCCGCAGGCGGCGAGCAACTTGCCGGTGAGCTCGGAGTTGGTGAGCTCGGTGCCGCCGCCGATGTGGTAGACCTCGCCCGGCCGGCCCTTGTCCTGCACGAGCGCGATGCCGCGGCAGTGGTCGTGCACGTGCAGCCAGTCGCGGATGTTGCCACCGTCGCCGTACAGCGGCACCGTGCCGCCGTCGAGCAGGTTGGTGACGAACAGCGGGATGACCTTCTCGGGGAACTGGTTGTGCCCGTAGTTGTTGGAGCACCGCGTCACCACGACGTCCATGCCGTGGGTGCGGAAGTACGCCAGGGCGAGCAGGTCGGAGCCGGCCTTGGAGGCGGAGTACGGGGAGTTGGGCGCGAGCGGCCAGTCTTCGGTCCAGGAGCCGTGCTCGATCGAGCCGTAAACCTCGTCGGTCGACACGTGCACGAACCGCCCGGTGCCGTGCCGGAGCGCGGCGTCGAGCAGTGTCTGGGTACCCAGGACGTTTGTCGTGACGAACGGCGCCGCGCCCTCGATGGACCGGTCGACGTGCGACTCGGCGGCGAAGTGCACGATCACGTCGTGGCCGGCGACGGCCTGGTCGACGACGGCGGCATCGCAGATGTCGCCGTGCACGAACGTCAGGCGCGGGTCGTCGCGCACCGGGTCCAGATTGGCCAGATTGCCCGAGTAGGTGAGCTTGTCGAGCACGGTGACCGCGGCGGGCGCGGCGACGGGGAGGCTGCCGCGAAGCAGCTCCCGGACGTACTCGGAACCGATGAAGCCGGCACCGCCGGTGACGAGGACCCTCACGGGTCACGGAGTCTACGCGAGTGGCGCTGGTAACCGGCGGCTAAGGTACTGCTGGTGCGCGGAATCCTTCTCGCCGGCGGCACCGGCTCACGGCTCTGGCCCATCACCCGGGCGGTCTCGAAGCAGCTCATGCCAGTCTTCGACAAGCCGATGGTGTACTACCCGCTGTCTACGCTGATCATGGCCGGGATCCGCGAGATCCTGATCATCACCACGCCGGACGACCAGGCCCAGTTCCAGCGGCTGCTCGGCGACGGCTCGCAGTGGGGACTCCGGCTGGAGTACGCCGCGCAGCCGAGGCCGGAGGGGATCGCACAGGCCTTCCTCATCGGCGAGGAGTTCCTGGCCGGTGAGGCGGCGGCGCTGATCCTGGGCGACAACATCTTCCACGGCGTCGGCCTGGGCCAGCAGCTGGCCGAGAACGCCGACCCGACAGGCGGCCGCGTCTTCGCGTACCCGGTGGCCAACCCCGAGGCGTACGGCGTGGTGGAGTTCGACGGCGACGGCAAGGTGCTGTCGATCGAGGAGAAGCCGGAGCGGCCCAAGTCCCGGTACGTGGTACCCGGCCTGTACTTCTACGACCACCGCGTGGTCGACATCGCCCGGCAGCTCAAGCCCAGCGACCGCGGCGAGCTGGAGATCACGGCAGTCAACGAGGCGTACCTGGGCCTCGGAGAGCTGTCCGTGACCGTGCTCGACCGGGGCACCGCGTGGCTCGACACGGGCACGTTCACGTCGCTGATGCAGGCGGCCGAATTCGTTCGGGTGATCGAGGAGCGGCAGGGTCTCAAAATCGGCTGTGTCGAAGAGGTGGCCTGGCGCGCCGGCTTCCTCGACGAGGCGCGCCTGCGTGACCTGGCGGTTCCTTTGACGAAGAGCGGGTACGGTGACTATCTGTTGGCGCTACTCGACCACGAGGCGACCGCTGAGCGCGGCTAGTTGCGGCTGATCGTCCTGTTTGAAAGGCTACCCGCCGTGCGTGAGACCGACCGCGAATCGAAGCCCGGCACCGACGGTGTCGACTACACCGACCGCCTACAGCGCGTAACCGGAGCCCGTTGGAAGCAGGTGCTGGACGTCCAGCGCCCCTACCGGTGGAACATCCGACGGCTCAACCTCGGCCGCACCCTCGACGTCGGCTGCGGCCTCGGGCGCAACCTGGCGCACCTGGGCGGCAACGGGGTCGGCGTCGACCACAACCCCACGTCGATCGCGGTGGCGCGGGCCCAGGGCCTCGAGGCGTACACCACCGAGGAGTTCTTCTCCACCGAGCGCGGCGCCACGTTCGACTCGATGCTCGCGGCGCACCTGCTGGAGCACATGCCCGAAGACGACGCCCGCAAGGTGATCGAGTCATACCTGCCGTGCGTCAAGCCGGGCGGCACGGCCGTGTTCATCACCCCGCAGGAGCGCGGCTACGCCAGCGACGCCACCCATGTCCGCTTCGTCGGCTTCGCCGAGGCCGCGTCCATGTGCCGCGACCTGGGCATGACGGTGATCAAGCAGTACTCGTTCCCGTTCCCGCGGTTCATGGGCAAGATCTTCACGTACAACGAGTTCGTCACCGTGGCGCGCCTGCCGTGAAGATCCGTCAGCTCGGCATCGAGGGGGCGTGGGAGATCACGCCCCAGCAGCACGGCGACCCGCGCGGCCTCTTCCTGGAGTGGTACCGCGCCGACAAGCTCGTCGAGGCCGTCGGCCACCCGCTCGACCTCGCCCAGGCCAACATGTCGGTATCGGCGCGCGGCGTCGTGCGCGGCATCCACTTCGCCGACACGCCGCCCGGCCAGGCCAAGTACGTCACCTGCCCGCGCGGCGCGGTCGTCGACGTGATCGTCGACCTGCGCGTCGGCTCGCCGACCTTCGGGCGCTGGGAGGCGGTGCGCCTCGACGACGTCGACCGCAAGGCCGTCTACATCGCCGAGGGCCTCGGGCACGGCTTCTGCGCGCTCACCGACGACGCCACGCTGACGTACCTGTGCTCCACCACCTACAACCCGGCCGCCGAGCACACCGTCCACCCGCTCTCGCTCGGCATCGACTGGCCGGCCTCCGAGCCGCTGCTGTCCGCGCGCGACGCGGCGGCGCCGCCGCTATCGGAAGCCTCGGAGTCGCTCCCTCGGTACGAGGCGTGTCTGGAGCACTATGAAAACCTGCGCGTGGCGCCTGCCTGAAACATTGCGGCGGGAGTGACGGTTAGAGGCCCGCGACGGCTAATGTCTGTTCATGGAACGGCGAATCTTCGGGCTTGAGACCGAGTACGGCGTCACCTGCACGTACCGAGGCCAACGGCGGCTGTCTCCCGACGAGGTGGCTCGCTACCTGTTCCGCCGCGTGGTGTCCTGGGGGCGGTCCAGCAACGTCTTCCTCCGCAACGGCGCCCGGCTGTATCTCGACGTGGGCTCGCACCCCGAGTACGCCACACCGGAGTGCGACTCGGTGGCCGACCTCGTGGCGCACGACCGCGCCGGCGAGCGCATCCTGGAAGGGCTGCTCGTCGACGCCGAAAAGCGCCTGCACGACGAGGGGATCGCGGGTGAGATCTACCTGTTCAAGAACAACACCGACTCGGCTGGCAACTCGTACGGCTGCCACGAGAACTACCTGGTCTCGCGGCACGGCGAGTTCGGCCGGCTCGCGGACGTCCTGATTCCCTTCCTCGTCACCCGCCAGCTCATCTGCGGCGCGGGCAAGGTGCTGCAGACACCGCGCGGCGCCGTGTACTGCCTGTCGCAGCGCGCCGAGCACATCTGGGAAGGCGTCTCGTCCGCCACCACCCGCAGCCGCCCCATCATCAACACGCGGGACGAGCCGCACGCCGACGCCGAGCGGTACCGCCGCCTGCACGTCATCGTCGGCGACTCCAACATGAACGAGGTCACCACCCTCCTCAAGGTGGGCACCGCCGACATCGTGCTCCGCATGATCGAGGCGGGCGTGGTGATGCGCGACCTGTCGCTGGAAAACCCGATCCGGGCGATCCGTGAGGTCTCGCACGACGTCACCGGCCGGCGCAAGGTGCGGCTCGCCTCCAACAAGGAGGTCAGCGCCCTGGAGATCCAGCAGGAGTACCTGGCGAAGGCCACCGAGTTCGTCGAGCGGCGCGGCGGCGACCAGATCGCCAAGCGGGTCGTCGAGTTGTGGGGCCGGGTGCTGCGCGCCGTCGAGACCGGCGACCTGGAGCCGGTGTCCCGCGAGATCGACTGGGTCACCAAGCTCAAGCTCATCGAGCGGTACCAGGAAAAGCACGACCTGCCGCTGTCACACCCGCGGATCGCGCAGATGGACCTCGCCTACCACGACCTGCGGCGAGGCCGCGGCCTGTACGGGCTGATGGAGCGGCGCGGCCAGGTCGACCGCATAGCCACCGACCTGGAGATCTTCGAGGCGAAGGAGACGCCGCCGCAGACGACCCGGGCACGGCTGCGCGGCGAGTTCATCCGGCACGCCCAGGAGAAGCGCCGCGACTTCACCG
Organism: Micromonospora sp. CPCC 206061; assembly: GCF_036906915.1. Classification (NCBI taxonomy): domain Bacteria; kingdom Bacillati; phylum Actinomycetota; class Actinomycetes; order Micromonosporales; family Micromonosporaceae; genus Micromonospora; species Micromonospora sp. CPCC 206061. The sequence goes on from NZ_JBAKHX010000012.1 coordinate 50,726, forward strand.
TCGACTGGGTCCACCTGAAGCTCAACGACCAGGCCCAACGCACCGTCCTGTGCAAAGACCCCTTCCGCGCCTACGACGAGCGCGTAGAGCGCCTGATCGCGAGCATGTAGCGCGCGGCCCCGGCGGCGCCGCTCGCGCCGTGCCCATGGCGCGGCGTTCCCACGGCGCGGCGTTCCCACGGCGTGGCGTGCCCACGGCGTGGCGTGCCGTGGGCACGTGGCTTTCGTCGATCAAGGGCGAATGCACGTGGTTGGATCTCTTTTCCACGTGCGTTTGCCCTTGATCCATGCAGATCTCCTTGATCGGCGGGAGCGGGCCCAGGGAGTCTGCCGGGTCCGGCGACCGCCGCGAGGCGGCGTCCGCCGGCGGAGTACGCTCGCCCTGCCATGAGTGACTCGTTCGGACAGGGCAGCGGCGACCAGCCGCGCGGCTGGTACCAGAAGCGCCGCGACAAGATAGCCGCCGAGATCGCCCGCAACCGTCGCGGCGAGTACACCGTGCCCACCTGGGTGCTCGCGGCCACGCTCGGCCTTTTCGTGGCCGCCTGGGTCGCCCTGATCATCCTCAGCTAGCGGTCCCCGATGTCGCGGCGCCTAGCCCGCGCGGACCGGCTGCGGCCGTGTGCACCGCCTACGCCGCCGGGCGGGCGGTGCCGTCGATCAAGGAAGATCGCATCGATCAAGGGCGAACGCACGCGGAAAAGAGATCCAACCACGTGCATTCGCCCTTGATCGACGGGAGAGGCCGCCGGCCGCGCGGCCATCGGCGCGCCGCGGCGCCCAGGGGCCGCGGGGGCGCGGCGCTTCCCCGGCGCGTCCTGACGCGGGGCGTGGCGGTTACGCGGCGGCGCGCGGCGGCGGCAGTGGCGGCTACGCGGCGGCGGCAGTGGCGGCTACGCGGGTGGCGGTCAGCGTGGCTACGCGAGTAGCGAGGCCGCGTAGCGGCCAGCGGCCGCCGCCGCCAGGAAGTACTCGCGGTCCTCGGACAGCCCGCGCCCCATGGTCGACAGCCGCACTGGTGACGCCCGCAGCGCCTCCTCCAGCCCGTCCACCGGCACCGACACCAGCCGATGCCGCGCCGCCAACGGCTCCAGCACGTCGCCCACGAGATCTTCGACCCCGACAGGAATCACGAGGTCGGCCGGCGCCAGTGCCACCCGCCCGTACGCCGTCAGGCTGTGGTGGGACACCCCCCGGTGCCGCGCCCGCGGGTCGGCCGCCGAGATGCGCAGTGAGCCCACCGGCCGCCCACCCACCGCCGCGACCGCGTTGACCGCCTCGCCCACCGCCACCCCGGAGAACCCCCACGTCGTACCCGTGCCAAGGTTGCCCGGCCCTTGCGCCACCACGGTGACGTCCGCGCCGAGCACGTGCCGCGCCGCGAGCAGTCCACTGTGCACAGTGGTGGCCTCCAGATCGCCGCCGAACGCCTGCCCCACCGTCACCGTGCCCGCGAGCGTCCCGCGCAGCCCGGCGAGCGTCCGGGAGAACCAGGCGGGCAGCGCCCCGCCGTCCGTCATCACGTACGCGACCCGCGCGGCCGGCGCGTCGCACAGCACCCCGGCCAGGATCGCGGGCAGCGCCGAGTGCAGGTCGGCGGTCACGACCGGCATCCCGGCCACCTGCGATGCGGAGGCGAGTACAGCGTGGTGCGGTGACGACGGCTCGTCCACGCCCAGCATGATCGCTTGCAACGGCGTGTACCGCGCCTTCACCAGGTGCCCCGCGTCCCGGGTGGTGCCGTCGTCGGGAGGGTCGGGCGGCAGCCGGTCGGGCAGCGCCACCACGAGGGCGTAGCCACCCGTGCCCAGCCCCATCAGCTGCGCACCGACGTTCAGCAGCACCCGGTCGCCGACGGCGGGCGTGCCCACCAGCAGCGGATAGGCCAGCGCACGCACGTCGCCTACAAAGACCTCGATGGCGCCGTGCCACGACCGGCCCACAGACGACACGACCCCAGACCGCCACCTGATCACGGGCAACACCTAACCACGCCGCCGGGTCGGGTCGAGAAAGACGTACCGGATACCGGGGTACCGCTCGACGAGCCGCCGCTCGGCCTCGTCGGCCGCGGCCTCGATGTCGGCGCCGGTCGCGTCGTCGGCGAAGTCCACCTTGGCGGCGACGAGCACGTCGTTGGGGCCGAGTTGCATGGTGAGCAGCGTGTCGACCCGGTCGACGGCGGGCAGGGACGCGAGATCAGCCTCCAGGAGGCCCCGTAGACGCTGCGGCACCGCCCGCCCCACCAGCAGCGACACGTTGCTGCGAGCCAGGATCGCGGCCACCACGAGCAGCAGCAGCCCGATCGCGATCGACGCGAGCCCATCCCACAGCTCGTCGCCGGTGTACTGCGCCAGCCCCACGCCCGTGGCCGCCAGCAGCAGGCCGATCAGCGCCGCGCTGTCCTCCAGGAACACCGCCTTCACCGCCGTGTCCGGCGTCAGCCGCAGGAACCGCCGCGGCGTCGTGTCCCAGCGCCGGGCCGATCCGCGCACCTGCCGCACGGCCCGCGCCAGCGACACCGACTCGATCGCGAACGACACCGCCAGCACCACGTACGAGACCAGGTAGTCACCGCTGTGCTCGCCGGTGCGGATGGTGTGCACGCCGTGCGTGATCGAGAACCCGGCACCCGCCACGAACGTGAACAGCGCCGCGATGAACGCCCACACCCAGTTTTCCTTGCCGTACCCGAACGGGTGAACCGAGTCGGCGGGCCGGCCGCCGCGCCGCAGCGCGGTATACAGCAGAACCTCGGTCGTGGTGTCCGCGACCGAGTGGGCGGCCTCGGAGAGCATCGCCGCGGAACCTGAGATCAGGCCGGCTACGGCCTTGGCGACGGCGATCGCGAGATTGGCCAACCCCGCTACGATGACCGTTCCGACACTCTCCGTGTTATTCGGTTCCGCCACGCGCCGAGCGTACGGCCGGTCCCGTACATATGCGCGAACCGGACTAGAGTCGAAGGCGTGTCGCGCACTCGCACGGAGCGGCTGGTCAACCTCGTGATCTGCCTACTGTCGACGCGGCGGTTCCTGACCGCCGCGCAGATCGCCGCGACCGTTCCCGGTTACGAACACGACCCTGACGACCCGCGTGACCACGAAGCGTTCCAGCGCAAGTTCGAGCGCGACAAGGCCGAGCTTCGTGAGCTGGGCGTGCCGCTCTCGACCGGCACCGCGAGCGCTTTCGACGTCGAGCCGGGCTACCGGATCGACGCCCGCGAGTACGCGCTGCCCGACATCCCCCTTGAGCCGGACGAGGCCGCCGCCGTGGGCATCGCCGCGCGCCTGTGGCGGCACGCGGGCCTGGCCGCGGCGGCGTCGTCGGGCCTGGCCAAGCTGCGCGCCGCCGGCATCGACGTCGACCCGCAAGCGACGCTCGGCGTCGAGCCGGTGGTCACCGTCGACCCCGCGTTCGCGCCGCTCACGGCCGCCGCGCGCGACCGGCGCGCGGTCACTTTCGCCTATCGGGTACCGGAGAAGGACGCGCCGTCGACCCGGCGGTTGCAGCCGTGGGGTGCGGTCTGCTGGCGCGGCCGGTGGTACGTGGTGGGTCACGACCTCGACCGCGAGGCGACCCGCTGCTTCCGGCTCTCCCGCATCGTCGGCGCGGTCAAGGCCACCGGCAAGCCCGGCGCCTTCGAGCCGCCCACCGGTGTCGACCTGATCAGCCACGTCGCTCGCTGGTCCGGCCCCCTGGAGCACAACGGCCGGGCCACCGTGCTGGCGCGCCCGGGGCGGGCCGCCGGCCTGCGCCGGTGGGCCAAGGAGACGGTTCCCGGCCCCGACGGCGACCGCCTCGTGCTGGCGTACGCCGACGCCGAGGGCTTCGCCGGCCACCTGGTCGGCTACGGCGCGGACGTGCGCGTGATCGACCCGCCCGAGGTGCGCGAGATGGTCATCCAGCGGCTCAAGGAGATCGCCACCCGGCACGAGGTGGCGGCGCGGCTGTGACCTCTCCGACGCGGCCTCCGCGCACATCGGCTGACCGCCTGGCCCGGCTGCTCCACCTGGTGCCATACCTGCTGGCCCGGCCCGGCATCGAGATCACCGAGGCGGCGGCCGACCTCGACGTGACCGAAAAGCAGCTCCGGGAAGACCTGGAGCTGCTGTGGGTGTGCGGGCTGCCCGGATACGGTCCGGGTGACCTGATCGACATGGCGTTCGACGGTGACCGGGTCACGATCACGTACGACGCCGGCATCGACCGGCCGCTGCGCCTGACGCCCGACGAGGCGCTGGCGCTGGTGGTGGCGCTGCGGATGCTGGCCGAGACGCCCGGCATGGCCAACCGCGACGCGATCGAGCGGGCGCTCGCCAAGATCGAGAGCGCGGCCGGCGACCGGATCGGCGCGCCGGTGGAGGTGCGCCTGCCGGGCAACGCCGACAGGCTCGCCGGCATCCGCGACGCCGTCGAGCGCGGGCGCGCGCTGCGCATCACCTACTACACCGCCACGCGCGACGAGACCACCGAGCGGGTCGTCGACCCGATGCGGGTACTGATGGTGGGTGGCCGCGGCTACCTGGAGGCGTGGTGCCGGCGGGCCGAGGCGGTGCGGCTGTTCCGCGTCGACCGCATCGACGCCCTCGACGAGCTCGACGAGGCGTCCCAGCCGCCCGCCGAGGCCCAGCCGCACGACGTCAGCGACGGCGTCTTCCACCCGGGCCCCGAGCTGCCCCTGGTCACGCTGCGGGTCGGGCGGGGCGCCCGCTGGATCACCGAGTACTACCCGTGCGAGTCGGTGCGCGCCGACGGCGAGGAGTGGCTGGTCTCACTGCGGGTCAGCGACCTGCCGTGGGCCCGCCGGTTCGTGCTGGGGCTGGGGCCCGACGCCACCGTGGTCGCCCCGCTGGAGCTCGTCGAGCAGGTGCGCGAGCAAGCCGCGGCCGCGCTCAACCAGTACAGTTAGCCCGTGGTGACGTGGATCGCATGGGGCCTGGTGCTGCTGGGCCTGGTGGTGCTGGTGCTGGCGGTGTTGCCGGTGATCGGCCGGCTGGGGCGGCTGCGCCGGGCGGCGCTGAAGATGCAGCGCCAGCAGGCCCGCGTCGAGTCGCTCCAGGGTGCCGCGCTGAGCCTTCAGGAGCGCGTCGAGCCACTGCTTTCGCAGGTCGAGACGGCGCAGCGCCGGCTGGCAGTCATCCAGGCAAAACGCGGGCGTTGACGGTTCGTCCGGCAACACACGTACGATAGCCTCGTCACTCCTCACCGACGATCAGCAACTGGAGTTTCCCATGGGCGCCCTCAAGCCATGGCACATCGCCGTACTCGTGGTTGTGCTGATTCTGCTCTTCGGCGCGAAGCGGCTTCCCGGCGCGGCGCGCTCGCTCGGCCAGTCGCTGCGAATCATCAAGGCAGAGACGAAGACGCTGACCGACGACGACCGCGACCTCGCCGAGAAGGCCGACGCGCAGCACGGCCGTCAGCCGCTGCCTCCGTCGGCGCAGCAGGCACAGCAGCAGCCCCCCGCCGCGCCGGTCGTTGACCCGGTGCAGCGCGCTCGCGACAACTGACCCGGGGGTTCCCGGTGGCCTTCGGCCTCAAGCGGCGCGGCCCCACGAACTTCGAACGCGCCGCAGACGGCTCGATGACCCTCGTCGAGCACATCCGCGAGCTGCGTACGCGGCTCTTCCGCGCCTCCGTGGCGATCCTGGTCGGTTTTGTGGTCGGCTATGCGATCTCGCAATGGGTCTTCGATCTCCTGCAGCAGCCGTACTGTGACCTGCCGAAGATCAGGACCGAAGACGGCACGTGCCCGATGACCCAGCTCGGTCCCGCCGATGGCTTCCTCGTGCGACTCAAGATCTCACTCTGGGTCGGGCTGATCCTCGCCGGGCCGGTATGGCTGTACCAGCTCTGGGCGTTTGTCGCGCCCGGGTTGCACCGGCACGAGCGCCGCTACGCCTACGTCTTCGTCGGCATCGCGGCGCCGCTGTTCGCCGCCGGGGCGGTGCTGGCGTACTTCGTGGTGTCGAAGGGACTGGAGTTCCTGCTCAGCTCGGGTGTCACCGGGCTGGAGAGCCAGCTCGAGGTCACGCGGTACATCTCGTTCGTCACCAACCTGATCCTGATATTCGGGGTGGCGTTCGAGTTCCCGCTGCTGATCCTGATGCTCAACTTCGTGGGCATCGCGAGCGGCAAGCGGCTGCTCAGCTGGTGGCGGGCGGCCGTCTTCGTGTTCTTCGCCTTCTCCGCGATCGTGACGCCGACGCCCGACCCGTTCGGCATGACCGCCCTCGCGCTCTGCCTCACGGCGATGTACTTCGTCGCCGTCGGCGTGGCGTTCCTCAACGACCGCCGCCGCGCGAAGCGCGACAACCAGTACACGGGCCTCAGCGACGACGAGGCGTCGCCGCTGGACGCCTTCGAGCCGGTCGACGAGCCAGAGCCGCTGGAGCCCGTCGCGCCGCTGCCGCCGCCCCAGGTGATCGAGTCCCGCCGCTACGACGAGAGCACCTGAGTTGGACAACACGGCACCGCTCGCGGTGCTGACCAACCCGGGCGCCGGGCGGGGCCGCTTCCACGATGTCGCACAAGCCGTGCTGGACCGGCTCGCCGAGTCGGGCCGGCCGATCCGGCTGCTCGATGCCAGTACCCGAGAAGAAGCCCAAGCGGCGTGCCACACCGCGGTCGCCGACGGCGCGGCCGCGCTCGTGGCGGTGGGCGGCGACGGCACCGTCCACCTGGCGCTGCAGGCGGTGGCCGGTACCGACGTGCTCTTCGGCGCGGTGCCGGCCGGCACCGGCAACGACTTCGCGGCGGCGACCGGCGTCCCCGCCGAGCCGCTCGCGGCCGCCGCGGCCATCGCCGACGCGGTCAAGGCGGCCCGCACCCGCCCGGTCGACCTGGCGATGGTCACGTCGCCCGGTGGCGAGGCGTACTGGTACGGCTCGGTGCTGGCGGCCGGGTTCGACGCGGTCGTCAACGAGCGTGCCAACCGGATGCGCTGGCCGCGCGGCCCGCGCCGGTACGACCTGGCGATCCTCGTCGAGCTCGTGCGGCTCAAGGCCCGCCGGTACGTGCTGCGGCTCGACGGTGAGGAGCGGCGGCTCGACGCGGTGTTGCTCGCGGTGGGCAACTGCCCGAGCTACGGCGGCGGCATCCGCATCTGCCCGACCGCCGACCCGACCGACGGCCTGCTCGACGTCGTCTACGCCGACGTCGACCGGCTGACCCTGGTCCGGCTGAAGCCCAAGACCTACGAGGGCACCCACATCGACCACCCCTTGGTCCACACGGCGCGCGCCCGCGTGGTCGAGATCGAGGCCGAGGGCATCACGACCTACGTGGACGGCGAGCGCTGTCTCAGCCTCCCGGTGAGGGTCGAGGCCGTCCCGGCCGCGATCCGCCTCCTGGGCTGACACCGCTGCGCGTACCCGGCTCCTGTTTTCCGCCGATAACGTGCGTCGGCGTCGCCGACGTTGCTTGCCAAGATCGACCGGGGTGCGGCATGACGCGCTAGGCCGGTGGTTTGGCGGCGGCTAGGTCGAGGACGGCGGTCAGGCCGTTGGCGCGGCCCGGGTCGGCCGCCGGCAGCACCAGGGCCGCGCACCCCGCCTTCACCGCGCCCGCGTCCGCGGGCGTGTCGCCGACCATCAGCGTCCGCTCCGGGTCTACGCGCAGCGCCGCGCAGGCCCGCATGAAGATCGCCGGGTCGGGCTTGCAGCGCCCCACCTCGTACGACAGCACGTATGCGTCGACGTACTCGCTCAGCTCCCACGCCTCGAACAGCGGCCGAATGTCGAAGCCGACGTTGCTGACCACGGCGACCGGCACGCCGGCCTGGTGCAGCGCGACGAGCGTGGCCAGCGTGTCGGTGTAGAGAACCCAACCGTCCGGGCGCAGCAGCCGGTCGTAAAGGGCCTCCTCGAACCCGTCGAAGCCTGCGTTGACGGTCGCCGCCAACCCCAGGTAGGCGGCCCGGTGCGCGTGCTCGTACAGGTCGCGGTCGGCGAACACCTCGGCCAGGTGCGGCGGCACCCGGTGCGGCAGCGGCCCGCCGGGACGGCCGGCGGTGACGAGACGGTCGGCGAGCACGGTGGCGCGACCGCGGTCGAGCGCCACCCCGCAGGCCTGCGCCGCGGCGGTCACCCAGGACACCGGGTCTTCGACCTGGGCGAGTGTGCCGTGGAAGTCGAAGAGCACGGCCTCGACCGGGCGCCGCTGTGGTGGTGGGCTGAGCGATTCGGCATGGTCCGGCACGTTCGTGACCCTATCGAGCGGCTCGCCGGGGCTTGCCGGGGGACACGCTACGCTCACTCCGCGAGAGCGCACGCACACACCGGGGAGGGGTCGTTGCGCGGGTGGTGGAGGAAGGCCCGCCTCCGGCTTCGCCGGCGGGCACGGCGCCTGGTGGGCGTGCTGATACTGCTGGTCTTCGCCGCGATCCTCCTGCTATGGGCCCGGCTCACCACAGGCTTCAACAGCGACCTGCTGCTCAACATCGGCGCCGCCGTGGTGATGGTCGCCCTGTCGTACGCCGTCTTCGACCCCATCTTCGAGGAGCTGCGCCGGTCACGGGTCGAGGAGCACCCGAGCTTCGACCACGACGAGTTCAGCGGGCACGTGGCGGGCGCGTCCGACCTGGTCACGGTCATGGACACCGGCATGCACATGCTGGAGGGCACGAGCCGCGGGCGGTTTCTGGAGGCGGTGCGCATGGCGCTGGGCAACGGCGCGACGGTACGCGTGCTGCTGCTCGACCCGGACTCGGCGGCCGCCTCGCAGCGGGCCGAGGAGATCCGGCCGGTTGACGTGCGCCGAGTCATCCAGGACAACCTGCGGCACCTGTACGAGTTCGCCCTCACGCTGTCTCCCGCGCACCAGGCCCGGTTCCAGGTGCGCATCTACGACGCGTCGCCGTCGATCCAGATGTTCCGCTGGGACGACAAGGCGCTCATCTCGTTCTTCCCGATCGGCGTGCGGGCGTCCGCGTCGCCGCACCTGGAGGTGTACCTGGAGAGCCCGCTCGGCGAGTTCGTCCAGGGCCGCTTCGACGACCTGTGGCGGCACGCCAGCACGCGCCCGCTCAGCGACTACGTCGCGGTGCCGGTGACCGTCTTTCACCGCGACACCCCCCTGCGCAGCTGTGGTGTCCACTTCGTCCTCGTCGAGGGCGCCTGGTTCATCGACGGCGCGCCCATGGTCGACCAGCTCACCGACCACGGCACCGGGCGGCTCGACATCGTCAGCGCGCGCCCGCTCAGCATCGACGGGCGGATCGGGCGGAACTTCCGGCTGGCGCGTGTCGACGGCGACTCGGTGCCCGACCGCGACAGCGTGCTGCGGATGTTCGACGCCAAGTACGGGCCGCGCCAGCTCGACGGTCCGGGCCGCGCGCGGCTCGCCATGCGGCTCGTGCCCCGCCGCGAGGAATATGGGCTGACGTAGCAGATAACCTTGCAGCATGAATCCGGGCACCCCGCGGTCAGGGGAGCAAGTCAGCCCCGCCGAGCGGTACGCCGCGGCGCGCCGCCGGGCCGCCCAGGCCGCCACGTTTCCCGCCCTGGACGAGCTCGCTCCGGCGCTCGGCTTCGACCTCGACGACTTCCAGCGCGAAGCCTGTGAGGCCCTGGAGCGGGGCAGCGGCGTCCTGGTGTGCGCGCCGACCGGTGCCGGCAAGACCGTGGTCGGCGAGTTCGCGGTGCACCTGGCCCTGTCGTCACAGACCCGGCGCAAGTGCTTCTACACCACGCCGATCAAGGCGCTGTCCAACCAGAAATACCACGACCTGGTGCAGCGGTACGGCGCGGAGCGGGTAGGCCTGCTCACCGGCGACAACGCGATCAACGGCGACGCGCCCGTGGTCGTGATGACGACCGAGGTCCTGCGCAACATGCTGTACGCCGGCTCGACCACCCTGGAGGGCCTCGCCTACGTGGTCATGGACGAGGTGCACTACCTCGCCGACCGCTTCCGCGGCGCGGTCTGGGAAGAGGTGATCATCCATCTGCCGGCCTCGGTGACCCTCGTGTCGCTGTCCGCCACCGTCTCCAACGCGGAGGAGTTCGCCGACTGGCTGGTCACCGTGCGGGGCGAGACGTCCGTGGTGGTCAGCGAGCACCGGCCGGTGCCGCTGTGGCAGCACATGCTGGTCGGCAAGCGCATGTTCGATCTGTTCCACGACGCCGACGCGGCCCGCAAGCACGACGTGCACCCCGAGCTGCTGCGCTACACCCGCGAGACGCTGCGCCGGCTGGAGATGACCGATGGTTACAACCCGGCGTGGGGACGCGGCCGCCGGGGCCGGCGCTGGCGGCCGCCGCTGCGCGCCGACGTCGTCGAACGCCTCGACCGCGAGGGCCTGCTCCCCGCGATCCTGTTCATCTTCAGCCGCGCCGGCTGCGACGCCGCCGTCCAGCAGTGCCTCCAGGCCGGTCTGCGCCTCACCACACCCGAGGAGCGCGCCGAGATCCGCCGGGTCGTCGAGGGCCGCATGGTCGCGTTCTCCGGCGAAGACCTGTCGGTGCTCGGGTACTGGGAGTGGCTCGACGGGCTCGAGCGGGGGCTCGCTGCACACCACGCGGGCCTGCTGCCGGCGTTCAAGGAGGTCGTCGAGGAGCTCTTCGTCCGCGGCCTGGTCAAGGCGGTGTTCGCGACCGAGACGCTGGCGCTCGGCATCAACATGCCGGCCCGCTGTGTCGTGCTCGAACGCCTGGTCAAGTTCAACGGCGAGGCGCACGTCGACCTGACGCCGGGGGAGTACACCCAGCTCACCGGCCGGGCCGGGCGGCGCGGCATCGACATCGAGGGCCACGCGGTGGTCGTGTGGGCGCCCGAGGTCGACCCGCGGCACGTCGCGGGCCTGGCCTCGACCCGCACGTACCCGCTGCGGTCCAGCTTCCGCCCGTCGTACAACATGGCCGCCAACCTGGTCGGCACCGTGGGCACCGACCGCGCGCGCGAGCTGCTGGAGTCGTCGTTCGCCCAGTTCCAGGCGGACCGGTCGGTGGTCGGCCTCGCGCGGCAGGTGCAGCGCAACCAGGAGACCGCCGAGGCGTACGGCAAGGAGGTGCGCTGCCACCACGGCGACTTCGACGAGTACTTCGCCATTCGCGTGGCCATCGCCGAGCGCGAGCGGGCGCTCGCGAAGCAGGGCACCAGCCAGCGCCGCGCGGAGGCGGTGCGGTCGCTGGAGCGCCTCCGCGTCGGTGACGTCATTCGAGTACCGTCGGGCCGGCGCGCCGGGCTCGCGGTGGTTCTCGAGGCGGGCGCCGCTGGCTTCGGTGAGCCGCGACCGCTGGTGCTGACCCAGGACCGCTGGGCCGGTCGGGTGTCACCCGCCGACTTCAGCGCTCCCGCCGAGGTGCTGGCGCGTGTCCGCGTACCCAAGAATTTCAACCACCGCGCGCCGGCGGCGCGCCGCGACCTGGCGTCGGCGGTGACCGCGACCGGTCTTGACCGGAATGCCGGGCGGCGCAACAAGTCTCGCGGCAACGGTGAGGATCACGAGCTGGCCCTGCTGCGCATCCAGCTGCGGCAGCACCCCTGCCACGCGTGCGATGAGAAGGAGGAGCACGCCCGCTGGGCGGAGCGCCGGCACCGGCTCCAGCGCGACACCGAGCAGCTCCGCGACAAGGTCGCCGGCCGCACGGGCTCGCTGGCCCGTACGTTCGACAACGTCTGCGACCTGCTGGCCACGCGTGGATACCTGACGCCCGAGGGCGACGTGACCGACGCCGGCCGCATGCTCGCGCGGATCTGGACCGAGGCCGATCTGCTGGTCGCCGAGTGCCTGCGGCGCGGCGTCTGGGACGGCCTGTCACCGTCCGAGCTGGCCGCGGCCGTGTCGGTGGTGCTGTACGAGGCGCGGCGCGAGGCCGACGAGCGGGCGTCGGTACCGCGCGGGCCCGTCTCCGACGCCGTCGACGCCACCCTCAAGATCTGGGCCGAGCTGGAAGCCGACGAGGCCGCCCGCGGCCTTGATCTGACCCGCGAGCCCGACCTCGGGTTCGTGTGGCCGATCTTCCGATGGGCGCGCGGCGAGGATCTCGCCAAGGTGCTCGCGAGCGGCCACAATCTCGACGGCGAGATGCCGGCCGGTGACTTTGTGCGATGGGCTCGCCAGGTGGTCGACCTTCTCGGTCAACTGACCGACGCGGCCGCTGCGTCGCCCGGCGTGCGCGATACAGCACGCGCGGCGATGACCGCCGTCAATCGCGGTGTGCTTGCCTACAATTCAGTCTGACTTTTAGCCGTTCGCCCCTTGCAGAACTATCTTCGTCCGTAAATGATCGCGGACGCGAACCGTCTTCGTATCTTCGGGCGGAACACTGGGGGGACCTGTGGCGGAGATTCATCACTTTGAGTATGGCCTGATAACGCCCAGTCTCAGCTACGCGCTGTCGGTGCTGGGGTCGCTGCTCGGCCTGACCTGCGCGGTCCGGGTGCGGGAGGCGCACTCGTCGGCGCAGCGGGCCTGGTTCCTGATGCTCGCCGCGTGGGCGATCGGCGGCACCGCGATCTGGAGCATGCACTTCATGGCGATGCTCGGGTTCTCGGTCGTCGGCCAGCGCATCCGGTACGACGTGGCGCTTACCGCCGCCAGCGCGATCATCGCCGTCGTAGTGGTCGGCATCGGGCTGTTCATCGTCGGCATGGGCCGGCCCTCGATCGTGAAAATCCTCTTCGGTGGGCTCTTCGCCGGGCTCGGCGTGGCCGCGATGCACTACACCGGCATGGCCGCCATGCGGGTCGACGCCGACATCGCGTACGACCCCACCCGCGTCACACTGTCAGTGGTGATCGCCGTGGTCGCCGCGTGCGTGGCGTTGTGGCTGGTCGTCAACGTCAAGGGCGTACTGGCGATTATCGCGTCCGCCCTGGTCATGGGCGTCGCCGTCAACGGCATGCACTTCACCGGCATGTCCTCGATGTCCGCCCACCTCCACGACCAGCCCGGCGACCCGACCGGCGCCACCGCCTCCAACCTGCTCGTACCGATCATCCTCGCGGTGATCCTCGTGGTGATAGCGCTGATATACGCCGTGATGGCCGCCCCGACCGAAGACGACAGGGCCGGCGCCGCCTACCTGGACGCCCGCATCGCCGACCGCGAAAAGGACCAGCCCGAGGTGACTCCGCCGCCAAACGGCTTCACCCCCCGCCCCCGCCGCACCACAACCTCCTACACCCCGCGCCGCCGCTAACCGCTCAACCCCCACGTCCCGCCCCACCCCACCCCGCCCCACCCCATCCCGCGCCGCGCCGTCCGCCCGCGCCGTCCGCCCGCGCCGTCCGCCCGCGCCGGTCCGCGCGGGGCGCGCTCCCCTCCGTCGATCAAGGGCAAATGCGCGTGGTTCGATCTCAAAACCACGTGCATTTGCCCTTGATCCATGCAAAAGCCCTTGATCGCCGCAGGTCCTGCGCTCGATAGTGCGGACGCCGCTGTGGGCGATCCACGCGTCCTCCGGCGAACCCCGCACTGTTCGTCGATCAAGGGCAAACGCACGCGGTTCGATCTCCTTTTCACGTGCATTTGCCCTTGATCGATGGACTTAGCCTTGATCGACGCCGACGCCGACGCCGACGCCGACGCCGACGCCGACGCCGACGCCGACGCCGCGCTGAACGCGCCGCGCTGAACGCGCCGCGCTGAACGCGCCGCGCTGAACGCGCCGCGCTGAACGCGCCGCGCTGAACGCGCCGCGCTGAACGCGCCGCGCTGAACGCGCCGCGCTGAACGGGCGCCAAGGGCCGCAGGGCCTAAGAGGCTAGCCTCCTAGGACGCTCTAGCGGTGGTGATGCACCGCCCGAACGGCAACCGACCTCGCCGAAGGCGGGTGGGGCGTGGGCTAGCGGGGGAGGGCGTCGACCAGGCGGCGGCAGGGGCCGGCCAGGTTCCACTTCTCGGCCAGGGCCAGCAGGCGGTCGCCGTCCGCGGGGGCGGACGGTAGCGCCGTGTCAAGGTCGAGGAGTGGGATGTCGCGGGCCACGCGAACCACCTTTGGCGCGACGGCCAGGTAGTCGCGGGCGGCGAGGAGCTTGGCCCGCAGACCGGGCGCGAAGCCGGATGCCGGGTCGTCGAGCGCGGCCACGATGCCGTCGAGCGTGCCGTACCGGCTGACCAGGCGTGCGGCCGTCTTTTCGCCGACGCCAGGCACGCCGGGCAGCCCGTCACTGGGGTCGCCGCGCAGGGCCGCGAAGTCCGCGTACGCCGCCGCCGGCACGCCGTACTTGGCGCGTACCGCCGCGTCGTCGCAGTCTTCGAGTTTGGCGACGCCTCGGCCGCAGTACAGCAGGCGGACGGGCTTGGCGTCGTCGATGAGCTGGAACAGGTCGCGGTCGCCGGACGCCACTTCGACCGGGCCGGGCTGGGTGGTGGCGAGGGTGCCCAGAACGTCGTCGGCTTCGTATCCGGGCGCGTCGATCGCGGGGATGCCGATCGCGGCGAGCATGTCGAGGATGAGCGGCACCTGGGGGACGAGGGTGTCGGGCACGACCTCTTCGCCGGGAGCGCCGCCCTCGGCGAGCCGGTGCGCCTTGTACGATGGCAGGAGCGCCACCCGCCAGGCCGGTCGCCAGTCGGCGTCGAACGCGCACACCAGCCTGTCGGCGCGACGGCTGCGGATGAGCGTGGCGAGCATGTCGAGGAAGCCGCGCACCGCGTTGACCGGGGAGCCGTCGGGGGCTCGCGCGGCCGACTCGGGGATGCCGAAGTAGGCCCGGAAGTACAGGCTCGGCGCGTCCACCAGGAGCAGCGTCATGCCCAACAGCCTGTCACACACCCCCGACATCCCGCCCGGCCGCGCCTAGCGCGGCGGTGACCCGCGCCGCGCGAGCCCGATGTCGTCGATCGAGGAGATCCGCATCGATCAAGGGCAAATACACGCGGAAATGAGATCGAACCACGTGCATTTGCCCTTGATCGGCGGGAAGGGAGCGGCGGGGGGAAGGGGCGGGGGGAGGGGGCCGGCGGGGTTGGTTACCGGCATATGTCGGCGGAGGGTACGCGGAGCGAAAGGTTGGCGGATCTACCGCGCGAGCGGGTCAACACCCCTGTTCTGGTGCTTATTGTCGCTGCCGTGACCTTGCCGGTGACCGAGATCCCTGCCCCCGCGCTGCCCCAGCGGACCCGTCCGTTGCGCGTCGGGATGGTGGTGGTGAGCGAGTACGAGTCTGACCCACGGGTACGCCGCCAGGCCGAGGCGTTGGTAGCGCGCGGCGACGAGGTGACCGTCCTGGCCCTCGACGCGCCCGGCCGCCCGGAGGTGGACATTGTGGACGGTGTGCGCGTCGTGCACCTGCCCACCCGAAAGTACCGGGGCAGTTCCGCGAAGGCGTACCTGTCGCTGTACGGCGGTTTCGGTGCCCGGGCCGCGGCGTGGCTCAGCCGGCGTCCACGCGCTTTTGACGTGGTGCAGGCGCATTCGATGCCGGAGGCGCTGGTGTTCGCGGCCGCGGTGCCGAGGCTGTTCGGGGTGCCGGTGCTGCTGGACGTGCACGATCTGACGTCGAAGCTGTTCGCCTCGAAGTTCGCCGACCGGCGCAGGGTGCTGGCGGCCGTTTCGGCGTCGGAGAAGGCGTCGCTGCGGTTCGCCCGCGAGGTGCTGACGGTCCACGAGCCGTACGCGGACATGCTGCGTGACCTGACCCGCCGACCGGTGTCGGTGGTGATGAACTGCCCGGACGAGCGCCTGTTCGTGCCCCGCGAGCAACCGCGTGGCTGGAGCCCCGACGGCGAGGTGGTTTTCAGCTACCACGGCCTGATCGCGCCCCGGCACGGCCTGGTGGCGGCGACGGAGGCACTGGCCGCGATCCGCGGCGAGGTGCCGGGAGCGAGACTTCAGGTACGCGGCAGTGGCGACGGCCTCGACGAGCTGCGGCAACGCGTCGAGGCGCTCGGCGCAGACGTGGATCTGCCCACCCGTCTCTACCCGCTGCCCGAGATCGTCGCCGAGCTCGGCCGGGTCCACATCGGACTCGTGCCGAGCCAGCTCGACCCGTGGACGGACGGCGTTCTGCCCACCAAGCTCCTGGAGTACGCGAGCCTCGGCATCCCGGTCATCACGTTCCGGAACCCGGTCATCGCCCGCTACTTCCCGGAGGATTCGGTGCGGTACGTCGACCCGGCCACCCCGCAGACGCTCGCCGTGGCGATGCGCGACCTCGCCATGAACCCCGACAAGGCGCTGGCGCAGGCCCGGCGCGCCACCCAGGTGATGGCCGAGTTGCGCTGGAGCGAGCAGAAGAAGCACTACTTCGCCGTCATCGACCGCCTGGCGAAGCGTGCGTAGAACCCTGCTCACCATGGCGGGGCTGGTCGCGCTCGGCCTCACCCGGTTGCTGCACGGCGTACTGGTCAGCCGCGCCACCGACCACGAGACGTACGGCCTGGTGGGCTCGCTGATCGCGGTCACCACGATCGGCAGCCTGCTGCTTCCGGCGGGGCTGGCGAGCGCCGCGGCGAAGTTCATCCCGTACCAGCACGGGCGGGGCGACGGCCCTGCGGCGCGCGGTGTATTCCGCCTGGTGCTCCGAGTGGGATGGGTCGGTGCGATCGGGCTCGGCGTCGGGGCGGGGTGGGGCGCTCAGGTGGCATTTGACCTGCGGGTGCTCGACGCGATCCAGGTCGCCGCATTGTGCACCGCCTTTTCGATGTATTCGATCCTCAAGTCGGTGCTCTACGGGTTCGATCTCGTGTCCGGGTACACGAAGCTGGAGCTGGCCTGCTCGGCGCTGTCGCTGTCGGCGACGGCGCTGGTGGTGGCGCTCGGCTGGTCCGTCTATCTGCTGCCGCTGGCCGCCGGCTACGCGCTTTTCACCTTCGGCGCGTGGTGGCGGCTGCGGCCGGTGACGCGCGGCGCGGCGTCCGCGCCGGGCGGCGCGCTGCGCCGCGAGATGGCCGCGTTCATTGTGCTGGCCTGCGTCGGAACGTTGTGCTCGCAGGGCTTCCTGCAGGGCACGCAGCTGCTGGCAAACCGGTTTGCCGCACCGCGCGAGGTGGCGTATTTCGCGGCCGCGGTGACCCTGATCGCCCCGGTCTATTTCGTGCCGCGGGCGCTGGGCATCGTGCTCTTCCCGGCGATGGCGCGCGCTCACGGCGCTGGTGATGTGGGCGGCGTGCGCCGGCAGGCCGACCTGTCGACCAGGGCGCTGCTCGCGGTGCTCGCACCGATGGTCGCCGTCGCGCTACTGCTCGCGCCGGAGGTCCTGACCGTCTTTGGTGGTTCCGGGTATGCCGGCGGCGCCCCCGTGTTGCGGCTGATGCTGGCGGCCACCTACCTGGCGGTCGTGAGTGTCCCCGCGGTGAACGCGCTGTCGAGCGGCGCGCACGTGCGGGTGCCGGTGGCGTCGGCGGTGGTGGGGACGCTGACGGGGTTCGCGGTGGTGGCGTTGCTGGGCGGTGCCACCGGCGTCGGTCTGGGATACCTGTGCGGCACGGCGGTGACCGCCGGCGGGCCGTTCGTGACCGCGTGGCGGTTCCACGGGATGTTCTGGTCCGGGCCGGTGCTGCGCGGCGCGGGTGTCGTGGGTGGAGCGCTGCTCGCGTCCTGGTGGCTGCCGCGCGAGCCGGCGCTGGACGCGGCGGTCGCCGGCGTGGTCTTCGTGGCCGGCGTACTGGTGCTGTGTCGTGACCTGGTCACGCTGCGCCGCGGGCGCGGCGGGCGGCCGGACGATTCGGCGACCGGTCAGCCGGCCGTCGCCGGCAGTTCACCAACTGGTCGGGCGGGCGGCGTGTGATGGCTCGGTTGTCCAAGACGCAAGGAAGGGATTTCGGGGGGTTCATGCTGGCTGCACAACCGCGGATCGAGACTGCCGCGGCAGATGGACCACGCCCCGACGAACACCCCGGCGGGCGGCTGTCCCGGGTGCTCGGAGCATCGCTCGTGGCACTGCTCGGTGTGCTGCTCGTAGAGGTGCTGTTCGAGACCTGGGTGCAAACGCTGCTGGCGACTCCGTACGTCAACGACGAGGGCAACCTGATCGCCGAGGGGCCGGGCTGGCCCAAGCAGGTCAAGAACGGCCTGTACCTGACGCTGCTCGCGGTCACCTTGGTCAAGGTGCTGGTGGACCGGCGCTGGCGCGAGTTCCGCACCCCGGCCGACATCGCGTTGGCCGTGCTGGCGGGCGTGTTCGTGGTCGCCGGCTTCGTCGGCGGCTCACCGGTCAAGCTGATCGGCGAGGCGGCCTACGTCTACCTGCGCGGCGTCATCGTCTTCTACGCGTGGCGGGCGGCCGACCCGGACCGGCGGCGCACCAGGGCAGTGCTCGGTGTGGTCGCGGCGGTCGTGGGCCTCAACGCGCTGATCGCGATCTGGCAGACGATGGCGGGCCGGAGCTCGTACCAGCAGTTGGGCTGGGTCGACATGACCTGGGCCCGGATCAACCGCGCGCACGCGCTGCTCGACCACCCGAACCACCTCGGCCACTTCCTCGCCCTGGCGATGCTGGGCCTGTTCGCCTGGCTGATCACTCGGTCAGGTCCGGTCCGGTGGAAGTGGTGGGTCGCGTTCGGCGTGCTCGCCCTCGCCCTCTCCGCCACCCAGTCGCGCGAGTCGACGCTCGGCTTCGTCGCCGGCGCGGGCGTCATCTGCCTGCTGCGCCGCGGCCGCTGGCTCGCCGGCACGGCGGCGGTCACCCTCGTCGTCGGCTTCGCCGCCGCGCAGCTCGCCATCAGCCCGGAGAACCGGTCCGAGCTGAGCCGCCGGCTCGCGGGCGTGTTCAGCGCGCTGGACCTGCCAAGCGGCGCCGAGCGGGACGGCTTCTGCGTCGAGGGCAACGAGGGCTGCGACGAAGACGGCGGCAACCAGATCCCGCAGCGCGAGGTCCGCGTCCTGTACACGCAGCAGGGCGTCGAGCTGTGGCTGGCGCGGCCGATTCTCGGGTACGGCGTGGGCCAGTTCGGCGGGATCGTCGCGTACCAGCACGACCCGCTCTGGTACAAGGACGCGCGCTTCGGGCCGGACGGTTTCCGGCTGTACGGGTCGAACGAGAAGCAGGTCGACTCGTTCTGGCTGCACCTGCTCGTCGAGACCGGTGCCCTGGGCGCGCTGGCCTACCTGGTGTGGCTGACGCTGCTCATCGCGCCGATCGTGCGGGCGGCGTGGCGGCGACGGGAGGGCGCGCACCCGTTCCTGTACTGGGCGGCCGCCGCGATGACGTTCGCGGTGCTCGTGGCGTGCCTCGCCCCGTCGTTGGAGGACCCGCTGTTCCCGGCGCAGCTGTTCACGATCCTCGGCCTGGCGTGGGTGTGGCTGCGCCGCGAATCAACCACCACATTGGAGAAGGATCGTGACTGACGGCGTCGCACTCATCGGCTTCGGATACTGGGGGCCGAACCTCGCCCGTAACCTCCAGGCGCACGCCGGCCCGCGCTGGCGGTATCTGGTGGAGCTGAGCCCCGAGCGCCGCGCCAAGGCCACCGGCCTGTACCCGGGTGTGACCGTCACCGACGACCTCGCCGAGGTGCTCGCGGACCCGTCGGTGAGCGCGGTCGTCGTGGCGACCCCGGCGGCGACGCACGCGCCGCTGACCCGGCGCCTGCTGGAGGCGGGCAAGCACGTGCTGGTGGAGAAGCCGCTCGCGCTGTCCACACCGGACGCCATCGACCTGGCTGTGCGCGCCGACGACAGCGGCCTGACGCTGATGGTGGGGCACACCTTCGAGTACGTGCCGGCGGTGCGGCGGATGCGCGAGCTGGTCGAGGACGGCTCGATCGGCGACCTGCTGTACCTGCACTCGCAGCGGCTCAACCTGGGCCGCATCCAGAGCGACATCAACGCGTTCTGGTCGATCGGTCCGCACGACGTGTCGATCGCCAACTACCTCGTCGGCCAGCGTCCACAGTGGGCCGCGGCTGAGGGTGCCCGGTTCCTCAACGCCTCTGTCGAAGACGTCACGTTCGTCACCGTCGGGTACCCGGACGGCGTCCTCGCCCACATGCACGTGAGCTGGCTCGACCCGTCGAAGACCCGGCGCACCACGGTGGTCGGCAGCAAGCAGATGCTCGTGTACGACGACATGGACCCGGTGGCCAAGCTGCGCGTCTTCGACAAGGGCGCCGACCGGGTGTTCGAGGACGAGTACGGCGGCTGGCAGTACAAGCTGCGCGACGGGGTCATCCAGACGCCGGCGCTGGAGGAGGTCGAGCCGCTCGCGGCCGAGCTGCGGCACTTCCTGCACTGCGTCGACACCGGTGCGCGGCCCCGCACCGACGGCTGGAACGGCGTCGACGTGGTCGCGGTGCTGGAGGCCGTCAACGCGTCGCTGCGGGCCGGCGGAGCGCAGGTGGCGGTGCGCGCCCCGCTGGTGGCGGCTGCGGGAGGCGGCGCGTGACCGTCAGCCCGCTGGCTGTCGTCGCCGACGGGGTCCGGTTGGGTGTGGGCACCGCCGTCGAGGAGTTCTGCGTCGTCGGCAGGTCCGGTCCGGCCGGCGTCAAGACCGAGCTGGGTGACGGCACCACGCTGCGCAGCCACACCGTCGTGTACGCGGGCGTGCGCACCGGCGACCGATTCCAGACCGGGCACCACACCCTGGTCCGCGAGCACACCACGGTCGGCGACGACGTGTCGGTGGGCTCGATGTCGGTGCTGGAGCACAGCGTCACGGTCGGCCACCGGGTGCGGGTGCACTCGCACTGCTTCGTGCCCGAGTACTCGGTGCTGGAAGACGACGCGTGGCTGGGCCCGCGGGTCACGCTGACGAACGCGCCGTTCCCGCGCTGCCCCGACGTGTCCCGCTGCCTGCGTGGCGTCCATATCGGCCGCGCGGCCCGGATCGGTGCCAACGTCACCGTCCTGCCCGGCGTCCACATCGGAGAGCGGGCGCTGATCGGCGCCGGCGCGGTCGTCACCAAGGACGTCGCGCCGGGCGCGGTCGTGGTCGGCGCCGCCGCCCGCCCCGTGAAGACCATCGACGACCTGCTGTGCCCGGCTGGGCTCGACCACCGTCCCTACCCATTGGAGACCCCGTGAACGTCCCGCTCGTCGACGTGAAGGCCGCGTATCTGCGGCACAAGGACGCCATCGACGCCGCCATGCGCGACGTCGTGGAGTCAACCGCGTTCATCCAGGGACCGCGGCTGCGGGCTTTCGAAGAGGCGTTCGCGGTGTTCTGCGGCACCCGGCACGCGATCGGCGTCGGCTCTGGCACGGCGGCCCTGCACCTGGCGCTCGCCGCGGCCGGTGTGGGCGCGGGCGACGAGGTCGCGGTGCCGGCGCACTCGTTCATCGCCACCATCGAGCCGGTGAGCTGGCTGGGCGCCAAGCCGCGGTTCGTCGAGATCGACCCGCTGACCGGTGCGATGGACCCGGCCGCGCTCAAGAACGTCGTCGACGGCGTGCGCGCGGTGCTGCCGGTGCACATCCACGGCCGACCCGCCGACATGGAGCAGATCGGCGCGATCGCCGCCGACGCCGGGGTACCGGTCATCGAGGACGCCGCCCAGGCGCACGGCGCCGAGATCACGCGGGCCGACGGCACCGTCGTACGGGCCGGCGGGTACGGGCTCGCTGGCTGCTTCTCCTTCTATCCCGGCAAGAACCTGGGCGCCTTCGGCGACGCCGGCGCCATCACCACCAACGACGACGACTTCGCCGCCGCCGTGCGCCGCCTGCGCGACCACGGGAGGACCTCCAAGTACGAGCACGAGATCATCGGGTACGCCCACCGCATGGACACGCTCCAGGCGGCGGTGCTGCACGCCAAGCTCGGCACCCTGGACGCCGACAACCAGCGGCGCGCCGAGCTGGTGGCCGGCTACGAGTCTGCCCTGGCCGGCGTCGGCGACCTGTGGTTCCCGCCGGAAACTCCGGGCCGGCACAGCGTCTACCACCACGCGCTGGTGCGCACCGCCCACCGCGACGCGCTGCTGGCGTTCCTCTCCGAGCGGGGCATCGGCGCCGGCGTGCACTACCCGGTGCCGCTGCACCTGCAGCCGGCTTACGAGTTCCTCGGCTTCCAGCGCGGCGACCTGCCGGCCACCGAGGCGTGGGCCGACCAGTGCCTGTCGCTGCCGCTGTACCCGGAGCTGACCTCCTCCCAGCACGCGGCGGTTGTCGCGGCGGTGACCGACTTCTTCGCATGAGGATCCTGGCGGTCACGAACCTGTGGCCGGAGCCGGGCAGCTTCCGCGGCGTGTTCGTGGCCGAGCAGGTGGCGGGACTGCGCCGGCTCGGCCACGAGGTCGACGTGGAGGTGGTGGCGCAGGCTCGCGGCACCAAGGACTACCTGCTCGCCGCGCCCCGGGTGGCCAGGCGCGCGAGGTCCGGCCAGTACGACCTCGTGCACGTCCACTATGGACTGACCGCGCTCTCCGCCCGGCTCGTCGGTGCGTTGCCGACCGTGCTGTCGCTGTACGGCAGCGACGTCAACACACCCTGGCAGGCGCGGGTCACCAAGCTCTTCGACGGCCGCCCGGCGGCCCGCGTGTACCCGTCACGGCGGCTCGTCGACGCGGCCGGCGACCCAGCCGGGATCGTCGTGCCCAACGGCGTCGACTTCGACCTCTTCCAGCCACCGTCCGAACAGGAGCGTGCGGCGGCGCGCGCGGCGCTCGGGTTTGGGCCGGACGACAAGGTGCTGCTCTTCGGCGCCGCGCCCGACAACCCCGTCAAGCAGTACGACCTGTACGAGGACGTGCTGGAGGCCCTTGTCGCGCAAGGGGTCGCGGCGCGCGAGCTGGTCCTGCCCGGCCCTGGCCAGACCCGCGCGGACGTCGTACCCAAGTTCGCCGCCGCCGACGTCCTGCTGGTCACCTCGCGCCAGGGCACCGAGAGCGGCCCCTTGGTGGTCAAGGAGGCCGCCGCGATGGGCCTGCCCGTGGTGAGCGTGGACGTCGGCGACGCCGCCGAGGTGCTGGCCGGCGTCACCCCGAGCGCGGTCGTCCCGTTCCCCGCGCGGCGGGATGATCTGGTGGCCGACCTGGTGTGGGCGGCGGCCGAGGTCCTGGCTGCAGGCGCTCGGAGCGACGGCCGCTCAAAGCTCGGTGAATACTCTCAGGACGCCGTGATAGCCCGCCTCGCGGCGGTGTACGAGTCCGTGGTGGGCTGATCCCATCGGGTGGGGCCGCGGCGTCCAGGCGCGCCGGGTACGGTGTGCGGAGTTTTGTGACCGACCCAGGAGGACCCGGCGTGACCAGCAACCAGCCGCGCATGACCAAGTCCGAGCGGCGGGCGGCCGCCAAGGCCGCCGCGGCGAAGGCCGCCGAGCGCAAGCGCCGCAACCAGGCGATCGCCGGCGCCGCGGCCGGTCTCGCCGCGATCGCGGTCATCGTCGTGGTGTTCGCACTGGTCAGAGGCGGCGACAGCGACGGTACGGCGTCGCCCGCGCTGACCACCACGCCGGGCGAAAGCGCCTCGCCCACCGCCGCCCCGTTCCCGCCGTTGCCCGCCGGCGCCGACCCGGCGCTCGGGGAGAAGCCCGTGGTGAAGGCCGGCACCGGCGACCTGACCAAGCTCAAGGTCACGACGCTCATCGAGGGCACCGGCCCGGCCGCCGCGCAGGGTCAGCAGGTCACGGTCAACTATGTCGGCGTCACCTACAAGACAGGTGAGGAGTTCGACGCGTCCTGGAAGCGTCAAGAGGCCTTCACGTTCCAGCTCGGCCAGGGTGGCGTGATCCCGGGCTGGGACCAGGGGCTCGCTGGGGTCAAGGTGGGCAGCCGCGTGCAGCTCGACATCCCCTCTGACCTGGCGTACGGCGACAACCCGGGCCAAGGCCGGCCGGGCGGCGCCCTGCGCTTCGTCGTCGACCTTCTGGGCGCCCAGTAGCGCCCTGATCACGCTATGGGCCGTCGGTGACCTCGTCGGGGGAGCGGCGGGGTGTCGGGCGGCCCGGCTGGCCGTACCCGATGCGCAGCACCATCTGCGGCACCCCGAACCGGCCGAGCGCGCGCCGCAGCTGCTCGCGGGCGCCGCTCACCTCGATGGGTTGCGAGATCATCGAGGCGGTCAGCTCGGCGTTGGTGGCGGTGAGCAGCATCCGTTGCAGCGCCTGGCCGGCGGTGATCTGGTCGGTGGCGCTGTCGCCGGCCGTACCGATCACGGCGACCAGCGGTTCGGGCTCGACCTCGCCGCCGCGCCCGCCGTCCCAGCTCGGCCCGCTGTTGCCGCCGCGCCCGCCGTCGCGACCACGCCCGCCGTGCGGGTCGTTCCGGTCCGAAGTGGCATCCCAGCCGGGACCGCCGTTCGCTCCTCGCGTGGCGGTGAGGGGGCGCGCCTGGAGGGGGATGGCGGTGGGCGCGCGGTGCCTCATCGGCAGCAGCTCGTCCGGGGCGGCGACCGGCCCGCCCACGGCCGCGGGCACCCCGTCGTGGGCCGGCCCGTGCCGGGTCCACCGGGAGATCTCCGCGCGCTGCTCCGGATCGCGTTGAAGAGCTCGGTGCGCATTGTGCGCGAGCTCTCCGAGCGCGCTCACCCCGGATGCTCCGATCACCAGCTCGACCCACGCGCCCTCGGCGCGCGCCGCCTCGACCAGGCGCCAGCGGGCGTCGAGCGGCACCGGGTCGGGCAAGAACGGCGCCCGGTTGCTGTGCCGTAGCCGCACCGCCGCGAACAACGCGTGCTCGTGCGGCGCGGCGGCGCGGTACCGGTCGGGCTCCAGGCGCGCCACCACGTGGGGCTCGTCCGGATGCGGTAGCAGCCGCACCCGGGGGACGATGCCGGCGGCGGCCAGCGCCAGCCGGAGGTTGAAGGTGGCCGCCCCGCACGCCAGGTACGCGGCCCAGTCGGAGAGCCGGCGGTCATGGTCGGCGTACACCTCGATGCCGCCGTCACGGAGCCGGAACCGCCACGGCTGGCTGTTGTGCTGCGACGGCGCGTGCACCGCGGCCGCCACCGCGCAGCGCAGATCGTCGGCCGTGAATCCGGTCGTGATCGCCGTCATCCGTCCCACCCTCCGTGCCGGGCCACCCGGCGGACAGGGCCGAAGGTCCTCAGACCGACAGTAGTGTCTTCCCCGTCACAGCGCGCTTTTCGATGGCGGCGTGTGCCTCGGCGGCGCGCTCCAACGGGTACACCTGTCCCACCAGCGGGGTGACACGTCCGGCGGCCGCGGCGGCGAGCGCCCGCCCGAGGCGCTCCCGGAACTGCTCCGGGGTGAGCTGCACGTCCTGGATGCCGGTCACGGTGATGCGGCGCGCGGCGGCCACGTCCGGGTCGGGTACCGCGAACTCGCCCGCCGGCGTGCCGTACGCGCAGACCCGCCCGCCCGGTGCGACCAGGTCGAAGGCCGCCCGGCCGTACTCCCCGCCGGCGCCGTCGAGCACCACGTCGAGGGAGCCGGCCGCCGCGCGTACCCGCTCGATCCAGTCGGGCTTGGAGTAGTCGACCGTGGCGTCCGCGCCGAGGCGGAGGATGCGGTCCAACTTCGCGCTGCCGCGGGCGGCGGCCACGACGTACGCGCCGGCCGCGTGCGCGAGCTGCACGAGCAGCGCGCCCAGGCCGCCGCCGGCGGCCGTGACGAGAACCTTGTCGCCGGGCTTGATCGCGACGAGGTCCGCGACGGCGATCGCGGTGGTGCCGTCGTGCAGCAGCGCGGCCGCGTCGGTCAGTGACAGTTCATCGGGTACCGGTACCAGCCCGTCCACCGGCACGAGTGCCCGCTCGACGTATCCGCCGTGCGCGCCGGTGCCCGTGACCACCCGGCGGCCCCGCCACGCGGGGTCGACCCCCGCCCCGGTCGCCGCGACCGTCCCGGCGACGCCGACGCCCGCGCGGTACGGCGGTTCGTGGTCGAAGTACGGCTTGCCGTCCCCGCTCCGGATCTTCGTCTCGACCCACAGGACGTCGGCGATGGCC
Source organism: Micromonospora sp. CPCC 206061 (assembly GCF_036906915.1). Taxonomy (NCBI): domain Bacteria; kingdom Bacillati; phylum Actinomycetota; class Actinomycetes; order Micromonosporales; family Micromonosporaceae; genus Micromonospora; species Micromonospora sp. CPCC 206061. The sequence continues at coordinate 76,464 of NZ_JBAKHX010000012.1, forward strand.
ACGTCGACCACCGCCTCGCCGGGCCCGGGCACCGGATCGGGCGCCTCTCTCAGCGCAAGTACCTCTGGACCGCCGAATTGGGTTACCTCAATGACTCGCATGGCACCGACCATGCAACCTCAACACGACTTGAGGTCAAATGGTCAGTTGTTCTCGGCCGCCGCACTGATCTGGCCGAGCGCGGACTGCGGGTCGCGCTCGATGGCCATGTCGCCGAGCGACACGACGCCCACGAGCCGGCCGTTCTCGACGACCGGCAGCCGGCGTACCGCCTTGCCGCGCATCATGTCCACGGCCCGTTCGACGTCGTCGTCCGGCGCCACCGACACCGGGTCGGGGCTGCACACGTCGCCGACCATGGTGACGCGGGCCTCGCGGCCGTCGGCGAGCGCCCGGACCACGATGTCGCGGTCGGTGACGATGCCGCGCAGGTGGCCGTCCAGGTCGACGACGAGCACGTCGCCGATGTCCTTGTCGCGCATCTGCTGTGCGGCGTCGATCAGTGTGGCGTCCGGCGCTACGGTCACCGGGCCAGGGGTCATCACATCGCGAACCGTCTGCGTCATGGCGTACCTCCAAAGCAGTGATGTGGATACATGGGCCCTACCCAGTCGCTGGCCGTTAACACGTTCTTGACATCCGCAGCCCGGAGGCGCACAGTCTGACTACGTAGTCCTGACTACGTAGTCCTGACTACGTAGTCAAGCCTGCGGGAGGGTGCGATGTCCCAGGCCAGCCGCCGCCCGCCAGGCAGCACGGACGTGGCGCGGCTGGCCGGGGTGTCGCAGAAGACGGTCTCCCGCGTGATGAACGGCGAGCCGTACGTCAGCGAGGCCGTCCGCGAGCGCGTGCTCGCGGCGGCGCGCGAGTTGGGGTACCGGCGCAACACCGCGGCCCGCGCGCTCAACCTTGGCCGCTTCCACCGCATCGGGGTCGTGTCGCTGGGCAGCGCGCTCTACGGCCCGTCGTCCACATTGGTCGCGCTGGAGCGGCGGGCCCGCGAGACCGGCTACGCGCTCAGCATCGTCCACACCCTCGAAGGCCAGGACGGCAGCGTCATGGCCGCCGTCGACTCGCTGCTGGCGCAGGGCGTCGACGGCATCGTGCTCTCCGAACCCATCGACGAGGGGCAGGAGCTGCGCATCGAGCCCGAGGTACCGGTGCTCAGCTTCGGGCCCACGCCCGGCATCGAAGGACCGCGCGTCGTCCTCACCGGCGCGTCCGGCGTCGACGCCGGACGGGTCGCCACCGAACACCTGCTCGCGCTCGGCCACGCGACCGTCTGGCACGTGGCCGGCCCGAGCCAGTGGTGGGCGGCCCGCGACCGCGCCAGCGGCTGGCGGCACGCCCTTGCCACCGCCGGCGTCGCCGAACCACCTGTCATCGAGGGCGACTGGTCGCCCGCGTCCGGGTACGCCGCCGGGCGGCAGCTGGCTACCAACCCCGACGTCACCGCGGTGTTCGTCGCCAACGACGAGATGGCGATCGGGGTGCTGCGGGCGTTCGCGGAGGCCCGCCTCCACGTTCCGGGCCGCGTCAGCGTCGTCGGCATGGACGACATCCCCGCGGCGGCTTACCTCAGCCCGCCGCTCACCACCATCCGCCAGGACTTCGAGGCCATCGCCGAGTACGGCCTGGCGCTGCTCGTCGAGGAGATCGAGAGCGGTGCGGCGGCGGCCCACCACGAACTCCCCGCGCACCTCGTCGTACGCGAGTCGACCGCACCACCGAGGGAGACATCATGAGAACACCGCGACTCCGGCTCCTCGCCGCGGGCGTGGCCGCCGGGCTGGTCCTCGCCGGTTGCGGCGGCGGGTCGGACGACGACTCCGGCGGTACGTCCAGCGCCGTCAGCCAGGCCGACATCGACAAGGCGATGCAGACGCCGACCGAGCTGACGTTCTGGAGCTGGGTGCCGAACATCGACAAGGAGATCGCGCTCTTCGAGAAGGAGTACCCCGCGATCAACGTGAAGCTGGTCAACGCCGGTCAGGGCGAGCCGCAGTACACGAAGCTCCGCACCGCCCTCAAAGCCGGCAGCGGCGCGCCCGACGTGGTGCAGATCGAGTTCCAGTACATCCCCACCTTCACCATCACGGGCGACCTGCTCGACCTGCGCCCCTACGGCGCGGAGGCGCTCAAGGACCAGTTCGTGGACTGGACCTGGGGCCAGGTGACCGGCGCGGACGGGCAGGTGTGGGCGATCCCGCAGGACACCGGGCCGATGGGCATGCTGTACCGGCAAGACATCTTCGACAAGTACGGGATCAAGCCGCCGACCACGTGGGACGAGTTCGCCGCGGCGGCCCGCACGCTGCACGCCGCCGACCCCAACGTGTACCTGACCAACCTCGCCTCGAACCAGAACGGCGCCTGGATGGGGCTGCTGTGGCAGGCCGGCTCGCGTCCCTTCAAGACCGATGGCGACCGGATCAGCGTCAGCGTCAACGACGAGGCGTCCAAGAAGCTCGGCCAATACTGGGGCGGCCTGGCGAAAGAGGGCGTCATCTCGACAGACGCCGACTTCACCGACCAGTGGTACCAGGGGCTCAACCGCGGCAAGTACGCCACCTGGCTGACCGCCGCGTGGGGTCCGGTGTTCCTGTCCACCAGCGCCAAGGACACCAGCGGCAAGTGGCGGGCCGCGCCTCTTCCACAGTGGACGGACGGCGGGCAGGAGGCCGGCAACTGGGGCGGCTCGACCAGCGCCGTGGTGAAGACGACGAAGAACCCGATCGCGGCGGCGAAGTTCGCCGAGTTCCTCAACACCGACCCCGAGTCGACGATGATGTTCGCGACCGAGCAGTTCCTCTTCCCGGCTACCAAGGCCGTGCTGTCGAACCCGGCGTTCAGCGACCAGAAGCCGGCGTTCTACGGCGGCCAGCAGGTCAACCAGGTGTTCGCCGGCATCAGCGACACGGTGGCGACCGACTTCCAGTGGCCGCCGTTCCTCGACCAGACCGTCAACGACTGGGACGAGACCGTCGGCAAGTCCCTCGCCGACAGGACCGACACCGTGGCCGCTCTCGACCAGTGGCAGCAACGCATCACGACGTACGCGAAGAACCAGGGCTTCAAGGTGGAATAGATGTCCACTGTGACCGCCGCGGTGCCGCGGCGCCGGCGGGCTGGATCCCGCCGGGCCGCCGCCGGGTACCTCTTCGTGGCCCCGTTCCTCGTGGTGTTCGTCGCGATGCTCGTGGTGCCGCTGGCGTACGCCGGGTACCTCAGCCTCTTCCGGGAGCAGCTGATCGGCGGCACCACGTTCGCGGGACTCGACAACTACACCCGGGCCCTCAGCGACGACCGCCTGCTCGGCGGAGTGGCGCGGGTCGGCGCGTTCTTCGCCATCCAGGTGCCCGTCATGCTGGGGCTGGCGCTGTTCTTCGCCCTCGCGCTCGACAGTGGAGTGTTGTGGCTGTCGCGGCTGCTGCGGCTGGGCATCTTCGTGCCGTACGCGGTGCCCAGCGTGGTGGCCGCCCTCATGTGGGGTTACCTGTACGGCCCGGATTTTGGCCCGATCGCCCAACTGTTCGAGAAGGTGGGATGGAACGCGCCCAACCTGCTCGGGTCGGACTTGATGCTCGGCTCCCTGGCCAACGTGGTGACGTGGGAGTTCACCGGATACAACATGATCATCCTGTACGCGGCGCTGCGGTCGGTGCCCACCGAGCTGTACGAGGCGGCGGCGGTCGACGGCGCGGGCGCGTGGCGGATCGCGTGGAGTATCAAGATCCCGGCCCTGCGCCCGGCGCTGCTGCTGACCCTCATCTTCTCGGTCATCGGCAGCTTCCAGCTCTTCAACGAGCCACAGCTGCTGCAGCGGCTGGCGCCGAACGTCATCGACAGCGCCTACACACCCAACCTGTACGCGTACTCGCTGGCCTTCACCAGCCAGGACGTCAACTACGCCGCCGCGGTGTCGTTCCTGCTCGGGGTCGTCATCGTCGCGGTCTCGTACACCGTCCAGCTCGCGGCGAACCGGAGGCGGTCATGACGGCGGACCGTCTTCCCGGCAGGCGCAGCCCTGTGTTGACGCTCGCGATGCTCGCCTTCCTCGTGTACTTCATGCTGCCGCTCTTCTGGCTGGTGATCGCCTCGACGAAGACGACCGGCGACCTGTTCTCCAGCTTCGGGCTGTGGTTCGCCGACGACTTCTCGTTGCCGCGCAACGTCCGGGAGGTGTTCGCCGCCGACAACGGCGTCTACGCCCGCTGGCTGCTCAACACCGCCGTGTACGCCGTCGTCAGCGCGGGCGGCGCGGCGCTGCTCGCGGCACTGGCCGGGTACGGGTTCGCGAAGTTCCGGTTTCGGGGCAACAACGCGCTGTTCGGCGTCGTGCTCGGGTCCATCATGGTGCCGAGCACCGCGCTGGCCATCCCGACATATCTGGTGTTCAGCAAGGTCGGCCTCGTCAACACCCCGTGGGCCATCATCCTGCCGTCCCTGGTGAACCCGTTCGGCCTCTACCTCATGCGGGTCTACGCCCAGGACGCCGTGCCCGACGGGCTCATCGAGGCCGCCCGCATCGACGGCGCGGGCGAGTTTCGCATCTTCTGGCAGGTGGCGATGCGGCTGCTCGCACCCGGCTTCGTGACGGTGCTGCTCTTCACGCTGGTCGCCACCTGGAACAACTACTTCCTGCCGCTCATCATGCTCAACAACCCATCCCTGTATCCGGTGACCGTGGGCCTCGCGAACTGGGCCGCGCAGGCCTCGATGGGTGGCGGGGCCAGCGGCGACGTGCTGCCGCTGGTGGTCACCGGCTCGTTATTGTCCATCGTCCCGCTGGTCGCCGCGTTCCTGATGCTCCAGCGGTACTGGCAGAGCGGCCTCGGCGCCGGAGGAGTGAAGCAGTGAGTGTCCTGTTCGGAGCGGCTTACTACCCGGAGTACCACCCGTCGCACCTGTTGAAGACCGACCTCGACCTGATGGCCGAGGCGGGCTTCACGGTCATCAGGGTCGGTGAGTCGGTCTGGTCCACGTGGGAGCCCGAAAACGGGCGCTTCGACCTCGACTGGCTCCAGCCCACACTGGACGGTGCCCACGAGCGTGGCATCGGCGTCGTCCTGGGTACGCCGACGTACGCGGTGCCGCCGTGGCTGGCCCGGCAGTACCCGGAGATCGCGGGGGAGCGGGCCACCGGGCGCCGCATCCCGTGGGGCGCCCGGCAGGAGGTCGACTTCACCCACCCGGCCTACCTGTTCCACGCCGAGCGGATCATCCGCCGAGTCGTCGAGCGGTACGCCGACCACCCGGCCATCATCGGGTACCAGGTGGACAACGAGCCCGGCAACGAGCTCCTGTACAACCACGGCGTTTTCCAGCGGTTCGTCGACGACCTGCGCGAGCGGTACGGCGACGTGGAGACGCTCAACCGCGAGTGGGGCCTGGTCTACTGGTCGCACCGACTGTCCACATGGGCGGATCTGTGGGTGCCCGATGGCAACGTGCAGCCGCAGTACGAGCAGGCGTGGCGGCGCTTCCAGGCCGAGCAGGTCACCGAGTTCATCGCCTGGCAGGCGGGGATCGTGCGCGAGTACACCCGGCCCGACCACTTCGTCACCACCTGCATCTCGTACGAGCGGCCCGGCGTCGCCGACGACGAGCTCACCCGGACCCTCGACGTCACCGCCGGCAACCCCTACTACGCCATGCAGGACGGGCTCACCGTGCCCAGCCCTCAGCACAGGCAGCAGCACTGGATGACCCAGGACTGCTGGGCGCTCTACCTCACCGCCGACCGCATGTGGTCCTCCCGCCAGGAGCCGTACCTCGTCACCGAGACCAACGCCCAGGCCATCGGCGGCTCGTGGACCAACCAGCCCGCGTACGAGGGGCAGTGGCGCCAGGCCGCGTGGGCGCTCGTCGCCCGCGGCGCGAAGATGATCGAGTACTGGCAGTGGCGCACCCTCCAGTTCGGCACCGAGACCTACTGGATGGGCGTGCTGCCCCACAGTGGACGCCCCGGCCGCACCTACCGCGAGATCGCCCGCATCGGCGCCGAGCTGGCCCAGGCGGGCGACCTCGTCGACGGCCTCACCCCGGACGCCGACGTGGCGATGCTGTATTCGACACCGAGCAAGTGGGCTCTGGCGGCCCAGCCGGCGCTCGCCCTCCCCGACGGCGGCCCGGACCCGCGCTCGTACCAGGGCGTGTTCGACCCGTTCTACCGGGGCGCGTTCGAGGCGGGCAAGCAGGTGCGCGTCCTGCACACGCCGCAGGCCGTCGACGTCGCGCCTCACGAGTTCGCCGCCCGCCACCCGGTGCTGGTGGTGGCCGGCCTGTACGTCGCCGACGACTCCACACTGGACTGGCTCGTCGCGTACGCCGAAGGGGGCGGCCACCTCGTGCTGGGCCCCCGCACGGGATACGCGGACCACGAGGCGCGCGCCCGCGGCGAGGTACAGCCGGCCCGGCTCGCGGAGGCGGCGGGCGCCTGGTACGAGGAGTTCAACAACCTGCCGGCGGATCTGCCCGTGCTTGCGCGGGCCGGGCTGGATCTGCCCGTGCTTGCGCGGGCCGGGCTGGCTCTGCCCGACGGGGCCGCTGGCACGCGCTGGGCCGACGGCCTCGTCGCGGACGGCGCCGAGGTCGTCGCCGGCTACGACCACCCGCACTTCGGCCGGTTCGCGGCCATCACGACCCGCGCGCACGGCCGGGGCCGCGTCACCTACGTCGGCACGATCCCGAATCCGGCCCTGGGTGCTGCCCTCTTCCGCTGGCTAGCGCCCAACGCGGGCACCTGGGCCGGCGTGCCCACAACGGTCACCTCGACCGGCGCGACAGCGACGGACGGGCGGCGGTTGCGCTTCCTGCACAACTGGTCCTGGGAACCGACAACGCTGACCGTGCCGGTGTCGGCCCGCGACATCCTGGCGGGCACCGACCACGGCGCCGGCACCGAGCTACCCCTGGCCCCGTGGGACGTCCGCGTGATGCTCGAAACCTGATGTCACGAGGCGAGGGCCTGGTCCGTGCGGCGTACGCCGTTGCCGGCGTGGTTCGGGTGGACTCGCGCTACGAGGACCGGGCAGTGGGCGTGTCGCAGGACGGCCTGGGTCACCGGGCCCAGCAGGGTGGGGCGGTCGCCCTGGGCGCCGACCACGACCAGTTGGGCGCCGCTCGACTCGGCGATCAGTGCCTCGTCGGCGGGCAGGTCGACGATGCGGTGTTCGGCTGGCACCGCCGGGGGAGGAGGCTCCGCGCACGGGGCGCCCTCGGCGTGCACGACGACCACGCCGGTGTGGCGGCGGCGGGCCTCGTCGTACGCGGCCTCCAGTCCGACGGCCGCGTCGGCCGAGCCGTCGACGCCGACCACGATCGGCCCCGGCCGTTCGGCGCCGCAGGCGAAGAGCACCGGTTGGCTGGCGCGGGCGGCCACCTGGATGGAGACCGACAACGCCGGGTCGGTGCCGTAGCGCGCGAGACCCTGCCCACCGAGCACGAGCAACTCGGCGTCGTTGGCGGCGCGCAACAGCACCCGGGTAGGGTCGCCGTCGACCACCTCGGACGTCACGGTCAACGAGGGGTATTCGTCGCGGGCGAGCGCCACGGCCTCGCCCAGCATCTGGTGCGCCAACTCGCGGTCGTCGCCGTACTCGCTGGACAGGAAGAGCTGCCACACGAAGGCGTGCACGATGTGTAGCGGGCTGCTTGTCGAGGCGGCCTCCTGCGCGGCGAGCCGAATGGTGTCGGAGTCGGTGGCCATGTCTTTCAAACCCGCTACCACCGGCGCGTTTTCGACGATCATGGCCGCCACCTCCGTCGCTGGCTCCCCTCCCTTAGCTAACCGCATGTGACGGCTTCCGGACAGATGCATACCCAGATCAGCGGCGCGGGCTCGCTCATGACTGCCGGTTGCCCGCAGGCTGCCCCGCGTAACCGCCCGCCAGCGTTCCGAGCAGTGCACCGAGGATTGCCGTGAACACGATGACCCCCGTCCACATTTCCGCGGGCCATCGCACGCCTTCGGCGAGGTGCAATCCGAGCAGTTGCCCCGACCAGACAAGGGCGGGGAAAAGGGCACCGGCGATCATCAGGCGGAGTGGGGCGCCAATGCCGCGTACCCGATCAAAGCGGATGAGAAGCGCGTCCGCGACCGCGGCGCCGCACACGGCGGCGATCGCGCCGGCGGCCTGGGCCGCCGGAAACTCGAACATCACCATGATGAAGAGCGCCACACCGGCGGTGACCGCGGTCGCCGCACCGGGCGCCGGCCGCCGCCGCAGCACCAGCAGCAGCGGTACCGTCAACAGCAGCGTCGTGATCACGTAGCTGCTCACGCCGGTCAGCGCGACCAGTCGGGTCATTCCCTCGAGCCCGCTCGCGTCACCGTCCACCCCGTCATACGGCTGGGTGGGTGCCATCGTCATGAACGCGGACGAGTGCGTGAGCAGGATTGTCGCGGCCATCGCCCCGAGGGTCACCGAGACGATGCCCGCGATCGCGCCGCGGCCGGTCGCCCACCACGAGCGCAGCGGGCTGGTAACGATGAGGACGCCGCCCACGTCGAGCAGCATGTGACTCGGGCTGAACGTGGCCTCCAGGCCGACCTCGATCCCGATGGTCTCGTGCCAGACCATGTCGGCGAGCCCGCCGGTGAGGAACAGCAGCACGCCGAATGCTCCGAGCCGGTATCCGGCCGGCCAGCCGTCGCGCCACCAGCGCGGCGCCTGGTCTCGTCGCTGGTAGGCGAGCCAGAACGTCCACGCCGCGCTGCCGGCGAAGCCGGCGTACAGCAGGCCGTGCCACGGGGTGAAGAACCCTTCGAGCGTCTCGATGACGTTGGCGTGTGCCCAGCCGTCGGAGAGCGCGCCGCCGACGAGACATGCGGCGAGCAGCACCATGACGGCGTCTTCGCGTGGGGTGGCCGCCCGGACCCCATCGGTGCGGGCGGGCGTGTCGATGGGCCGGACTCCGCTGATGGTCATGGCCCGTATCGTCCCAAATCCCACCCCGTGTGCGGATCGGCTGTTTCGACGGCTGCCGATCGCGACAAATCGAAAACTCTACTAAGCGGATAGGATATACGGCGCTTTGAGCATGGACTTTATGTCGCCAACGCCGTAGTTCCCAAGAAGCGGTACACCGGTGGGCGCGTCAGTGCTCCCCCCACTCGCGGTCCTGGAGGCCGATCTCCCATCAGCGACGCCCCATCGCGGCGTGGGCAGCGACCCACGGCCCCCTCCTGGCCGCCGGCCAAGCCATCCCCCTCCCGCGCGCCTCCCCGCGCGCCTCCCCGCGCGCCTCCCCGCGCGCCTCCCCGCGCGCCTCCGCGCGCCGCGTGCGGGCGCGCCTCCGCGCGCGCTCTGCTCGTCGATCAAGGGCAAATGCACGTGGTTTGATCTCTTTTCCGCGTGCGTTTGCCCTTGATCCATGCAGATCTCCTTGATCGGTGCCGTTGCGCGCTCGTTCCGGACCACGCCGGCGCGCGGCCCCGCCAACGCCACTACCGGCCGGATTGCTCGACATCTCCCGGTCGGCTAGCGCCGGGCCGCACTCGCTCGTACCCACCCGAAGCCCGCAAGGAAAATTTGTGTTATCCGCTTTGGCGGCCCGCATCTCCTAGTCGTGCGCGAATCAACTGGGGGATTGAGAGGCTGCGGGATGAGCGACCATAACGGGCAGGTCATGTGGCTAGCGCGGCCGGCGGGCGGCCGGCACCGGCACCCCCCACTCGCCGGCGGCGACGGGCGGCGCGGCGCGGAGCAGGGGAGCGGCGGCGAGCACCGGAACACCCGCTGGTCCAGCGCCACCCCCTCCCGGACCGCCCACCGGCCCCACCAGGCCGACCCGCCGCCGCTGGCTGAGCCGGCGGCGACCTCGTCCGGCGCCAGGCTCGACGCGGCGGCGGTCACGGCGGCGCTGTCGAGGCTCGACCCCGTGCACCGCGAGATCCTGGCCGAGACGTACTTCCGCGGCCGTACGGTCACGGAGGCCGCGACCACGCTGGGCCTGCCCGTCGACACGGTGAAGGCCCGCGTGTACGCGGCCATCCGCGCCCTGGACCACGCCGCCCGCGCCGCCTGACCACACACCCGACGGCCGTGCCGCCCGAGAGCCGTGCCGCCCGAGAGGCGTGCCGCGGCCGATGGCCGTGCCGCCCGACGGCCGTGCTGCTGCCGGTCCGCGCCGATCAAGGCCATTCCGTCGATCAAGGGCAAACGCACGTGGAAAAGAGATCCAACCACGTGCATATTCCCTTGATCGACGGAAGAAGGGGCGGCGGGCCTCCGCGGAGGCCCGCCGCGCCCACGGGCGGAAGCCCATTACTCGTAGGCGATCGCCGCCAGAACGTTCAAACGGGCGGCGCGGCGGGCCGGCCACAGGGCGGCCAGGACGCCCGCCACCACGGCGATCAGCACGAACACGATCAGGCTGACCCACGGGATGGCGATCGTCGTCAGGAAGTCGCGGTCGATCAGGGCGGTCGCGATGGCCACGCCCAGCGCGATGCCCATGACGATGCCGAGCACGCACCCGAACACCGCCATCACCACCGACTCCGTGCCGACCATCCGCGTGACGCCGCCGCGGCTCATCCCCACGGCGCGCAGCATGCCCAGCTCGCGGGTGCGCTCGTAGATGCTGAGCAGCAGCGTGTTGAGGATGCCGAGCAGCGCGATGACGATCGCCACGCCGAGCAGCACCGAGATGATCCCCAGCGCGATGTCGGTGAAGCTGGTGAACTGGTCGATCAGGCTGGACCGGTCGCCCACCGTGACCAGCGGATAGTCGGACATGATGCTCTCGACCTCAGGTATGACGGTGCCGGGGTCGGTGCCGTCGTCGAGCGACACGTAGGCCTGGAACGCCAGCGGACCGTTGAAGTTCGACACCGCGGCTTGGGGCAGGATCATCGTGTCGGTCCAGATCGGCGTCGACTCGTAGACGCCGACGAGCCGGTACGGCCGCTCGCCCCCCTTGTTCAGCTCGACGGGAATGGCGTCGCCGACGGACCAGCCGCGCGAGTCGGCGGTGTTCTGGTCCGCGACGACCTCGTCCGGGCCGAGCGTGCGCAGGTCGCCCTCGACGGCCTTCAGGGCGAACATGTCGCGCGCCACGGCGAGGTCGTCGATCGCGAAGACGCCGCCGAACGGCGGTGACCCGTTGTCGACCCGTGCGTCGACGGTCAGGTAGAACGGGACCGCCTGGTCGACGCCGGGCAGCGCGCGTACCTCGTCGATGGCCTCGGAGGAGAAGCCGATCGTGCCGTCCGGCGGGCCCTGCGTCGAGTTGGTCTGGATCACGATCTCGGCGCCAATTGTCGAGCTGATCGTCTCGTCGATCGTCTTGTTGAACGAGGCGGCGAGCACGCTGGCCGTGCTGACCAGCGTCACGCCGATCATCAGGGCGGCGGCGGTGACCGCGGTGCGGCGCGGGTTGCGCAGCGCGTTGCGGACGCCGAGTTGGCCGCTGATGCCCCAGCCGACCGCGCGCCCGATCAGCCCGGCGAGCGGGCGGGTGAGCAGCGGCGAGAGCAGCGTGACGCCGAGGAAGAACAGCAGCACGCCGATCAGCAGGGCGGGCAGCGTGAGGCCGCCGATGCCGGTGAGCGCGGCGCCGGTCAGCGCCGCGCCGGGCACGGCCAGGGCCGTGCCCGCGATGGACAGCGCGAGGAGGGGCTTGTCGGGCCGCGCCACGTCGCGCATGGCCGCCAGCGGCGGGACCGCCGACGCGCGAACCGCCGGCACGAAGGCCGCTATCACGGTCACCAGTACGCCGACGGCGTACGCCAGGATGATCGGTGTGGCGCCCACCTGGATGCCGGCGCCCGGCAGCTGAGCCCCGATGAACGAGGTGAGCGCGCTGCTGCCAGCCATACCCAGGCCGATGCCGGCGAGCAGCCCGAGCGTGCTGCCGACGACACCGACCAGCACCGCCTCGACGAGCACCGAGCTGGTGACCTGGCCCCAGCTCGCGCCCATGGCCCGGAACAGCGCCAGCTCCTTGGCCCGCTGCGCGACCAGGATGTTGAACGTGTTGAAGATCAGGAAGATGCCTACGAGCAGCGCGACGATGGCGAACGGCCCGAAGAAGTACGTGGTGACCGCGGACAGCCCTTCCTGCACCTCGTTGGCGGCGTCTTCGTTGGCCTGCTCGCCGGTCTTGGCCTCGAACCCGGCGGGCACCAGCGGCGCCACCCGGTCGCGCAGCTGCTCCTGCGTGACGCCGGGCTCGGTGCCAAGGTACGCGCCGGAGAACCGGCCCTCGGCGCCGTAGAACGTGCGCTGCGCGAACGCCTCCTGGAAGAGGATCAGCGTCTCGCCGGCGAGCGAGTCGCGGTCACCCTCGTAAGCCACGATGCCGACGAGCGTGAACTCGCGGGCCTCGTTGACTTCTGGCAGGTACACCTTGAGCCGGTCGCCAACGGCGGCGTGCGCCTGCTCCGCCGTGTACCGCGAGATCGTCACCTCGGTCTCGGCCGTCGGCCACCGGCCATCGGCGATCGAGACGAGCGCGAAGGGGTCGTCGCCGGTGACGCCGCCGCCGATCTGCGGCGCGCCCTGGGTGGTGACGGGCTTGCCGTCGCGCACGTCGAACGGGATCACGCCGAGGGCGGTGACGTCGCCTTGCGCGGTGGCCACGCCCGGCACCTGGGCGAGTGCGTCGACCTGCTGCTGCGTGAGCAGCGGCTGCGGGTCGTCATCGGCCGCCTCTTCGGTGGGCATGACCTGGACGGCGACGTTCTGGTTGATGGACCGCAGCAGCTTTTCGAAGCGCGCGGTCAGCGAGTCGCTGAGCACGAACGCCCCGGACAGGAACGACACGCCCAGCACGATCGCCACGATGGCGAGGGTCAGCCGCAGCTTGCGGGAGAACAGGCTCTTGAGGCTGGCGCGCAGCATCTACGCGCCTCCCGTTCCGACATCGAGGCCCTTGAGCTTGTCGAGCACCGCTTCGGCGGTGGGCTCGGTCATCTCGTCGACGATCTGCCCGTCGCCGAGGAAGATGACCCGGTCGGCGTACGAGGCGGCCGCCGGGTCGTGGGTGACCATGACGATCGTCTGCCCGTACTCGCGGACGGAGTTGCGCAGGAAGCCGAGCACCTCGGCACCGGAGCGGGAGTCGAGGTTGCCGGTGGGCTCGTCGGCGAAGATGACCTCCGGTCGGGCGACGAGGGCTCGGGCGCAGGCGACGCGCTGCTGCTGGCCGCCGGAGAGCTGGCTGGGCCGGTGGCCGAGGCGGTCGCTGAGGTTGACCGTCTCGATGACCGTCTTGTACCAGTCAGGGTCGGCCTTGCGGCCGGCGATAGACAGCGGCAGCAGGATGTTTTCCTGCGCGGTGAGCGTCGGCAGCAGGTTGAACTGCTGGAAGATGAAGCCCACCTTGTCGCGCCGTAGCCTGGTGAGCCCGGCGTCGCCGAGGCCGGTGACCTGGGTTTCGCCGATGAAGACCTGCCCCCGGGTGACGGTGTCGAGGCCGGCGAGGCAGTGCATGAGTGTGGACTTGCCGGAGCCGGACGGCCCCATGATCGCGGTGTATCGGCCTCGTTCCAGGTCGACGCTCACTCCGCGGAGCGCGATGACCTGGGCTTCCCCCGAGCCGTACACCTTCCAAAGGTCGGTTGCGCGAGCGGCGACATCGGTCGTAGTCGTGGTCACCCCATCACCGTAGGGGCGCGGGCGACACTTTCCGTCCTTCCCAGGAAGGGTCGCGTGCCCTGCCTGAGGTGGAGAAGGCCACGAAGGCATCGATGAAGGTCTAGCGCTCGCACTATGTCGCGTGCTTATCATAAGCCCCCGAATAAGGAGGTCCCATGCGCAGGGCACCGCGCACAAGACATCTGGCGGCCGTGCTGGCCGGGCTGCTCCTCCTGCTCGCGTTCCCGGCCGCCGCCCGCGCCGCGACCGTCACGGTCACCAACGGCGTCCAGTTCACCGACACCTCCGGCAACCCGCTGCACGCCCACGGAGGCGGGATGATCAAGGTCGGCGGCTATTACTACTGGTTCGGCGAGAACCGCAACGACAACAACACCTTCCGGTACGTCTCCGTGTACCGCTCCACCGATCTGCGCAACTGGGAGTTCCGCAACAACGTCCTGACCCAGAGCTCAGCGGCTGAGCTGAACGTCAGCAACATCGAGCGCCCGAAGGTCATCTACAACTCGTCCACGGGGCAGTACGTGCTCTGGATGCACTGGGAGAACGGCTCCGACTACGGCCAGGCCCGGGTCGCGGTCGCCACGTCGTCCACCGTGGATGGCAACTACACCTACCGGGGCAGTTTCCGGCCCCTCGGGTACGACTCGCGGGACATGACCGTGTTCCGCGACGACGACGGCACCGCGTACCTCATCTCCGCGACCCGCGTGAACGCCGACCTCAACATCTATCGCCTGACCTCCGATTACCTCGGGGTCGCCAGCCTGGTCCAGACGCTCTGGGTCGGGCAGTACCGGGAGGCCCCGGCGATGTTCAAGCGCAACGGGGTGTACTTCCTGTTCACCTCCGGCGCCACCGGCTGGTCGCCCAACCAGGCCCGGTACGCGACCGCCAGCAGCGTCACGGGCAGCTGGACCTCGCCGACGAACGTCGGCAACAGCATCACGTACGGCTCCCAGTCCGCGTACGTCGTGCCGGTGCAGGGCACCTCGACCACCTCGTACCTCTACCTGGGCGACCGGTGGGCCGGTGCCTGGGGCGGCAAGGCGAACGACTCCAAGTACGTGTGGCTGCCGCTGTCCTTCCCGTCCAACACGTCCCTGTCGATGACCTGGTACCCCCGCGTGAACATCGACACCGCCACCGGAGCGGTCAGCGGCAACGGCTCCGGCAACGCGTACGAGACGCTGCGCGCTCGCCACAGTGGACAATGTCTCGACGTGGTCAGCCAGGCGACCGGCGACGGTGTCGAGGTGGGGCAGTACGGCTGCAATGGCGGCGCGAACCAGCACTGGCAGGTGCTCGACCTCGGCACCGGGTACCACCAGCTCATCGCGCGGCACAGCAACAGGTGCCTAACCGTACCGTCGTCGTCGACCGCCGACGGGGTGCGGGTGACCCAGCAGGCCTGCGGCGGCGGCACCAACCAGCAGTGGCAGATCACCGATGTGGGCAGCGGCTACTACCGGCTCACCGCCCGGCACAGCGGCAAGTGCCTGGACATCGTCAGCGGCTCGACCACCGCCGGCACCAGGGCTATCCAGTACGCCTGCACGAGTGGTACGAACCAGCAGTGGCAACGGACCGGAGCGCCGTAATCTAAGGGTTCGTCGAAGGGTTACAGTTTGCTCGTGAAGCGTACGTCCAGAGACATTCGGGTAGCGAACCGCTTCGAGGTGCTACGGCACATCATCGCGTCCGCCACAGTGTCCCGCCAGCAGATCGCCAGCGACACCGGCCTGAGCCTCGCCACGGTCTCCAACCTCGTGGGCGAGCTGCTCGAGTTGGGCCTGCTCGTCGAGGTCGGCTACCAGGACTCGGGTGGCGGCAGGCCCCGCGGCCTGGTCGCCATAAACCCCAACGGCGGCGTCCTGGTCGGCATCGACGTGGCGGAGACGTACGTACACGTCGAGCTGTTCGACCCCGCGCTGACGGTACTCGCCAGTGTCGAGGAAGAGCTGCACCCGGAGGAGAACCGCCCCGATCAGGTGGTGGCGCACGTCGTGTCCAGCGTCGAGTCGGCGCTGGCCACGGCGGGCGTCGGGCACGACCGGGTGCTCGGCGCGGGGATAAGCGTGCCGGGCCAGGTCGACCGCGAGGGCGGGGTGTCCGTCTTCGCCCCCAACTGGGACTGGCACGACGTACCCCTGCGCAGCCAGCTCGCGCGCTCCCTGGACATGCCGCTGTACCTGGACAACCCGCTGCGCGCGTGCGTGGTGGCCGAGCTGTGGTTCGGCGCCGGGCGCGGCCGCGACGACGTCGTCGTGGTCAACCTCGGCACCGGCGTCGGCGCCGGCCTGGCGTTCGGCGGCGCGCTCTACCGCGGCGCCACCAACAGCGCCGGCGAATGGGGCCACACCACGCTCGTCGTCGACGGCCGGCTCTGCCACTGCGGCAGCCGTGGCTGCGTCGAGACCTACGTCGGCGCGCCCGGCATCATGCAGAACCTGCGCGACCTCGCCCCCAACAGCCCATTCCTGCACCCGGACGACCAGACCGCCACGATCGAGGCGCTAGCTCGCGCAGTGGCCGACGGCGACCCGGTGGCGGCCAAAGTGGTCACCGAGACCGCGCGGTACCTCGGCGTCGCGGTCGCCGACCTCATAAACCTCGTCAACCCCGAAGTCGTCGTGCTCAGCAGTTGGGTCGCCGCCCGTCTCGGCGACGCGCTGCTCGCCGAGGTGCGAGCCGTGGTGGGCCGTCACGCGCTCCGCCGCCCGCTCGCGGCCACCGAGATCACGCTGTGCCGCATCGCCGGCAACCCCGTGAGTCTCGGCGCGGCGACCTTCGCCCTGGAACGCTTCCTCTCCGCCATCGGCACCAACGCGGGAGGTCTCGTCCGCCAAACCTGACCCGGAGGTACCGTATGCGCGTTTCCCGCCAGCTGGCTGCCGCCCTCGTCGTCGGGCTCACCGCCGCCCTCTCGGTTGCGACACCGGCGTACGCGGCCGCCGGCGCCGAGGTCTCGCCGGCACCGGCGCAGACCATCGACAACTTCGGCGCGTCCGGCGCCTGGTGGCCAAACGACCTGGTCAACTTCGCTCCCGCGGCGCGCCAGCAGGTCGCCAACCTACTCTTCGGGTCCAGCGGGCTTGCGCTGAGCGCGTACCGGTACAACATCGGCGGCGGCGGCACGGCGGTCACCAACCCGGTCCGCGCGCCGCAGACCTTCCGCACCTCGTCCGGCGGCTATGACTGGAACAGGGACGCGGGCGGCCGGATGTTCCTCCAGTACGCCTCGACATGGGCGTGCGGGACCTGATCGGCTTCGTCAACAGCGCCCCGGCGGCGTGGACCAGCAACGGGCAGAGCTGCGGCGGCACCCTCGCCTCCGGGAGCACCCAGGCGTTCGCCGCGTACCTGGCCGACAGCGCCTTCCACTGGTGGACCGCGCTGTCGCCGATGCTCGGCTGCGATCCGGTCGCCAGCTCCGGCTGCCAGAACCGGGCCAACTCGTCCGGCTGGAACGACGGCCTCATCTACTACGACCCGAACTACGCCAGCAACGGCAACCAGTCCCTGTACGTGACGAAGCGTTACTACGGCCTCGCGCACTACAGCCGGTTCGTGTGGCCGGGTGCGGTGCGGCACAACGTGACGGGTGCGCCCAGCGGTGTACAGGTGTCCGCGTTCGACCACGATGGAGCGTGGACGCTGGTCGTCAACAACCTCAACAACGCCAGCACGTCGCTGACCGTCCGCACCCCGACCGCCATCTACACCTGCAATGGCGGCACCAACCTATGGACCTGCCACGGCGCGACAAACCAGTCCTGGCAGCGCTCCTAGAGGCGGGTCACGGGCCGAGGATGGTCACGGTGTGGGGTGGGAGGGGGGTGTCGGCGGCTCTCACCTCGGTATCGGAGTCGTTGGTCAGGAAGGTGTAGGTGCGGCCGTCGGGGTGGCGGCGCTGGACCGCCTCGACCCCCGGCGGCGGGTCGCACAGGATCGGCGCGACGTCGGCGGCCGCCGCCACCCGGACCAGCAGCGCGCGTACCTCCGCGTCGTCCAGGTGGGTGGTCAGGTAGTACGCGGTGCCGGCGCCGTGCGGGCGCCGGGTCAGCGCCGGCGCCCCGGCCAGCGGCCCGTCCGCGTACGACACGAGGACCTCGGCGTCGACCGCCGTCGCCAGCTCGGTCCACACTCGACCGGACGCGCCGTTCGACAGCGCGACCCGAGCACCGGCGGCGAGGGGGAAGAACTCCTCCACGTGTACGCCGGTCAGGTCACGCCAGGCGCCGTATCCGCCGAGCCGGATGTGGTCGTTCTCGTCGACCACGCCTGAATACGGTCCGATGAGGACGGTGCCGCCCCCGGCCACATAGGAGGTGAGCGAAGCGGCGTCGGCGTCGCTCACCAGGTGCAGCGCTGGCGCCAGCACCAGCTTGTACCGCGACAGGTCCGCCCCGGGCGGCACGAAGTCGCACGTGATCGTCGCCGCCCGCAGCGCCGCGTGCCACTGCTCGGTGAACGCGACCGGGTCCATGTCGACGCTGGGCTGGCTGGGGTGGCTCTGCGCCCACAGGCTCGACCAGTCGAGCAGGATCGCCACGTCGGCGACCACCTCGCTGCCGGTGACGCCACTGAGGGCGCCCAGCTCGGCGCCGAGGCCGACGACCTCGCGCCACACCTTCGTGTCCGTGCCCGCGTGCGGCACCATGCCGGAGTGCCACTTCTCGGCGCCGGCCCGGGACGCGCGCCACTGGAAGTACAGGACGGCGTCGGCGCCGCGGGCGACGTGCCCGAGGGAGTCGCGGCGCAGGCGGCCGGGCGGTTTGGCGAGGTTGCGCGGCTGCCAGTTGACGGCGCTGGTGGCGTGCTCCATCAGGGCCCAAGGCCGGCGACCGGCGAGCGACCGGGCCAGGTCGGCGATGAAGGCCAGGTTGGCGTACGGGTCGGCGCGCTCGGCGAACAGGTAGTGATCCATGGCCACGACGTCCACTTCGGACGCCCACGCCCAGAAGTCGACCTTCCACCCGTCGTTGAGGAAGTTCGTGGTGACGGGTACGCCGGGGGAGAGGCGGCGCAGCACGTCGCGTTCGGCGCGGTAGCAGTCGAGCAGCTCGGCCGAGGAGAACCGGTAGAAGTCCAGCTGCTGCGTCGGGTTGGTGAAGCTGGGCGTCTGCCGGGGCGGGATCACCTCGTCGAAGGACGTGTACCGCTGGGACCAGAACGCGGTGCCCCAGGCGGCGTTGAGCGCGTCCACAGTGTCGTACCGGTCCCGCAGCCAGCGCCGGAACGCCTCAGCCGACGTGTCGCACCAGCAACGCGCGATGTGGCAGCCGTACTCGTTGTTGACGTGCCACATGGCGAGCGCCGGGTGTTCGGCGTATCGGCTGGCGAGCTGCTCGACGAGCGCCACGGTGGCGTCCCGGTACGCGGGAGAGCTGGGACAGTACGACTGGCGGCTGCCGTACCAGAGACGTTGCCCGTCGGGGCCGACGGGCAGTGACTCGGGATGCTTGTGGCTGAACCACGGCGGCGGTGTGGCGGTCGCGGTGGCCAGGTCGGCGCCGACACCGTGCGCGGCGAGCAGGTCCATGAGCCGGTCGAGCCAGCCGAACTCGTACCGGCCGGGGGCGGTCTCCAGCATCGCCCACGAGAACACGCCGACGGTCGCGAGGTTGACGCCGGCCTGTTTCATCAGCCGGAGGTCTTCGGTCCATACCTCTTCCGGCCACTGCTCGGCGCTGTAGTCGCCGCCGAAGGCGAAGCCGGATAGGGAGGGAATGCCGAAGGCCATGGCGGAGATCGTCCACACCGAAGAAGGCCGCGTCAACGGGTTGGCAACACTTATTCTTTGGCCTTGACGAAGTGGTTGGTGATACCTAGGCTACGCCTCACTTAACTGGCCCGAAATGTTTTCGACCGGTCGACCTGTCGATGCGTATCTAACTACGAGAAGAAAGACGTCGCATCATGAGCGGATCAACCCCCGGCTTGTCCCGTCGCGGTTTCCTGGGTACCTCGCTGCTCTTCGTCGGTGGCGTCGCGCTGAACGCCTGCACCTCGGACCCCACGGGTTCCGATTCCGGTTCCGGCGATGCCAAGATCACGCTGAACCACTGGTACCACGAGTACGGCGAGCAGGGCACCCGCGAGGCCGCGATGCGCTACGCCGCCGACTACACCAAGGCCAACCCCGACGTGGCCGTCAAGGTCACCTGGGTGCCCGGTGACTACAAGACCAAGTGGCAGTCCTCCGTGCTGACCCCCGACGGCCCCGACATCTACGAGATCAACGAAGTCACACCCGACATGGTCCAGCAGCAGCAGGTCACGCCGCTGGACGACATCATCGGGTCGACCAAGAGCGAGCTGAACGAGCACGCCCTTGGCGCGCTCACGCACAGTGGTAAGACGTATGGCGTCCCCATGATCATCGACGTCATGTACCTGTACTACCGCAAGAGCCTGCTCAGTGGCGCGAGCATCCAGCCGCCTACCACGCTGACCGACCTGGTCGCCGCGTCCAAGGCGCTCACCAAGGGCAAGACGAAGGGCATCTTCGTCGGCAACGACGGCATCGCCGGCATGAGGGGCGTGCTCGCGTTCTCGGTCGGCCAGCAGTACCTCGACGGGCGCAAGGCGGTCTACGCCAGCCCGGAGATCGCGGACGCGCTCACCGTGGCCCGCCAGCTGTTCACGAACAACTCGATGCTGCTCAACTACACCACCGAGTGGTACCAGCCGGACGCGCTCATCTCCGGTGCCACCGCCATCTCCTGGGGCGGCATGTGGGCGCTCCCGGCGCTGCAGAAGCAGATCCCCGGCGACTTCGGGCTGATCCCCTGGCCGAAGCACGGCGCGAACGGCAAGCCGGTCGTGATCCTGGGCGGCTGGTCGCAGGTCGTCAACGGCAAGAGCAAGAACATCGACGCGGCCAAGAAGTACGTGCAGTGGCTGTGGCTGCAGAACGCCGACGTGCAGAAGGACTGGGCGCTCAGCTACGGCTTCCACGTCCCGCCGCGCGCGTCCACCGCCGCCTCCGCCACGCCGCTCCAGTCGGGCGAGGCCAAGACCGCGGTGGAGATCCTCAACCAGTACGGCATCCGGAACACCGCGCTGTGGGCGCCGTCGGTGCAGAAGCCGTACGACGACGCGGTCTCCGACATCATCAAGAAGAACGCGGACGCGACTGCCACGCTGACCAAGGCGCAGCAGCAGTCGCAGCAGGCGCTCGACGCACTTCCGCAGGTCTGAGGCGCGTACGGTGTCCCTCCGTACCGCCTCATCCGGCGCGAAAGCGGCGCCGCGCTCCCCGCAGGGCACTGCGGGGGCGCGGCGCCGCCGCGTGGACTGGCCGGCCTGGCGGGCCTTCATCCTGCTGACCGCGCCCATCGTCGTCGGCCTGCTGATCTTCAAGTACATCGCCATGGCCTGGGGCTTCCTGCTGAGCTTCAGCGAGGCCCGGGGCACGATCTCGCTCGGCAACTGGGTCGGCATCGACAACTATCGCCAGCTCTTCGCCGACCCCCGGTTCCAGGACGCGCTCTGGATGATCGTGCTGTTCACCCTGGTGATCGTGCCGATCACGTTCGGCATCTCGCTGGGGCTGGCGGTACTCGTCAACCGGCTGCGCCGCGGGCGGGCGTTCTTCCGCACCACGTTCTTCATCCCCGCCGCGGTGTCCTATGTGGTCGCTTCGCTCATCTGGAAGATGAGCCTCTTCAGCGGCGTGCCTGCGAGCGCGGCCAACTCGCTGGCCGGCCTCTTGGGTCAGGAGCCGACCGCGTGGATCGCGACCGTCGACCCGCCCCTGTACTGGATCGTGATCATCACCGTGCGGCTGTGGCTCCAGGTCGGCCTGTACATGATCCTGTTCCTCGCCGCGATCCAGAACATCCCCGCCGAGCTGTACGAGGCGGCTCGGGTCGACGGTGCGCGCAGCGAGTGGAAGCTCTTCCGGCACATCACGTTCCCGCTGCTGCGTAACACTTCGGTCGCGATCGCGATGTTGCTGATCATCGCGTCGTTCCAGGCGTTCGACGAGTTCTACAACCTGCTGTCGACCGGTCTCGCCGGCGCGCCCGGTCCGGACGGCCGCCCGCCGCTCGTGTACCTCTATGACGTCGCCATGGGCCAACAGGACTACGGCCTCGGCTCGGCCGGCGCGTTCGTCGTGACCCTGCTGATTATCGCGTTCACGCTGACGCAGAGCAGGCTGACGGGTTTTGGGAAGGAGGACTGACGTGAAGAACGCCCGCGTGGGAACCTATCTGGCGGGGATCGTGTTCGCGATCCCCTTCCTCTTCCCGTTCTACCTGTTGCTGCGCAACTCGTTGATGACCCAGCAGGAGCTGGGCGGCCTCGACTGGGTTTGGTGGCCCAGCGACATCAGCTTCCAGGGCTTCAAGGACGCGTTCGACAACACCAGCGTGCCGCTGGGGCGGGCGCTGATGAACTCGACGATCGTCGCGGTGGTCTCCGCGCCGGTGTCCACATTGCTCGCCGCGATGGCCGGGTACGCCCTGGCCCGCATCAAGGTGGCCGCCGCCAAGCCGGTGTTCGCCCTGATCATTGTGACGATGATGGTGCCGGGTGCCGCCACGTTCGTGCCGACGTTCGTCGTGGTCGGGTCGATGGGCGGCGTCAACACGCTGTGGGGCCTGATCGTGCCAGGCCTGTTCAACGCGTTCGCGGTGCTGTTGTTCCGCGGCTTCTACCTGCGCTTCCCGCAGGAGATCGAAGACGCCGGCCGGGTCGACGGCCTCGGCCACCTCGGCGTGTTCGCCCGGCTGGCACTGCCCAACTCGGGCGGGCTGCTGGCCGCGCTGGGCGTGCTGTCGTTCATCGAGCACTGGAACGCTTTCCTGTGGCCGCTGGTGATCGGCCAGGACCCCGCGTTCTGGACCGTCCAGGTGGCGATGTCGACCAACCTCACATCGCAGTCGATCAACCTGCCGGCGCTGTTCGCCAGCGCCGTCGTCTCGGTGATCCCGCTGGCACTGGTGTTCCTGTTGGCGCAGCGGTACATCGTGCGCGGCGTCATGATGACCGGCATCAAAGGCTGATCACACAAAGAGCCTGGCGTCCGCACAAACGGACGCCAGGCTCGCCGTGCGCGGTCCTGGCGATGATGGCCGAGCTGCGCGCGGATTTCGCCCGCCGAACACGTTCCGTGGGCGCGAAGAGTTCGCATGGATCTATGTCAATGTTGTGGATCGATCGCGAAGTCGGCGACGTGGATCGGCGACGGCTCGTCGCCGGTGGAGGGCCGCTGGTAGAGGATTGACAGTACGCCGTCGATCCCCATCCGGGTGCGGTCGACCACCACCTCGCCGAACGCGCCGAGGCCGGCGCCCTCCAGACGCGGCGTCCAGTCGGTCCAGCCGCTCGCCGCGCTGGCGGTGATGATCCGGCCGTACGGCAGCACCAGGTACGCGTTGTCGGCGCTGTCGAGCACGAGCTGAGATCGGCCGAACGCCGCCAGCGGCACCGGGATCTCGGTCTTCTGCCACCCGCGCTCGCGGTCCAGGTACAGGTGGAAGACCCGGCCGTACCGCTCCCGCTCGCCGACGAAGTCGGACACCGCCGGCACGAACCGCTCGGGCACGTAACTGATCACGACGTGCGGCCGGCAGACCGAGTCGACGACCAGGCACTCCTGGTTGATTAGAGCGCGGTCGACGCCCACCGGGTCGACGACGAGCCCAGGGGAGTCCACCGCCACGAGCTGGTCGGTGCCGGCCCGGGCCACCACGTCGCCGGCGGCGTTGTGCCAGGTGCGCCCGCGGTCGTCGCTGTAGACGTACCCGGTGTCGTGGTTGGCCAGCCCGCCCGGGTGCGTGAGGACGGCGCTGTTGTCCTCGCGCCAGGTGAACGCCGCGTGCAGCCGGGCGCAGCGGCAGTAGGCCAGGCCGTGCAGGTACATGTTGCGGCTCGCGCTGGTCGTGCCGTTCACCGTGTACGCGCCGGTCGGGGAGGACCAGGCACCCACCTTGTGCCAGGCGCCGTCGTACTCGACGAGCTCCATCGCGCCGTTGCCCGAGCGCCCGGTGCGGTAGGACATCTGGAGCCGGCCCTCGGGGGTCACCAGGAACCGCGGGTACGTGATGGAGCCGAGGTCCAGGTCGCCTAGGGTACGCCGGACCGGTCCCTCCAGAGTGGAGTAGAACACCGCGTTGTCGTGGGTGTCCATGGCCACGTGCAGCATGCCGTCCGCAGGCGACAGGCCGAGCGAGATGGTGTTGTGCGAGTCGTCGACGCTGAGCTGGTGCGCCAGGCGCACCGGCTCCCAGATGCCGTGCGGCAGCCGCCGGCGGGCCACGACCGCGTGCCGGCTGGCCGTGTACCAGGCCGCGTACTGGTGTCCGGCGTGCGTGAGCAGGCCGTGCTGCTGGTACGAGGCGTTGTTGACGATGCCCTGGTACGAGACGAAGTAAAGGGCGGTCGGGTCGAGCACCGAGTCACCGAGCAGGCTCACTCCGGGGGGCCCAGCCACAGGTGATCCTCCTCCCCGTCGGGCCATCTCACCAAGATCGCGGCGTCGGGCGACACCGTCACCGTTGGCAGCTCCGGCCCCGCCGCCGCGGTGAGGATCACCGCCGCCGCGTAAACCTCGCCGAGCCGCACCGGCGCGCCGCTCTCCACCGTGGGGGTCGCCGAGTACGTGCCGAACGCGTTGACGCCGGACCGATCCGCGACCCGGCCGGCCGGCAGCCCCACCAATCCCACCACAGTGGACGTCAACCCGTCGGGTCGGCGAGCCGTCGCTGTCGCCCCGTCGGCCTCGGCCTCCGGCGGTTCGGCGTCCGCGAGGGCGTACCCGCCGATCCGTAGCGTCCATGGCCCGCCGTGCGCCGCGCCGTCCACCCGGGCCAGCCGCACCTCGACGGCGCCGCGCAGCACCGACGCGGTGGTGACGCACGGGCCGGTCCAGAACGCAGGCTGGCGCGGCGGCCACGTGTGCTCGTCGGGCAGCTCGCCGACCGGCCAGTGCGCCCGGTGCCGGGAGATGGCGACCCGGCCCTCGACGGAGACCGGGCGCAGCGGCCGGCGGTGCGTGGGGTAGCCGCTCGGGTCGAGCAGCGCGACGTGGTTGTCGACCGGGCGGCAGGCGTACTCCGGTCCGGCGTGCGTGCTGTACGCGTACCGCGAGTAGCCGGGGTCGTCGGTGCTGAGCGCCTCGTCGGCCGCGTGGTCGGCACCGTGGTTGACGACCCGGACCACGCCGTCCGCGCGGGTGGCCGACACCAGCCAGCCGGGCACGGCGAGCGTGCGGGCCACGTCGCGCTCCTCGACTTCGAGTGGCTGCTCCACGTCTGTCCACACCGGATGGTCGGCCGGCAGCACGAGGCCCGCGAAGCCCTTGCTGGACCAGTACGGCGAGCCGGGCCCCGAGTACGGCTGCCGGATCGGCTCCAGCGGCCCGTACCAGCCGATCGACTCCAGCCGGTCCGGTGCCGAGCCGTCCGGGGTGGGCCCGCCGCCGCGCTCCGCGAAGTGCCGCAGCACCCCGCTGGCGAGCCGCCGTGCCCGGCCGGGTGCCAGGGGGCTGGCGTCGAAGATGGCGCCCGCCCACACCGGGGCGAGCGCGGCGTGCCGGTAGGTGAGCGAGCGGCCCTGGTGCAGCGGCGCGCCGTCCGGGGCGTAAAGGTGCTGGGCGCCCTCCAGGTAGAGGTGCAGGCGCTCCCGGTACCGGCTCCACAGCTCCGGTCCGGCGTGGTCGCCGGACATCCGGCAATACCACAGTGGATAGAAGTTCATCGCCCAGCCGGCGTACCAGTCGAAGTTGCGAGCGGTGCCTCGACCCTCGTACCCGTCGGTGTACCAGCCCTCGCCGATATACCAGCCGTCCATCGTGGAGATGTTGGACTCGATGTCCTCGGCCGACCACGGGCCGCCGACCGAGCGCAGGAACGCCTCGACGACGTTCTGGAACCACAGCCAGTTGCACGCCGGGTACGGCTGGCCGATCACCTCGGCCAGCCACGTCACCACGCGCTCGCGTACCCCGTCGTCGAGCGCGTCCCACAGCACGTGCCGCGACTCGTGCAGGGCCAGTGCGATGGACGCCGCCTCCACCTTGGCCTGGTTGACCTCGGTGACCCGCGGCCAGCGCTCCGGCGAGCCGGGGTCGGTGCCGGCGGCGAGGCCGTCCGCGTACCACTCGGCCAGCGTGCCGTCGGCGCCCTCAGCGCCCCCCGAAGCGTTCGCGAGCCGGAAGCCCGCGGCCAGGAAGGTGCGCGCGAAGCCCTCCAGGCCGTCGCTGCGCCGTCCGGAGATGCTGGGCGGACCGGGCAGGTCGACGAGCGCGTGCCCGGGCGAAGCGTACGGGCGCACGGCGGCCAGCGTCCGGTCGGCGGCCGCCTCCCAGTGCGCTCGCGTCCACCCGGTGTACGGTGACCGGGCCCGGTCCTGGCGCGGGCCCATCAGAGTCGGATCGTGTTCCACGAGAGCGGCGGCAGCTCGACGCGCAGCACGCCACCATCCGGCACCACCCGCGGGCCTGCCTTCGGCGTGGCCCGGTCCTGCTGGTCGAGCGTGTTCTTGGCGTGCCGGTCGGCGTCGGCCAGGTAGGTGTGCGTCACCGGCCCGGCGGCGTCGCCGAACGCGCGCAGGTCGACCGCCAGCTCCAGCGGGCGGGTGGTGTCACGGTTGACCGCGAACACCGTCAGCGAGCCGTCCTCGCCACGCACGGCGGTGGCGTGCAGCAGCGGTACGGTGCCGTGCGCGGCCGTGTCGTGGGTGGGGCTCTGGACCGCGAGCCGCAGCACCTCGCCCCGGCCGTAGCGGGCGGCGTCGGCGAATGGGTAGAAGGTGGTCTGCCGCCACGCCGGGCCGCCGGGCTCGGTCATGATCGGCGCGATCACGTTGACGAGCTGGGCCAGGCACGCGGCGGTGACCCGGTCGCTGCGTCGCAGCAGCGTGATCAGCAGGCTGCCGACCACGACGGCGTCGGTCACCGAGTACAGGTCTTCCAGCAGTCGGGGTGCGACCGCCCACGGCTCCGGCTCGGGGTGCGGGGAGTTCTCCTGGTACCAGACGTTCCACTCGTCGAACGAGATGTTGATGCGTTTGGGGTCGCGGCGCTTGGCGCCCACGTAGTCAGCGGTCGCCACCACGCCGTCGATGAACGCCTCCATGTCGGCGGCGGACGCCACGAAGCTGTCGACGTCGCCGTTGCGCTCCTGGTAGTACGCGTGGCAGGAGATCAGGTCGACGGCGTCGTAGGCGTGCTCCAGGACCGTGGCCTCCCACTGGCCGAAGGTGGGCATGCCCCGCCCGGAACTGCCGCAGGCGACCAGTTCGAGGTCGGGATCGACCAGGCGCATCGCCTTGGCGGCGACCACGGCGAGCCGGCCGTACTCCTCAGCGGTCTTGAAGCCGATCTGCCACGGGCCGTCCATCTCGTTGCCCAGGCACCACAGCTTGATCCCGTACGGCTTCTCGTCGCCGTGCGCCCGGCGCAGGTCGGAGTACGCGGCGCCGCCGGGGTGGTTGCAGTATTCGAGCAACTCGTACGCCTCCGCGGCGCCGCGGGTGCCGAGGTTGACCGCGAGCATCGGCTCCAGGCCGGTCTTGGCGGTGAACCGCATGAACTCGCTCAGCCCGAACTGGTTGGTCTCGGTGGTGCGCCAGGCGAGGTCGAGGCGGCGTGGCCGCTGCTCGACCGGGCCGACACCGTCTTCCCACTTGTACCCGGACACGAAGTTTCCGCCGGGGTACCGGACCATCGTGGTGCCCAGCTCGCGGATCAGCCCCAGTACGTCAGTGCGCAGCCCGTCCTCGTCGGCCAGGGGGTGATCGGGCTCGAACACTCCACTGTAGACGGCCCGGCCGAGGTGCTCGAGGAAGGACCCGAACAGCCGGGGGTTCACCTCACCGACGGTGAAGTGCGGATCAAGGAAGGCGGTTGCCGTAACTTTCTGCTGATCATTGCTCACCGTGGCCAGCGTAGGGACGCCCCTCGGCTTCGTCAACGGGTTGGAATAAGACAGCCTTCCGGCCAGTTACCGATAACCCGATCATCCAGGGTTGGCGCTGTTCAATTCCGCTGTGAGCTGGGCTGCCGTGTGCTTGAGCGCGGCGGCGAGGGGCGAGTCGGCACCC
Source organism: Micromonospora sp. CPCC 206061 (assembly GCF_036906915.1). NCBI lineage: Bacteria > Bacillati > Actinomycetota > Actinomycetes > Micromonosporales > Micromonosporaceae > Micromonospora > Micromonospora sp. CPCC 206061. The sequence continues at coordinate 104,129 of NZ_JBAKHX010000012.1, forward strand.
TCTGGGACCGAGCTCGTGGTGCCGACGACCGCCATGCTGGCGATCAACGTACCGTTTCGGAAAACCGGCGCGGCGACGCTGCGTATGCCGTTGACCGGCGGCGTGTGAGCAGACACACCCGCCGCGCGGATGCGTTCGAGCTCGCGGCGCAGCTCGGGGGAGGCGGCCAGGTCGGCGACCAGCGCGGGCACCTCAGCGGAGCTGAGGAACGCGCAGAACACGCGGCCCTGCGACGACGCGGTGCGCGACAGCCGGGAACCGGTGCGCACGCTGATGCGGATCACCCTGTCGGTGTTGTCGTCGACCCGGACCACGACCGCGGTGTCGCCGTCCCACACGCTCAACACGACGGTCTCGTCGAGCTCGCGCACGAGCCGCTGCATGTGTGGGCCGGCGACGCCGATCACCGGCATGCCGGCCCGGGCGGCGGCTGAGAGCGTGAGGATCTGCGGACCCAACGAGTAGAGCGCCTCGCGCTCGTCATATCGCAGCAGGTTGCTCTCCCGCAGCGCCTTTGTGTATCGATGGGCGGTGGCCTTGCTGGTGCCGAGGCTGGCGGTCAGCTCGTTGAGGCTGAGCCGGGGCCGGCTCACCGTGAAGGCACTGAGGATCACGGCGGCGCGCTGCACGGTCTGGATCGCGGGCGACGCGTCCACCGAGCCCATCCTTTCCGCTGGATCACGGGAGACTCCGCAATATCACGGGAGGCGACGTCATCATGTCATGTTGGTGAACATTGCGATGCCCCATCGGGTCGCCCTTCCGACAGCTCGGGGAGGGCATAACGCACTAAAGTCCGGCACATGCCCGATGGGCCCGCTATCCAGACCGTGCAGCGCGCCGCCGCCATGCTGAGCGCGTTCAGCGTCGAACGGCCCCGGCTCAGCCTCGCCGAGATCACCGCCGAACTTCGGATGAGCAAGGCCACCGCCCACCGGTACGCCCGGGCGCTGCGAGCCGCCAACCTGCTGCGATACGACCCGGCCTCCGGCAAGTACACGCTCGGGCCGCGCATCCTGGCGCTGGAGGCGGCGGCCCGCGCCGGGCTGCCGATCGTGACGGCCGCCGAGCCGTACCTGGAACGGCTCACCCGCGAGACCGACCACACGAGCGTGCTCAGCGTCTGGAACGGCGACGCACCAAGCGTGGTGCGCTGTCTCGACAACACCACCGGCGACGTGCGCCTCAGCGTTCGCACGGGGTCGCAGCTCGACCTGACGCGGTCGGCGCAGGGCCGCGTGTTCTGCGCCTTCCTGCCCGCCGTCGAGGCGCCCGCGGTCGCCCGCCGGATCAAGGCATCGACCGACCTGCGCCGGATCGTCGACGAGGTACGCCGTCGCGGGTACGCCGTCAACGTCCCGGAAGACAACGGGGTACGCGTGATCGCGGCACCCGTGTTCGAACGCAGCCAGATCGTGGCCGCCCTGGCCGTCATGGGCACCGCCGTCTCCCTGTCCGGCGACGCCGAAGACGAGGCCGCAACAGCGCTGACCCGCACATCGACAGCCCTCTCCCAAAACCTGGGCTAACCCGCCCCCGCCCCGCCCCCGCCCCGGCCCGCCCCCGCCCCGCCGCCCCTCTTCCGCCGATCAAGGGCAAACGCACGTGGTTCGATCTCTTTTCCGCGTGCGTTCGCCCTTGATCGGTGAAAAGTCCCTTGATCCGTGGGGCGCGAGCTTGACGTGAAGCCGGGTTGAGGTCGCAGGCTTGACGCATGGATGTCGACGCGTACCTCGACCGGATCGGCGCCCCGCGGCCCTCGGCGGCCACCGCAAGCGCGCTGCGCGACCTGCACGAAGCCCACCTCTCGGCAGTACCGTTCGAGAACCTCAGCATTCACCTTGGCGAGCAGATCTCCCTCGATGAGGACGCACTGTTCGACAAGATCGTAAAGCGGCGCCGTGGTGGCTTCTGCTACGAGCTCAACGGGGCGTTCGCGGTGTTGCTTGAGGCGTTCGGGTACACGGTGACGCGGGTCGGCGCCCGGGTGTTCGGCGGCGGGCGGTGGGGACCGCCGTTCGACCACCTCGCGCTGCTGGTGTCCACTGCGGACGGTACCGGAACGTGGCTGGCCGACGTGGGGTTCGGCGCGCACAGCCGGCACCCGCTCCGCTGGGACGACCGCGCGGAGCAGGTGGACCCGGACGGGCGGTTCGCGCTGGTCGACACGGACGACGGGGACGTCGAGGTGGTGAAGGACGGTGAGCCGCAGTACCGGATCGAGCTCCGCCCGCGGACCCTGGCCGACTTCGAGCCGACGTGCTGGTGGCAGCAGACCTCTCCCGGCTCGAACTTCACCCGCAACACGATCTGCTCGCGCCTGGACCGCGGTGACCGCGTCACGATCAGCGGCCGCACGCTGATCCGTACCCGCGACGGCGCCCGCACCGAGGAGCCGCTCTCCTCCGACGAAGCCGCCCTGGCCGCGTACCGGGAGCACTTCGGCATCCACCTCGACGAGGTTCCGAAAGCGCCCTAATCTGACGCCTTCACAGATCAAGGGAGATCGACGCGTGAGCGGGTGGGTGTGCGCCCCCGCGGCGCTAGAGCTCGAAGAGGTCGCGTAGTGCTTCGTCGAGGCGGGCGAGGCTGGCGCCCGTGACCATGCCGATGCGTTCGGCGCCGGCCGTGGCGGGGAGGCGGCGCATCCGGTTGACGACGACCACGCCGGCCACCGGGTCGGTCTCGGCGAGCGGCACGGCGAACGGCGGCAGGTCGGTGGTGCCGCGTTGCCGGACAACCGGGGCGCAGTACGGTGCGGCGCTGGGGCGTTCGTTGTGCGCGTCGCCGGAGAGCACGACCACGCGGTACCGCAGGTCGGCGCGGTCACCGATGGTCCACACCTCGCCCCGGTTCACCGGCGAGCGCCAATGGGCAGGGTCATGCGGCGTCCACCAGGTCGGTGGGTGGGTCGGGCCAGCCGCCGTCGAGGCGGTCCGCCATCCGGTCGAAGCCTTCCAGTTCGGCGCGCGCGTCCGGGTCGGTCGCCAGCCACTCCTCGTGGCGGCGTGCGGCGTCCCGGACCGCGGCGCGGCGCGCCGCGCGGTCGATCCACTCCGACAGGCTCATGCCAGCCGCGCGGGCCTCGGCACGGGCCCTGGCCAGGGTGTCCGCGCTGAGTGTCAACGTGACCTTTTCCGCCATGGTCGAGATGGTACGCCGGTGGTGGATTCCGGGAACGCGGGTACGGTGGCCGGATATGCCGGTTGGCAACCGAGCTGACCGAGCTTGACCGAGAAGTCGAAAGGATGCGTAATGCTGACCCTGACCGACAACGCGGTAGCGGTTATCCGCAGTCTGACCGAGCAGCCCCAGGTGCCGGACGGCGCGGGCCTCCGGATCGCCACCGACCCGAGCGCGGGTGCGCTCACGCTCAGCCTCGCCCCGGAGCCCGTGGATGGCGACCAGGTCGTCGACGAGTCTGGCGCGCGGCTCTTCCTGGAGTCGTCGGCTGCCGAGCTGCTGGATGACAAGGCCCTCGACGCGGCCGTGGACCCGAACGGGTCGGTGCAGTTCGCGGTCGCCGAACAGCAGCCTGGTTGAGGTTGTTGCGGTAGGGATTCGGGCCGGGGTGCCCAGCGACGGCCGTCAGGCTTGAAGCCGTCGCCGGTCACCCTGGCCCGAATCCCTACCGGGGGGTTTGGGCGCGCTCCCACTGAATCCCCTTGGGGCGGTATGGCGTGATTGGTAATCGTTCAAGAATTTGGGTCACTCCGTGGTCATCCCGGCGCCGTTCGAGCGCCGCCCACGGGCGAAGGGTGGGCAACCCCCATGACCCGTACCCCACGATCAGAAGGTCGAAACTCCAAGGTCAGTCGCCGCTCCGTCCTCACCAGCCTGGGCGTCGGCACGGCGGGAGCTGTCGCGCTCGGTCCCCGCGGCGCGCTCGCCGCACCCCCGGAAACCCGTGTCATCGCGGCCACCCCCGCCGATCGCTTCGGACGCATGTATCCGAATCTGCCGCCGTTCGTTCCCGCTGACGACCGGCGTCGCGCCGCCCTCATCGACATGGGCAAGGCCGGCGGAATCATGGACGCCAAGGACGATCTGACCAGGGCTCCGGTCGACCTGATCGTCGATCCGGCGTTGTTCGTCAACAACCCGGACAACGCCAGCATGACGGCTGGCGTCACGTTCATCGGGCAGTTCCTCGACCACGACATGACGTTCGACGCGTCGTCGCCGCTCGGTGTGCCGACGGCGCCCGAGAGCACGCCAAACGTGCGGACGCCGGCCCTGGACCTCGACTCCGTGTACGGCGGCGGGCCGGCCGCCAGCCCGAACCTGTACCAGTCGGACCGGGTCAAGCTGCGCATCGAGTCGGGCGGCCGGTTCGAGGACGTGCCGCGCAACGCGAACGGGTCGGCCATCATCGCCGACCCGCGCAACGACGAGAACGTGGTGATCTCCGGTCTCCAGTGCGCCTTCATCCTGGCGCACAACCGGATCGTGGACGACCTGCGTGCGCAGGGCGTGCCCGCGGCCAACCAGTTTGCCCAGGCCCGGCGCATCCTCACGTGGCACTACCAGTGGATCATCCTGAACGAGTTCCTGCCGCTGACGATCGGCGCGGACGTCGTACAGCGGATCCTTTCCGGCGGCCGGCGCTGGTACCGGCCGGAGCCCGGCCCGGCGTTCATCCCGGTCGAGTTCCAGGGCGCCTGCTACCGGTTCGGCCACACCCAGGTGCGCCCGTCGTACCGGGTGAATTTCCAGGGCAACCCGGGTAACACCCAGTTCTTCGCGTTCATCTTCGACCCGGCGGCGGAGGGCCAGGCGGACCCGGAGGACATGCGCGGCGGCGCCCGGTCGCCACGGCGGTTCATCGGCTGGCAGACGTTCTTCGACTTCGGCGACGGCCTGGTCCGCAACAACAAGCTCATCGACCGCAAGATCTCGACGCCGATGTTCCGGCTGCCACTGGCCGCGATCGCGAGCGGCGCCCCGCCGATCTCGCTGCCCCAACGCAACCTGCTGCGGCATGTCACCTGGTCGATTCCCGCCGGGCAGCGCATCGCCCAGGCCATCGGCGCGCCGCAGCTGCACCTGCCCGAGTTGGCGCACTACGGTGTGGCGCTGGAGAACCAGACACCGCTTTGGTACTACACGCTGGCGGAGGCCGAGATCCTTGCCGGGGGGCGGCGGCTCGGGCCGGTCGGCGGTACGGTCGTGGGCGAGGTGTTCATCGGTCTGTTGCAACTCGACCCGAACTCGTACCTGGCGGTCGCGCCGACGTGGAGGCCGACACTGCCGAGCCAGACGCCCGGCAACTTCCGGGTGACTGACTTGCTCAGATTCGCCCGGGTTGACCCGGCTAGTCGTGGCCAGTAACCGGACATCTGGACAAGAATCCCCTAGGACTGATGCGCCATCTGAGGTAAAAGTCCGACACTCACGGAAGTCTATGTAACAAACTGGAAACTGGGCTGGGGACGGATGCCGAGGAGGCAGGCCGTGCAGCGGACGATGTTGTCGAACGGTCGCGTCATCAGGGTCGCCATCCGGTCCAGCCGACGGCTGTTCCGGGACACGCTGGCTGTCTGCCTGACAGCGCAAGCGGAGTACACAGTCGTCGGTCACGTCGCCGATGACGGCGCGCTGCTCGGCCTGTGCGACTTGTGCGGGCCAGACGTCGTCATCTACGACGCGGGACCGCGCCTGACGGAGGCGCTGGCGACGCTGATCGACCTGCGCACCCGGTTCCGGTACCTGCGCCTGGTTGTGGTGTACGAGCGGTTGTCGTCCTCGGACCTGGCGGCGAGCCAGCAGGCCGGGGTCGACACCCTCGTGCCGTCGTCGCACGGCCTCGACGCGTTGCTGATGCTGTTGCACCAGCACGCCGAGGCCGTGCGCACCGGCGCGGGCCCCCAGAACGGCGTCGGTTTCACCGAGCAGGAGCGCGAAATCCTCACGCTGACCGCCGCAGGGCATACGGTGAGCCGGATCGCGGAGCTGCTGGGACTCACACCGTGCACAGTGGAGAATGCCAAGCGACGGATCTACCAGAAGCTCGCGGTGTCGAGCCAGAGCCACGCGGTCGCTAGGGCGGCCGCCCTAGGGCTGGTGAACCGGCTGCCGCCCGGCCGCCCCCGGGTGTACGCGATGGGCGGGCTGCGGCTCGCGGTGTTGCGCGGCCCGGACGTGCCGGCGCGGCACCAGGCGGCGGCCGCGCTGCTGTCGCACCACATTCCTTTCGTCACCGACACCACGCCGGACGGCGAGGAGGTCGACGACTACGTCGGATCGTCCGCCGCGCCGGTGATCCTGGTCGACCCGGCGCCGGAGCACTGGCCGAGGCTGGGTCAGTCCTGGGTACCCGTGCTGCTGGTGTGCTCGGCGCCGATGACCCGAGGCGACATCCTCGAAGCCCTTGGCCGGGGCGCGATCGGGATCGTCGCGGCCGAGCGGATCGGCACGGCGCTGGTGCCGGCCCTTACCCTGGTGGTCTCCGGCCATCTGACCGTCGACCCGACGGCCGCGACGTGGCTCATCGACGCCGTGGGCAACCGGGCCGGTGAGCCGGAGGGCGGCCTGCCCGACCTCACCACGCGCGAGGGCGACATCCTGCGGTCGATCGCGGCGGGCCATACGGTACGCCAGACCGCGCGGTCGCTGGGCATCGCGGAGAAGACGGTGGAGAACACCCAGGCCCGGCTGTTCCGCAAGCTCGGCGCCCGCAACCGGGCCGGCGCCCTCGCCACCGCCCACGCCTTAGGTCTCCTGGAGTTGCTGGACGACCACCAGGATTGACTTATATAAGCTAGCGCCGTTATTGTTGGTCGTGCACGCGTTCGATGTCCTTGGTGATCCCGTCCGCCGCCGCATCCTGGAGCTGCTCGCCGAGGGTGAGCAGACCTCCGGCGCGGTGACCGCTGCCATCCAGCGGGAATTCGGGATCTCGCAGCCCGCCGTGTCGCAGCACCTGCGCGTGCTGCGCGACAACGGGTTCGCGACCGTCCGGGCCGAGGGCACCCGCCGCCTGTACACAGTCGACACCGCGCCGCTGCGCGAGGTCGACCTCTGGTTGGAGACGTTTCGGCGCTTCTGGGGCCAGCGCCTCGACGCGCTGGCGACCGAGCTCGCCCGCGGCAAGCGGGAGCGCCGCCCGAAAAAGAAGGATGACGCATGAAGGACATCGTCGACGAGCTGGCCGCAGTCCAACGTGGACTCGGCCGCGCCACGATCCCGGCCGGCGAGGCCGCCACGGTCACGCTGAAGCGCAGCTATCCAGCCGACATCGAAGACGTGTGGGAAGCCATCACCGACCCTGAGCGGATTACCAGGTGGTTCATGCCGGTCACCGGGGAGCTCAAGATCGGAGGGCGATACCAGCTCCAGGGCAACGCCGGTGGCGAGATCCTCCACTGTGAACCGCCCCGACACCTCAAGGTGACGTGGGTCTACGGCGAGAACCCCGGCCCGTCCGACGTCTCCGAGGTTACGGTGCGCCTGTCCGAAGGCCCAGGCGGCGCCACCACCACGCTCGAACTGGAACACGCCGCCGTCGTCGACCCGAAGCTGGACGACGAGTTCGGACCGGGCGCCGTCGGCGTCGGCTGGGACCTCGCGCTGCTCGGGCTCGCACTGCACCTTCGTGGTGGCGAGCTCACACCCGAGGAGCGCGAGGCCTTCGACGCGTCACCGGAGGGCCGCGAGTTCGCGACGCGTAGCAGCGAGGCCTGGGGCGCGGCCATGTTGGACGCCGGCCTCGACCCGGAAGACGTGGCCCGCCGCGTGGCCAACACGACCGCGTTCTACGTCCCGCCGGTCACGGAGCCGGACGGTCAGTGAGGTAGCCGCCCATCGTGCGGAAGTAGTCGATGGCGGCGTACTCGGTGCCGTCCTCGGTGCGGACGCGGCGCAGGACCAGGCCGGGGTTGCGGCCGCGGCGCGCGTCCGTGCCGGCGACGATCACCACGCCGTCACCCTCGCGGATGAAGATTCGGCCCGGGGTACCGCCATAGCGGCCCTCGGAGACCGCTGCCGACACCACCCGCAATCGCTCGCCGCCGCGATACGTGAAGGCGTTCGGATACGGGTCGGACTGCGCCCGGACCAGGCGCTCGATCTCCTCGGCCGGCCAGGCCCAGTCGATGCGACTGTCCTCGATGGACCGCTTGTGGAAGAAGCTGGCTTTCGAACGGTCCTGCTCGACCCAGTCGGTGCGTCCGGTGGCGATGAGCGCCAGTGCATCCGTGGTGATCGGCCCAAACAGCTCCAGCGTGCGATAGAAGAGGTCGGTGGTGGTGTCGGTCGGGCCGACCGGCACCGCCCGCTGGATGACGATGTCGCCCGCGTCCAATACCTCGTCCATCATGTGCGCGGTGACGCCGACCTCCGGCTCGCCGTTGACGAGCGCCCAGATCAGGGGCGAGAAGCCGGCGTACGCGGGCAGTAGTGAGTCGTGCACGTTGAGGGTGCCGAGGCGGGGCAGTGTGAAGACCTCCGGCGGGATCCAGGTGCGCCAGTTCGTTGCCACGATGATGTCGGGGTCGACCGCGCGCAGCGGCTCGACGAGGTCGTCGGGGCGGCTGCGGATCAGCACCGGCACGCCGTGCTTCTCGGCCAGCTCGGCCACGGAGTCGTCCCAGATCTTCTCGTACGCGTGCTCGCTCGGCGGGTGGGTGACCACGAGGGCGACCTCGTGCTCGGAGTCCAGCAGCGCCTGGAGGGTGCGGTGACCCCAGGTTTGGTATCCGAACATGACTACCCGCATGAATGTCCTCCCGCGAAAGGTACCTGGTTATCTCTGGTTATCTGAGGCTTGCCTAACACGGTAACTTAAGCAAGGCTGTCCTAAGTTCGCAACGCCGAGTGATGGGACGGGCATGTCGCAGCTACCGGTGTACGACGTCGTGGGGATCGGCTTCGGCCCTTCCAACCTGGCGCTCGCCATCGCCTTGACGGAGAGTGAGAGGCCACTCGACGGAGTCTTCCTGGAACGCCAGCCGCGGTTCGGCTGGCACCGGGGGATGCTTCTCGACGACGCGACCATGCAGGTCTCGTTCCTCAAAGACCTCGTGACGCTGCGAAACCCCGGCAGCGAGTTCACCTTCCTGCGGTACCTGCACAGCAGAGGTCGGCTGATCGACTTCATCAACCACAAGAACCTCTTCCCGCTGCGCGTGGAGTTCCACGACTACCTCGAATGGGCCGCCGCCCAGGTCGACGACCAGGTGCGGTACGGGCACGAGGTGGTGGCCGTCGAGCCGGTGTCCGGTGAGGACGGCGTCGAGTTCGTCGACGTACGGGTGCGCGCCGGCGACCAGGAGGCGGTGTACCGGACCCGCAACCTCGTCTTCGCCACCGGCCTGCGGCCCTGCGTACCGGACGGTGTCGCGGTGTCGGACCGGATATGGCACAACAGCGACCTGCTCGACCGGCTTGCTGGCCTCTCCGAGAAGCCGCGCCGGTTCGTCGTGGTGGGTGCCGGGCAGAGCGCCGCCGAGGTCACCGGCCACCTGCACCAGCGCTACCCGAACGCCGAGGTGTGCGCGGTCTTCTCCCGGTACGGGTACAGCCCGGCCGACGACAGCTCGTTCGCCAACCGCATCTTCGACCCCGCGGCCGTCGGCGAGTTCTACGACGCGCCGCAGGACGTCAAGCGGGCCCTGGTCGACTACCACGGCAACACCAACTACTCCGTTGTGGACGTCGACCTCATCGCCGACCTGTACCGCCGGGTCTATAGGGAAAAGGTGCTGGGTGAGGAGCGGCTCCGGCTATTCAACGTCTCCCGCGTCGTCGAGGCGGTCGAGAACGGTGACAAGGTCGAGGTGACCGTCGAGTCCCTCGCCACCGGAACGAAGAGCGTGCTCGACGCCGACGTGGTGGTCTACGCGACCGGCTACCAGCCCGCGGACCCCGCGCACCTGCTTGGCGGCATCCGCCGGTACTGCCGGCAGGACGAGCGCGGCCGCTTGCGGGTGGCCCGCGACTACCGGGTGGTCACCGCACCCGAGCTGCGCGCCGGCGTCTATCTGCAGGGCGGCACCGAGCACACGCACGGCATCACGTCGTCGCTGCTGTCGAACACGGCCATGCGGGTCGCCGACATCCTGCGGTCCATCGTGGAGCGGCAGGCGGTAGGGGTGGCTCGCGCGTGAGGCTCGCGACGTTTCCGGAGCTGTTCGAGGCACAGGTCCGGCGGGCGCCCGACGCGGTGGCGCTGGTGTTCGAGGACACGGAGCTGACGTACGCGCAGCTGAACGCCCGCGCCAACCGGCTCGCACACGCCCTGATCGCCCAGGGGGTGACGCCGGAACGCGTGGTGGCGCTGGCGCTGCCCCGGTCGGCCGACATGATCGTGGCGCAGGTGGCCGTTCTCAAGGCCGGCGGCGCCTACCTGCCGATCGACCCGGACTACCCGGCCGAGCGGATCGCGTACATGCTGGCGGACGCCGCACCGGTGTGTCAGCTCTCCACGGTGGACGGTCTCGGTGAGGGGCAGCCGGACACCGACCCCGTGCCAGGGCTCAGCCCTGGGAACGCCGCGTACGTCATCTACACTTCCGGCTCGACCGGCCGCCCCAAGGGCGTGGTGGTGTCGCACGCGGGCGTCGCGAAGCTCGTCGCGACCCAGACCGAGCGGCTCGGCGTCGGGCCGCACAGCCGGGTGCTCCAGTTCGCGTCGCCGAGCTTCGACGTGGCGTTCTGGGACCTGTGCCTCGGCCTGCTCTCGGGTGGCCGCCTCATCGTCGTGCCGGCCGACCGGCGGGTGCCCGGTCCGGCGCTCACCGAGTACGCCCACGCGCACGGCGCCACCTTCATGATCCTGCCGCCCGCCCTGCTCGCGGCGCTGCCGGAGGACTGCGCGCTGCCGCCGGGCGCCACCCTGCTCGCCGGCACCGAGCGGGTGTCGCCGGAACTGGTCGCCCGGTACGCCCGCGACCTGAAGATGTTCAACGCGTACGGCCCGACCGAGGCGACCGTCAACTCCACCCTGGGCTCCTGTGATCCGGACAGGCCGGCCACCGGGTCCGTCCCCATCGGAATCGCGGACCCGGGCACCACGGCGTACGTGCTCGATGCCGAGCTGCGCCCGGCAGTCGAGGGTGAGCTTTACCTGGGCGGCTCCGGCCTGGCGCGCGGCTACCTCGGCCGCCCCGGGCTGACCGCCGAGCGCTTCGTCGCCAACCCGTTCGCGCCGGGGGAGCGGATGTACCGCACCGGCGACCTCGTGCGGCGGTTGTCGGGCGGGCGGCTGGACTTCCTCGGCCGCGCCGACGACCAGGTCAAGATCCGTGGATACCGGATCGAGCCGGGCGAGATCGAGACCGTCCTGCGTGGACACCCGGCTGTGGCGCAGGCGGCCGTGGTGGCCCGCGCCGACGGCGGTGGCGCCAAGCGACTGGTCGGGTACGTGGTGCCGGACCTCGCCGCGGCGGACCAGGAAACGCTGCTGACCGGCTGGCGGGAGGCGCACGACGCGCTCTTCGCGACCGGAGCCGGCGACATGTTCGCGGGCTGGACCAGCAGCTACGACGGTGAGCCGATCCCGCCCGACGAGATGCGGGAGTGGCGGGACGCCACCGTGGCGCGGGTGCTGGGGCTCGGCCCGCGCCGAGTGCTGGAGATCGGCGTCGGCACTGGACTGGTCCTGACCGGCGTGGCGCCGCACACCGAGGCGTACTGGGGCATCGACCTGTCCAGCGAGGCGGTCGACGCGCTGCGCGCGCGGGTCGCAGGCCTCGGGCTGAGCGATCGGGTGGAGCTGCGCGCCCAGCCGGCACACGACCTCGGTGACATGCCGTCCGGGTACTTCGACACCGTCGTCGTCAACTCGGTGGCGCAGTACTTCCCGAGCGCGTCCTACCTGACAGGTGTCCTCTCGAACGCGCTCGACCTCGTGGTGCCGGGCGGCCGGGTGTTCGTCGGCGACGTGCGCCACCTGCGGCTGCTGCCGTGCCTGCGGGCGGGCGTGCTGGCCTCGCGGTCCGGGGCTGAGCTGGCCGACCCGGCGGCCGTGGCGCGCGACGTCGCCTGGGAGCGCGAGCTGCTGCTCGACCCCGACTACTTCACCGCCCTCGCCGGTTCCAGCCGCGTCGATGTCCTGCTCAAGCAGGGCCGGCACCACAATGAGCTGACCCGGTACCGGTACGACGTGGTGGTACACAAGGGAGTGTCCGCGGCGGGTCTGCCCGCACCGGCCCACCGGTGGGCGGGCCTGGGCGAGGTCGCGGCGTACCTCGGCGAGCACCAGCCCGAACTGCTGCGCCTCGAAGGCGTGCCCAACGCCCGGCTCGCCTCGGACCTAGCCGCGCTGCGCGGCGCGCCCGTCCCGGCGGGCGTGGAACCGGAGGCGGTGCGCGAGCTGGCCGAGACGCTCGGGTACCAGGTGACGCTCACCTGGTCGGCGGATGGCGAGGCGGGCGAGTTCGACGCCGTGTTCTCTCGCGACGGTTCCGGCTGCGCCTACCGCCCCGGCTGCGCGGCTCGCCCGCACGCCAACACCCCGGCGCCGTTCCCGGACGTCAACGCGCTCACCCGGGCGGTGCGGTCGCACCTGCGGGAGCGGCTGCCCGAGTACATGCTGCCGGCCGCGATCGTGCCGCTGCACCGGCTGCCGATCGCGACGAGCGGCAAGCTCGACCGGGCCGCCCTGCCGGCACCCGACTTCGCCGCGCTCGCCGCCGGCCGCCCGCCCCGGGACGCCCGCGAGGAGACCCTCTGTGGGCTCTGCGCCGAGCTGCTCGACGTGCCGCGGTTGGGTATCGACGACGACTTCTTCGCGCTGGGTGGCGACAGCATCCTCGCCGTCCAGCTCCTCGCGCGGGCCCGGAAGGCCGGCATCGCGCTGTCGCTGCGTGACGTGTTCCAGCGCCGCACCGTGGCCGCGCTGGCGGCTGCCGCCGGCACGGTGTCGCGTCCAGCCGTCATGGGAGACCTCGCCGGCGACCTGCCGCTGACCCCGTTGCAGGAGGGCTTCTTCTTCCACGCCCACCTCGACCCGGCGTCCGATGTGTACGCGGTGCGGCTCATGGTGGAGCTGCACGGCCCGCTCGACGCGGCGGCACTGCGTGACGCGGCACAGGCACTGCTCGACCGGCACGCTCCGCTGCGTGCCGGCTTCCACCAGCGCGCCGACGGCCGCGTGGTACAGGTGGTCGCCGACGACGTCGAGGTGCCGTGGCGGGAGGTCGACCTGTCCGGGTACCCGGACAGCGAGCGGGCCGCGCGCGCGTCGGCGGTCGGCGACGGCGAGCCGTTCGACCTGGGGAAGCCGCCGCTGCTGCGGTTCACCCTGATCCGGGGCGACGAGGCGCGGCACTGGCTGGCGCTGCGGTTCCACCACATCGTGGCGGACGGCTGGTCGGTGTCGGTGCTGCTGCGCGAGCTGCTGTCCCGGTACGGCGGCGGCGAGTTGCCGGAGGTCACCCCGTACCCGGCGTACCTGGGCTGGCTGTCGGGGCGCGACCGGACAGCCGCCCTGGACGCCTGGCGGCGCGCCCTCGACGGTGTGGACGAGCCCACGCTGCTGGCGAGGGCGGGCGTCGCGGCCGCTCCACGCCCGGCCGAGCTCCGCGTGGCCCTGCCGGCCGAGCTGACCGCCGCCCTGGCCGCCCGCGCCCGCGAGCGCGGCCTGACCCTCGGCACAGCCATCCAGGGCGCCTGGGGCCTGCTGCTGAGCCGGCTGACCGGCCGCTCCGACGTGGTCTTCGGCACCACCGTGTCCGGCCGCGCGGCCGAGGTCGACGGCATCGAGTCGATGGTCGGCCTGTTCATCAACACGCTGCCGGTGCGGGTGCGCTGCCGGCCTGAGCAGCCGCTCAGTCAGGTGCTGGGCCGCCTCCAGGCGGGCCAGACGGATCTGCTGGACCACCAGCACGTCGGGCTGGCCGAGGTGCAGCGCCTCGCCGGCCTGGGCGACCTCTTCGACACCCTCGTGGTGGTCGAGAACTACCCGGTCGACGGCGAGCTGCACGACCCCAGTGGCGCGCTGCGCGTCACCGGACTGGACTACGTGGACACCGGCCACTACCCGCTGGCGGTCATCGTGCTGCCCACCGAGCGGCTTGAGCTGCGGCTCAAGCACGACGCCTCTCGGGTCGACGGGGCGGCCGCGCGGCGGATCGCCGACCAGCTGGTGCTCGTGCTGTCGGCGATCGCGGCCGACCCCGACCAGCCGACCGGCCGGGTCGACGTGTCCACCATGGAGGAACGATCCCCGCTGGCCGGCGAGGCGCGCGAGCTCGCGCCGGCCACGCTCGTGGACGCGTTCACCGCACAGGCCGCCCGGCGCCCCGGTGCGACGGCGGTCGTCGAGGATGGGACGGCGGTGTCCTTCGGGGAGCTGGATCACCGTTCGTCCGTGCTCGCCGGCCTGCTGCGCGCCCGGGGCGTCGGGCCGGAACAGGTCGTCGCGGTGGCCCTGCCGCGCTCGCCCGACCTGATCGCCGCGCTGCTCGGGGTGCTCAAGTCGGGCGCCGCCTACCTGCCGGTCGACGTGGACTACCCGGCCGACCGGGTGTCGTTCATGCTGGCCGACTCCGGTGCCGCCTTCGTGGTGACCCCCGACGTCATGGCTGACCTCGAAGGGGCGCCCGCGCCGGCTGCGGCTCGTCCCGACAGCCCGGCCTACCTCATCTACACGTCCGGCTCGACCGGTACGCCCAAGGGTGTGCTCGTCACGCACCGTGCCGTGACGGCGCAGCTGGCGTGGGCGCAGGACCGGTTCCCGCTCGGCCCGGACGACCGGGTGCTGCACCAGCTCTCGGCGAGCTTCGACCCGTCGATCCTGGAGATCTTCTGGCCGCTCGGCGCGGGCGCCACTGTGGTGCTCGCCCCGCGCGGGGCGCACCGCGATCCCGGCGTGCTGGCCCGCGTCGTCGCCGAGCACGGCGTCACCACACTCACCACCGTCTCCTCAGTGCTGGGCGCGTTCGCGGACGCGGCCTCTACGGAGCCTGGTGTATTCGCGAGCCTGCGAAGGGTGTTCGCCGGCGGCGACGCGCTGCCGGCCGAGGTGGCCGCCCGCTGGCGTGCCGCGACGGGCGTGCCGCTGTACAACGTGTACGGCCCCACCGAGACCGCCATCCAGGTCACCTGCCACGAGGCGGGAGGGGAGCGCGACGGCGTCGTCCCCATCGGACGTCCGGTGTGGAACACCTGGCTGTACGTCCTCGACGGCGCGCTGCGCCCCGCGACCATTGGCGAGCTGTACATCGCCGGCGTCCAACTGGCTCGCGGCTATCACGGCCGGCCGGGCGTGACGGCGGACCGGTTCGTCGCCGACCCGTTCGGCGGGCCGGGTGAGCGGATGTACCGCACCGGCGACCGCGTCCGGCGGCGCCCCGACGGGACGCTGGAGTACCTCGGACGGGCCGACCAGCAGGTGAAGATCCGCGGCAACCGGGTCGAGCCGGGTGAGGTCGAGGCGCGCCTGCGCGCCGAGCCGGGGGTCGCCGAGGCAGCCGTCGTGGCGCGCACGGACGGGCCGGGCGGGGCGTGGCTCGTCGGGTACGCGGTACCGGAATCCGGCGCCACTGTGGACGCCGAGACGCTGCGCGCCGCCCTGGCCGCGACGCTGCCGGCGCCGATGGTGCCGTCCGCGCTCGTCCTGCTGGACGCGTTGCCGCGCACGCCGAGCGGCAAGGTGGACCGGGCCGCGCTGCCCGCGCCGGTGGCCGAGCGGGCGGCGGCGCGCGCCCCACGCGACGGCCGCGAGCAGATCCTCTGCCAGGTATTCGGTGAGGTGCTCGGAGTCGAGGATGTCGGCGTAGCCGACGACTTTTTCGCACTCGGCGGCGACAGCATCCTGTCCATCGCCGTCGCCAGCCGGGCGCGGGCCGCCGGGCTGGAGGTCGGGCCGCGCGAGGTGTTCACGCACCGGACGCCGGCCGCGCTGGCCGCGTTCGCGGCCACGGCGGGCGCCGAGAACCAGGCCCTCGGCCGTCCGCTGGTCACCCTCACCGCCGAAGAGCTCGATCGGGTACGCCGGGTGTGCGGCGGCCCGCTCGACGAGGTGTGGCCGCTCTCACCGCTCCAGGAAGGGCTGTTCTTCCACGCCAGCTACGACAGCGGCGGGATCGACGTGTACACCGCGCAGGCGGCGTTCGACGTGGCGGCCGGGCTCGACCCGGAGCGGCTCCGGGCGGCATGCGCGGCGCTGCTGGCCCGCAACCCGGGCACCCGGGCCGGCTTCACCAGCGACGGCCTGTCCCAGCCCGTGCAGTTCGTGGCCGTCGAGCCCGGCGTGCCGCTGTCCGTTGTGGAGCTGTCGGACCTGGCCGAGCAGGAGCGGTGTGCCCGGCTCGACGAGGTGCTGGCCGAGGACCGGGCCCGGCGCTTCGACCTAGCGCGCCCGCCGCTGTTCCGGCTGCTGCTGATCCGGCTCGGCGACGCCGGCGACCGCCTCGTCATCAGCCACCACGTGCTGGTGTGGGACGGGTGGTCGGCGTCGGTGTTCCTGGAGCAGCTGCTCGGCCTGTACGCCAGCGGCAGCGACGACCGCGACCTGGCGCCCGCGGGCTCGTACCGCGACTACCTGGCGTGGCTCGGCACCCGCGACACGGCGGCGTCCGCTCGCGCCTGGCACGACGCTCTGGCCGGCCTGGATGAGCCGACCCTCGTGGGCGGAACACAGACCGGCGCCGGGCTGCCGGAGCGGCTGCGTCTGGAACTCAGCGAGGAGGTCAGCGAGCGGCTGCGTGGCACGGCCCGCCGGCTCGGCGTCACGCTCAACACGATGCTCAACGCCGCCTGGGCGCTCGTTCTGTCCAACGTGGCCGGCCGCGACGACGTCGTGTTCGGCGCGACGGTGGCCGGTCGCACCGCCCCCATCGACCACATAGAGAACGCCATCGGCCTGTTCCTCAACACCGTGCCGGTGCGGGTGGCGTTCGACCCGCGCGAGAGCGTCTCGGCGCTGCTGCGCAGGCTCCAGGCCGAGCGCACCGCGCTGATGCCGCACGAGTACCTTGGCCTCGGCGACGTGCAGCGGGAAACCTCACACGCGCGGCTCTTCGACACCCTGTTCGCGCTGCAGAACCTCGGCGACGAGGACGAGCTGGCCGCCCTGCGGGAGCGCCACGGGATCGTCGAGGTCGGCAGCGTCGACGCGACCCACTACCCGCTGGCGGTCGTGGTGACCCCGGCGCACCGGCTGCGCGCCACGCTCGCGTACCGGCAGGACGTGCTCGACGCCGGCCTGGCGGCGCAGGTGCTGGACCGGTTCGCCGCCGCGCTCGACGCCCTGGTGTCCGACGTCAACGCACCGGTCGGCGGCCTCGACGTGCTACCGGGCAGCGAGCGTGACCGGCTGGCCCGGGACTGGGACGCCACCGCGCACCCGGTCGGCGACGAGACCGTGGCCGACCTGCTCGCCGCCCAGGCGGCGCGCACGCCCGACGAGGTGGCGCTGGTATTCGGTGCCGAGCGGGTCAGCTACGCGGACCTGGACGCGCGAGTCAACCGCATGGCGAGGCTGCTCGCCCGACGGGGCGCCGCGCCGGAAGCCGTCGTCGGGCTGGCGCTGCCCCGCTCCATCGACATGGTGGTGGCGCTGTTCGCCGTGCTGCGCACCGGCGCCGCGTACCTGCCGCTGGAGCTGGACCACCCGGTCGAGCGGCTGGCCATGATGCTCGACGACGCGCGGCCGGTGTGCGTGCTGTCGACCCGCGCGGTGGCGGCCAGGCTGCCCGGCGAGTGCGTCGCCGTGGACGACCCGGCGGTGGTCGCTGAACTGTCCACTTTGAAGGCCGCGCCGCTGGACCGGCGGTTCCCGCTGGAGCACCCGGCGTACGTCATCTACACCTCCGGCTCGACGGGCCGGCCGAAGGGCGTCGTCACGCCGTACCGCGGCCTGACCAACATGCAGCTGAACCACCGCGAGGCCATCTTCGACCCGACGATCGAGTCGGCGGGTGGCCGCCGCCTGCGCATCGCCCACACCGTGTCGTTCGCGTTCGACATGTCGTGGGAGGAGCTGCTCTGGCTCGTCGAGGGCCACGAGGTGCACGTCTGTGACGAGGAGCTGCGCCGCGACGCGGAGGCGCTGGTCGCGTACTGCCACCGGCACCAGATCGACGTGGTCAACGTGACGCCGACGTACGCGCACCACCTCTTCGCGGAAGGGCTGCTGGACGGAGCGCACCGGCCGCCGCTCGTGCTGCTCGGCGGCGAGGCGGTCTCGGACGCGGTGTGGGCGCGGCTGCGCGACACCGAGGGCACCTTCGGATACAACCTGTACGGGCCGACCGAGTACACCATCAACACTCTCGGCGGTGGCACCCTCGACAGCGACACCCCGACCGTCGGCCGTCCTATCTGGAACACCCGCGCGCACATCCTCGACACC
This sequence comes from Micromonospora sp. CPCC 206061, assembly GCF_036906915.1. NCBI lineage: Bacteria > Bacillati > Actinomycetota > Actinomycetes > Micromonosporales > Micromonosporaceae > Micromonospora > Micromonospora sp. CPCC 206061. Next base: position 122,427 of record NZ_JBAKHX010000012.1, read on the forward strand.
TGGCTGCGGCCGGTGCCGGACGGAGCGGCCGGTGAGCTGTACATCAGTGGTGTCGGGCTGGCGCGCGGCTACCTCGACCGGCCGGGGCTGACCGCGCACCGGTTCGTCGCGGACCCGTTCGGGCCGCCCGGCGGCCGTATGTACCGCACCGGCGACCTGGTGCGCCGCCGGCCCGACGGAAACATCGACTTCCTCGGCCGCACCGACGACCAGATCAAGATCCGGGGGTACCGGGTCGAGCTGGGCGAGATCGAGTCGGTCCTCGGGGCGCACGAGCAGGTGGCGCAGGCGGCGGTCGCCGTCCGCGACGACCGGCTGATCGGGTACGTCGTGCCGGCCCCGCTCTCGTCGGAGCGGGCCGAGGTCGAGCGGGCCCAGATCGGTGAGTGGCAGCAGATCTACGACGCCGAGTACGCCGCGATCGGCACGGCCCTGTCCAAGGAGGACTTCTCCGGCTGGGACAGCAGCTACGACGGGCAGCCGATCCCGCTTTCCGACATGCGGGAGTGGCGCGATACCACGGTCGCGCACATCAGATCACTGAATCCCCGGCGTGTCCTGGAGATCGGCGTCGGTAGTGGACTCCTGCTTGGCCGGCTCGCACCCGACTGCGAGGCGTACTGGGGCACCGACTTCGCGCCCTCGGTCATCGAGGCGCTGCGCGCCGCGGTCGCGGCCGACCCGCGTCTCGCGGGCCGGGTCGAGCTGCGCTGCCAGCCGGCCGACGACCTGTCCGGGCTGCCGGGCGGCTTCTTCGACACCGTCGTCGTCAACTCGGTCATCCAGTACTTCCCGAGCGCCGCGTACCTCACGTCGGTGCTGACCGCCGCGCTCGACCTCGTGGTGCCGGGTGGGCACGTCTTCGTCGGCGACGTGCGAAACCTGCGGCTCGCCGAGCACTTCCACGCCGGCGTGGCCGCTGCGCGCGGCACCGACCCGGCCACCGCGCGCCGGGCCTCGGTGTCCGAAAAGGAACTCCTGGTCGACCCCGACTACTTCGCCACGCTGCCGCGCGCCACCGCGACGGTGCGCGTCCGTCGCGGACGCCACCACAACGAGCTCACCAGATACCGCTACGACGCGGTGCTCCACACCTCGCCTGCCAGCCCACCCCCCGTGACCATCGCGCCGTTCACGTCGCTGGAGCAGCTTGACCGACGCGTCGATCACGGGGTGCGCGTCACGGGGATACCCAACGCGCGGCTCGGGGTCGACGGCGGCGTCGAGGTCGAGGATCTGTATGAGCTGGGTGCCGCGCACGTGAGCTGGTCGGCGGACGCGGACGGCAGCCTGGACGCCGTGTTCCTGCGCGAGCCCGCCGTCGTGCCGCACGTGCCGGCCGGCGGCCGCCCGCTGACCAACGACCCGGCGGCCGCCCGCGACGCGAGCGCGCTGGCGCACCGGCTGCGCGAGCACCTCAAGCGCACGCTGCCCGACTACATGGTGCCGGGCGCCTTCGTCACCCTCGACCGGCTGCCGCTCACCGTCAACGGCAAGCTCGATCGGGGGGCGCTGCCGGACGCCGAGCCGGCCGTTCAGCGAGGCGCCAGCCGTCCCGCCGAGACCCCGGCCGAGCAGGTCCTGTGTGGACTGTTCGCCGAGGTGCTCGACCTGCCGGAGGTGGGCGTCGAGGAGGACTTCTTCGACCTCGGTGGCCACTCGCTGCTCGCCACCCGCCTCGTCAGCCGGGCGCGCACCGCGCTCGGCACCGAGCTGGCGATCCGCGACCTGTTCGAGGCCCGCACCGTGGCCGAGCTGGCCGCACGGGCGGGCGGCCGGTCGGAGCGGCGTCCGGCGCTCGTGCCCAGGCCGAGGCCGGCGGAGATCCCCGCCTCGTACGCACAGCAGCGGCTCTGGGTGCTCCAGCAGCTCGACGGCGGCACCGCGGCGTACAACTTCCCGATCGTCATGCGGGTGCGCGGCGCGCTGGATCTGGCCGCGCTCCAGGCCGCGCTCGGTGACGTCGTGGCGCGACACGAGGCGCTGCGCACGGTGTTCGACGAGCGGGACGGGCGGCCCATCCAACGGGTCGTGCCGGCCGCGTCGGCGTGCCCGGTCATCGAGGTCGCGGACGGTGACCCGGCGGCGGTGGTCGAGGCGGCCGTGCGCCGGCCGTTCGACCTGGCGGCTGACCTGCCGGTCAGGGTGACCGTCGTGTCTGACGGACCCGACGACCACGTGGTTGTCGTGCTGCTGCACCACATCACCACCGACGAGTGGTCGGACGGGCCGTTCCTGCGCGACCTGTCCACCGCGTACACCGCCCGCGTCGCCGGCGCGGCACCGGACTGGGCGCCGCTTCCGGTCCAGTACGCCGACTACACGCTCTGGCAGCGGGATCTGCTCGGCGACGAGTCCGATCCGGACAGCCTCGCGGGCCGGCAGCTCGCCTGGTGGCGCACCGCCCTCACCGGCATGCCGGAGCGGCTGGAGCTGCCCGGCGCGACCGGTCGCGACAGCGGCAACGGTGGCGCCGCCCTCACGGTCGACCTCGGCGCGACCGCCAGCCAAGGCCTGCGCCGCCTCGCGCTTCAGGCCGGCGCGAGCATGTTCATGCTGGCGCGCGCCGCCGTGGCCGCGCTGCTGCACCGGCTCGGCGCGGGCACCGACATCCCGCTCGGCGCCCCGATCGCCGGCCGCACCGACGAGGCGCTCGACGACCTGGTGGGCTTCTTCGTCAACACGCTGGTGCTGCGCACCGACCTGTCCGGCGACCCGGGCTTCGCCGAGCTGGTGGCCCGGGTGCGGGAGGCCGACCTGGCCGCGTTCTCGCACCAGGACGTGCCGTTCGAGGCCGTCGTCAAGGAGCTCAACCCGGACCGGTCCCTGGCCAGCAACCCGCTCTTCCAGGTCATGGTGGTGTACCGCAACCGCTCCGATGTGGACTTCGACCTGGCCGGGCTGACCGTCACCCCGGAGCACGGCGAGACCGGCACCGCGCGGTTCGACCTGGTGTTCGCTTTCGTCGAGCGGCCCGATGGGCTCGACGTGCTCATCGAGTACCGCACCGGGCTCTTCGAGGCGGAGGCCATCGCCCGCCTGGGCCAGCGCCTGGTCCGGCTCGTCGAGGCCGTCACCGCCGATCCCACCGTGCCCGTCGGCCGGGTCGACGTTCTCGGCGACGACGAGCGCCGGCTGGTGCTGCGCGACTTCAACGCCACCGACCGGGTGGTGCCCGAGGAGCCGTTCACGGTGCTGTTCGCCCGGCAGGTGGCCGAACGGCCGCACGCGGTGGCTGTCGTGGACGGCGACCGCTCGGTGTCCTATGCGGAGCTGGACGCGCTCGCGGGCCGGGTCGCCGGCGGGCTCGCCGCCAAGGGCGTGGGGCCGGAAGACGTGGTCGGCATCGCGGTGCCCCGGTCGGTCGAGATGGTCGCCGCCGTCCTTGGCGTACTCCGCCTCGGCGCCGCCTACCTGCCGCTCGACACCAACCAGCCCGAGGACCGCCTCGCCTACATGGTGGCGGACTCCGGCGCGTCGCTCGTGCTGACGCCCTCGAACCTGGCGCTGGACACCCCGCCGCCAGCGGCTGATGTGGCTCTCGACCAGGCGGCCTACGTCATCTACACCTCGGGCTCGACCGGCCGTCCCAAGGGCGTCGTGCTGCCGCACGAGGGGATCAGCAGCCTCGTCGCCACCGCCGTCGACCGCATGGGCGTCGGGCCGGACAGCCGGGTGCTCCAGTTCGCCTCGTTCGGCTTCGACGTGGCGGTGTTCGAGCTCGCGATGGCGCTCTGCGTCGGAGCCACCCTCGTGCTGGTGCCCGACGAGGCCCGGGTGCCCGACAAGGTGCTCACCGACCTGCTCCTCGAGCAGCGGATCAGCCACATGATCCTGCCGCCGTCGCTGGTGTCGGCGCTGCCCGCCGAGTGCGAGCTGCCCGAGGGCGCGGTGCTGCTGGTGGGCACCGAGACGGTGCCGCCGGACCTGGTCGGACGGTGGGCGCGGCGGCTGCGCGTGTTCGCCGCGTACGGGCTGACCGAGGCGACAGTCAACTCCACACTGTGGGACGCCGAGCCGGGCTGGGAAGGCGCGATCCCCATCGGCGTACCGGATCCGAACACACGCACGTACATCCTGGACGGTGCGATGTGTCCGGTGCCGCCGGGCGTGGTCGGTGAACTGTACGTCGGCGGGCGCGGCCTGGCGCGCGGATACCTCGGGCGGCACGGGCTGACCGCGTCCCGGTTCGTCGCGGACCCGTTCGGCCCGCCCGGCGCGCGCATGTACCGCACCGGCGACCGGGCGCGCTGGCGACCCGACGGCACCATCGACTTCCTCGGCCGGGTCGACGACCAGGTGAAGATCCGCGGGTTCCGGGTCGAGCTGGGCGAGGTAGAGGCGGCCATCGCACGCCATCCGGACGTCGCGCAAGCCGCTGTCGTCGCCGACGGCAAGCGCCTGATCGGGTACGCCGTCCCCGGCTTCGGGGCCGGCGGCGCCTGGACTGAGCGACGCGCCGACGAAGTCGATGCGTGGCACGAGGGAAGGCGGCGCCTCTCAGGCCGCGGAGCCCGCGTGAGCGGAGCGAGCGCCAACCAGCTCAGCGGCCGTCCCGTCGACGGCGCGGAGGTTCGCGCGTACGTCGCCGCGCTGCTGCCCGACTACATGGTGCCGGCCGCGATGGTGGTGCTCGACGGCCCGCTGCCGCTCACACCGAACGGGAAGCTGAACCGGCGCGCGCTGCCCGCACCGGTGTTCGCCGCCACCGGCCGGCCGCCGCGCGACGACCGGGAACGGGCACTGTGCGCGCTCTTCGCCGAGGTGCTGAAGGTGCCCGAGGTCGGCGTCGACGACGATTTCTTCGCGCTCGGCGGCGACAGCATCGTGGCGATCCAGCTCGTCCGCCGCGCGCGTCAGGTCGGGCTCGCGGTGACGCCACGCATGGTGCTCCAGCACCGCACGGTCGCCGGGCTGGCGGCGGTGGCTGACTCGGCGGCGGTGGTGACCTCCGACGACGGCACCGGCAGCGTGCCGCTCACCCCGATCCTGCGCTGGGTGCGGGAGGGCGGCGGCTCGCTGCGCGGGTACAACCAGTCGGTCCTGCTCCAGGTGCCCGCCGGGCTGGGGGAGGCGCGGCTCGCCGCGGCCCTGCGCCAGGTGGTGAACCGGCACGACATGCTGCGCGCCCGCCTCGCGGAGTCCACGATGGAGGTACCGTCACCCGGCGCGCCCAGCTTCGAGCTTCGACGGGTGGCCGTGGACGGTGCCGACCCGCGCACGGTCATCACGGCCGAGGCGCGGGCCGCGCAGCGCCGCCTCGACCCCGATGCCGGCCTCCTGGTGCAGGCGGTGTGGTTCGACGCCGGTTCCGAGCCGGGCCGGCTGCTGCTCGTCGCCCACCATTTCGCGGTCGACTGGGTATCGTGGCGGGTGATCCTCGCCGACCTGGAAGCCGCGTGGCGTGACGGCACGCCGCCGGCGCCGGTGCCCACGTCGTTCCGCCGCTGGGCCACGCTGCTGGCCGCGCAAGCCACCGAACCGGCGCGGGAAGCCGAGCTGCCACTGTGGACGCGGATGCTGACCGGCGGCGACCCGCTGCCGCTCGACCGGCCCGTCGACCCCTCCCGCGACGTGGCGGCCACCGCGCGCCAGCTCACCCTCACGCTCCCGCCGGACGTCACCGGCAAGCTGCTCACCTCGGTGCCGGCGGCGCACGACGGAGGCGTCAACGACGTGTTCCTGACCGGGCTCGCGCTGGCCGTGGCCGAATGGCGAGAGCGGCGCGGGGCATCCGGGCGCTCGGTGTCGGTGGCGCTGGAGGGGCACGGCCGCCAGGAAGAGGCGGGCAGCGGTGCCGACCTGTCCCGCACGGTCGGCTGGTTCACCACGCTGTACCCGATCCTCCTAGATCCCGGCGAGGCCGGCCTCCCGCCCGCGCAGGCCCTCGCCCGGATCCGCGCGACGCTGGCGTCCATTCCAGACGGTGGCCTCGGATTCGGCCTGCTGCGGCACCTCAACCCGCGTACCCGCCCGGCGCTCGAAGCCCTGGGCGTACCGCCGATCGAGTTCAACTACCTCGGCCGGTTCGACCTGCCCGATGGGGCGGATTGGGCGTTCGCGCCGGAGACGGACGCGCTCGACATCGGCGTCGACCCGGACATGCCACACCGGTTCGCGCTGTCCGTCAACGCGCACACCGAAGACCGCCCCGACGGGCCACACCTGTGCGCCACCTGGATCTGGCCCGACGCGGTCCTGCCCGAGTCGGCCGTCCGCGACCTAGCCGAGTCGTGGTTCCGCGCCCTTACCGCATTCACCTGGGAGAAGTGATGACCAACCCGTTCGAAGACCCCGCCGGCCGGTACCTGGTCCTGGTCAACGCCGAAGACCAGCACTCGCTGTGGCCGTCGTTCGTGGCGGTGCCGGACGGCTGGACCGCGATCTTCGGCGAGGACACCCGCGACGCCTGCCTCGCGTTCGTCGAAGACCATTGGCGCGACCTGCGCCCAAGGTCCCTTCGCCAACCAACGACCACCTGACCCAAACCTCGATCAATAGCCGAGATCCCTTCTCGACCGAATGTGGTTCTCTTGATGTATGGGGAGCGAAAAGGCGACCTTGAAAGATGGGAGTGGCCGCTCGATGCGGCCACTTCTCGGAGTCGTCGGTGTTTCGACGGGGATCCTGGTGGTCGTGATCGCACTCGTCGCCTCGCCGCTTGCTGTCGTGCTGATCGCTGATCAAACCGTCGGGGTGGACTGGGCTCGGTTGAGCGATATTGGGGAAACGTACGGCGCCGCCTCGGCCGTGCTTTCGGGTCTGGCCGTAGTAGGTGTCGCCATTTCGCTTATAGTCCAAAGTAGACAGTTGCGGGTCGGACAGATTCAAGCAATGCGCGTCATGCAGTTAGAACTGATGCGACTGCTGCTGGAAGATCCGATGCTTGCCACGATTTCGCCGACCTCGCTCGGTGTTTCGCGCGAACAGTGGCGCCGCGAGATCTACTTGAACTTACTCTTCAAGTACCTTGAGATGGGGTACGCCACGAAGTACGTTCCCGAGGGCAGCCTGCGGGAGCACATCCGAGACCAGTTCCAGGTGGAGGGCGCCCGGGTGTTCTGGGGGCGGGCCCGTCCTCTGTGGGCTTCGAACCGGAGCAACAACGCGCGTCGCCGTTTCTTTGACATTGTCGAGGCGGAGTACGCGCGACACCCGCAGAGTGAGATCGAAGTGGTTCAGCCGCAAGCCGTCGAGCCGCAACGACGGCCCACGGTGCCGGCGAATGCCGGCGTGGTGCTGGCCGGCGTCGCGTTGGGGCTCGCTGGACTTCGGGCCGTATCGATAATTCGCGCTCGTCGTGCTGGTGGCCGAGACGGGTGACGAGGGGGGCGCGATCCTGCCGCGCGACACGGACGATCTCGCGGCAGGATTCGATAGCGACTATTTCTCACGAATCTGGCCGGCTTGAATTCCAGCAATAAAGTCCGACCAATCGCGGCGGTGGAAAGCGAGAACGGGACCGGTGTCGTCCTTGCTGTCGCGGACGGCTACCATCCCTTTTGCGAAGCTGACCGATACTTCTATACAGGCGTTGTGTTCGCAGTAGGCTGCGCGACGCCAGGACCCCATTGGTGAAGCGTCGCGCCATGTAAGCGAAACGTCTTCGCCACCAACACCTGTGGCCACTTTTCTCCCTATCTAGAGCGTGGCGCTCAGGCTAAGGGCGCCGGGGCGAATGGGTGCTAAGACACGCCGGACAAGGATCCACAATCGAGACTTGCCTGTCAAGGCTTACCACTCGGGCGGGTGGTGGACCAGGCCTTCCATAGTGCGGCGTACGGGCCGTCGGATGCCAGAAGGGCGTCGTGAGGGCCGGACTCAACGACGCGGCCGGCGTCGAGGACGATGACGCGGTCGGCGGTCGCGGCCTGGGTCAGGCGGTGCGCCACCACCAGTGCGGTCCGGCCTTCCAGCGCGCGCGCCGCCGCCTCCTCCAGCACCCGCGCGCCGGCGCTGCCGGCTTCGGCGGTCGCCTCGTCGAGTACCGCCACCGGCGGGTCGGCCAGGACGATGCGGGCGAGGGCCAGCTGCTGGGCCTGGGTGGCGGTCAGCTTGTGGCCACCCTCACCGACCACTGTGGCCAGCCCGTGGGGCAGCGCTTCGGCCCATTCCAGGGCGCCCACGGTGTCCAGCGCTGCCCGCAACTCCTCCAGGGAAGCGGCCGGGCGGGCCAGCCGCAGGTCGTCGTCGAGCCGGCCGGCGAAGACGTGCATCTCCTGGGTCACCAGGGCGACCGTCCGGCCGGTGGCGTGCTCGTCGACGGGTTCGCTGCCGATCGTCACGGTGCCGCTGGTGGGATGGTGGACACCGGCGACGAGCTTCGCCACGGTGCTCTTACCGGCGCCGCTCGCCCCGACGAGCGCGACCCGCTCGCCGGGCGCGATGTCGAGGTCGACGCCGCGCAGCACCACATGTCCGGCCACATAGGAGTGTCCGAGGCCGGCTGCTTTGACGGAGCCGTCGACCGATACGGAGGTGGCCGGTGCCGACGACGCGGGCAGGTCGGCCACGCCCACCAGGCGGGCCAGGCCGGCCGCCGCCACCTGGGCGTCGTCGGCCAGCGCCAGCGCGATATTGATCGGGCCGAACAGGTTGTGGAAGTACAGCGCCGCGGCCGTGGCCGTGCCGATGGTCACCGCGTCCGCGCGCACCAGCAGGAACCCGACCACCAGCACCGCGGACAGACCCACGTACTCCGCCACGTTGAGCCGGCCGTAGAAGCGTGTCATCAGCCGGATCGCGCGCAGCGCCAGCGACACCGTCTCCTCCGAGCGCGACGCGACGAGCGCGACGTGCCGGTCGCCGAGGCGAAACGCGCGCACCGTCGCCGCGCCGCCCACCGTGTCGAGCAGTTGCTGCTGCTGCGCGCCGACGGCGACGCGTTGCCTGGCGTACAAAGGGATCGCCCGCCCCACGTACCACCGCACGGTGTGCGCCTGGATCGGCACCGCCAGCAGCGCGGCGACGAAGAAGCGCCAGTCCAGCACCGCCAATCCGACCAGGGTCAGCCCGATGGTCAGGCCGGACCGCGCGAGCTGGGGGAGCGCGCGGCGCACCGCCTCCGCGACGATGGACACGTCGGCCGTCACCCGGGCGGTCAGGTCGCCCGAGCCGGCCCGCTCCACTTGGTCGAGTGGCAGACGTAGCGCCCGTTCCACGAAGCGTTCGCGCAGCTGCGCCAGCATCCCCTCGCCGAGCCTGGCCACCAGACTCACGCCGTACGCGGTCAGCACACCCTGCACCACGGCGATCAGCACGAGCAGCACCACCGGCGTGGTGAGCGCGCTGGGCGGCCGGCCGTCGGCGACCAGGTCGACCACGTGACCGAGCAGCGGCGCGGTCAGCAGACCGGTGGCGGTCGCCGCGACGAGCACACCGAACGCGGCGACGGCCAGGCCGCGGCGTGCGCGGAGCAGCCCCGCCACGACCGCACGCACGCGGCCGGGCTCGGCGGTGGGCAGCAGCTCCATGGTCCTCCTAGGACAGTACTGTCGCGCGGTAGTCCGGATTGGACCGGACGAGGTCGGCGTGCCGGCCTTCGGCGGCGACCGCGCCGCCGGCCACGACCACGACCCGGTCGGTCGCCGCGAGCAGCGCCGGGCTGGTCGTCACGACCACCGTGGTACGCCCACGTCGCAACTCGCGGACCCCGGTGGCCATCCGCGCTTCGGTGACCGCGTCGACGGCAGTGGTCGGGTCGTGCAGCAGCAGTACCGGTGGGTCGGCGGCCAGCGCACGGGCCAGCGCGACCCGTTGGCGCTGACCGCCGGACAGGGAGCGGGCCCGTTCGGCGAGCACCGTGTCGCCGCCGTCCGGCAGTGTCGCGGCCACCTCGTCCGCCGCGGCGGCTGCCATCGCATCCGGTACCCGGTCGGCCGGCGCGCCGGCGGTCACGTTGTCGCTGAGTGTGCCCTCAAACAGGTCCGCGTCGTGCGCGGCGGGCAGGATCGCGACGCGTACCTCAGCGGGGTCGAGTGTGGACAGTGGAACGCCGTCCAGCTCCACGGTGCCCGCGGCCGGATCAGCGGTGCGGGCAAGGCACTCCAGCAGCGCGGTGGCGGCGGCCGGATCGGCTGCCACGACACCGAGCAACTCGCCAGGTGCCACCTCCAGGTGCAGGTCGCGCAGCGGCCCGTGGGTCACGCCGTTGACCAGTACGCGGCCGAGAACTGGCTCGCGCGGCCGTGCGTCGCCGGCGGACAGCAGCGGCGGCGCGGCAAGCACCTGGGCGACGCGCGCCGCGGAGGCGCGGCCCTGCGCGATCTGGCCGTTGACCCACGCGAACAGCTGGAGCGGTCCCAACAGGAACAGCGCCAGGCCGACGGCCGCGACCAGTTCGCCGACGGTGATGTCGCCGCGCGCGGCCAGGCGGCCGCCGACGAGCGCGACCGCGGCGATGAAGATGCCGGTGAGCGCCAGGATGGCGCCGTCGTGCCAGGCCTGCGTGCGGGCCGCACGCAGCGTGGCGGCCAAGGACTCCTGGCTGGTACGCCGGTAGCGCGCGACCGCAGCGCCCTCGGCGCCGATCCCCTTCAGCACCCGCAGCCCAGCGACCAGGTCGGCGGCGACGCCCGAGGCGTGGGCGGCGCGTTCCTGCTCGACGGCGCTGCGGCGTTCCAGCCGCGAGCCGAGCACGTGCCCGGCCCACAGCACGGGCGGCGCGGCGAGCAGCACGAGCAGCCCGAGGGGCACCGAGACACGAAGCAGCGCCACCGCGCTGACGAGGATGCCGCTGAGCGCCGCCGTGCCGGCCGGCAGCACCGTGTTGACCAGGCCGACGCGGCGCGCGTCGCTGGTGGCGATGCTTGCGAGCGCACCGGCGAGCCGGCCGGTCTCGGCGCCACCGCGCGGCATGAGTACCCGGCGCGTCAGGCCGATCCGGATGTCGTGGCCGGCGCGTTCGGAGGCGCGCTCGGCGGCGCGGGCCGCGAACCGCCAGCTCGCCGACAGTCCGGCAAATACCACGGCGAGCACGGCGATCCAGAGCAGCAGCGCGTCGCTGTCGCCGGTCGACACCGCTTCGTCGATGACCACGCCGATGATGACCGGTACCAGTGCCTCGCCCGCCTGGTGGGCAGCGCCCAGCACCGCCGCGACCGCCACGTACCGCCACTGGCCGGCGACCGCGCGCCCCAGGACCCCCACGCCACCACCCTGATCGAGTCGACAGTAAGGCAAGGCTAACCTAGCGGCCCGTCGAGGGCGAGAGCGGATCATGGCGGCGGTGCCGGAAGAAGGTTTGGCGGGGATGTCGATTCCGGACCGGTGCCGCGTCGTCAGGATGAGAGGTGACCGGTAGGCGGTCATCACGGAGCTCGGGAGACACCATGCGGTACATGTTGTTGATCTACACCGAGGAGCAGACCGGCGCGCCCGACCCGGCCGATGTCGAGCAGGTCATGGGCGAGTACTGGGCGTACGAGAAGGCGGTCGCCGACGCCGGCGTCAAGGAGGGCAGCGACGCGCTCCAGCCCACCGCCACCGCCACCACCGTCCGGGTGAAGGACGGGGAGCGGCTCGTGACCGACGGGCCGTTCGCCGAGACCCGCGAGGTGCTCGGCGGCTACTACCTGATCGACGTGCCCGACCTCGACAGCGCCCTGGAGTGGGCCGCGCGTTGCCCGGGCGCCAAGTACGGCGCGGTCGAGGTCCGGCCGATCATGGAGTTCGAGCAGCCTGAGTGAGGCGCCAATGACGAACGCCGCCGACTCGGTCGAGGCGGTCTTCCGCGAGGAGTGGGGCCGCCTGCTTGCGACGCTCGTGCGTACCCTCGGCGACCTTGACCTTGCCGAGGAGGTCGCCTCCGACGCGGTGGCCACCGCTCTCGCGCGGTGGCCCCGCGACGGGGTGCCCGCCCGTCCGGCGGCCTGGCTACTCACCGTGGCCCGCCACCGGGCCGTCGACATCGTCCGCAAGAACCGCACGCTCGCCGCCCGCCTCGCCCTGCTCCGCGTCGAGGCCGACCGTCCGGAGCCGCCGCCCCCGCCGAGGGAGCCGGACTGGGACGACGAGCCCGATGAACGGCTGCACCTCTTCTTCACCTGCTGCCACCCGGCGCTCGCCCTGGAGGCGCAGACCGCGCTGACGTTGACGTGCCTGGCGGGCCTGACGACGCCGGAGGTCGCGCGGGCGTTCCTGGTGCCAACCCCGACGATCGCGCAGCGCGTGGTCCGCGCAAAGCGCAAGATCCGCGACGCGCGCATTCCCTTTCGCGTACCGGACGCCGCCGAGCTGCCGACCCGGCTGCCCGCCGTGCTGCGTGTGGTGTACGTGATCTTCACGGAGGGGTATGCGGCCACGAACGGCCCGGAGCTCGTCCGGGCGGATCTCGCCGACGAAGCCGTCCGCCTCGGCCGCATCCTGCACCGGCTCCTACCGAACCAGCGCGAGGTCGCCGGGCTGCTGGCGCTCATGCTGCTTGTCGACGCCAGGCGGGCCGCCCGCGTGGACGCCAGCGGCGAGCTGGTGCTCCTCGACGACCAGAACCGGTCGCTGTGGGACGCCGACAAGATCGCCGAGGGGCGCCACCTGGTGGTCGAGGCGCTGTCCGGCGGGCGGCCCGGCCCGTACGCCATCCAAGCGGCCATCGCCGCCGTACACGACGAGGCGGCGAACGTGGCGACGACGGACTGGCCACAGGTGACGGCGCTCTACGACGTACTGCGCGCGACCGCGCCGTCGCCGCTGGTGGACCTCAACCGGGCGGTGGCCGTGGCCATGGTGCACGGCCCGGAGGCGGGTCTGGAACTCCTCGACGAGCTGGCAGCCGACCGCCGCCTGGCCGGCTACCACCTCCTGCCGGCGGCCCGCGCCGACCTGCTGCGCCGGATGGGCCGCGCCGAGGAGGCGGCAGCGGCGTACCGCGAGGCGTTGGCGCTGGTGGGCAACGCCCCGGAACGCCGTTACCTCGAACGTCGCCTGGCAGAACTGTGATCACCGGTTGTCCATTGTGGACAGCGAGTGTACGTCGGCGCACGGTTGCTGGCACGTGACGACGCTGCGCCCGGACGCGATGCAGCTCATGGCCGCGCCCGGTCGGGGACTATCTGGAGTTGACCGGCACCGACACCAGCACCGTGCCGGCCTGGTCGACCACGTCGACCCGCACGATCTCACCGGCGCCGACGGGCGCGCTGGCCCACACCGTCGATCCGTCGCCGCCCTCCGCGATCTGCCACTTGGTCGCGACGGTCGTCTCGCCTGTCGTGGTCGTCACCGTGACGACGCCCTCGCGCGGCCCGTCGATCTTCGTCACCGCGACGGTCAGGTCGGTGCGGACCGTCCCGGTGTCGGCCGCGGTGGTTTCGACGGTGGCGTGAGCGCCGGTCTGGGGGTTGTGCGCGACGTGCGTGTCACTGGCCGGCGGCGGGCCGACCGCGCTCAGCGTGCTGGGCTCCTGCTCGACGGGCGGCGTCGTGGGCTCCGGCGGCCGGGTCGTAGCGGGCGGCGGCGTCGTGGGCGCGTCCGTCGAAGTCGCCGGGCGCGGCCGGGCGTTGGGTTGCGACCGGCTGGGAGTGGGTTCGGCGGGGCTGGTCGGCGAGGACTCGACCGTGGTCGCGCCGGCGGCGACCGGCGGTTCGTAGACGCTGGAGCGGGCCGCGAACGTCACGAAGCCCACCAGCACCAGCACTGTGGACGCCGCGGCGGCGATGGTGACGCAGCGCAGCGCGTGCCATCCTCGCCGGGGTGGTGGTGCCGGCTCGACGGCCGGGGGGAGCGGCCGTGGCGTCACTGGCGAGTCCGCGAGGCGGGGAGCCGGTATGCGCAGCGGGGTCGGCGGCGCCGGGGGATCGGTGGCGGCGAGGAGGCTGCGCGCGTCGACGGCGCCGAGCAGCTCGACAAGCGGGGCCAGGCTGCGCACCGCCCTGCTGCACCGGGCGCAGCCGCGCAGGTGCAGCTCGTACCGCGCGCGCTCGTCGGGCTCCAGTAACCCTAAGGCGTACGCGCCCACGTCCGGGTGGACGCAGTGCTCGTCAGGCATCCTCGCTCCCGGCGCCGAGCAGGATCTTCTGCAGCGCACGCAGCGCGAAGAAGAGCCGCCACTTAACGGTCTCTGGCGGCAGGTCCAACTCTTCCGCCACGTCGCGCACGCCGCGACCGCGGAAGTACGCCTCGACCAGGATGTCACGGTCGGGCCGCTGGAGTGCGCGCAGGCCGTCGAGCACCATCATGCGCTGGAGCGCCGCGCCGACGTCGTCGGCCATGTCGATCACCGGGAAGCGGTCGGGCGGTTCGCGGTACGCGGGGCGCTGTTCAGGCATCTCGTCAAGCTCGATGTCGCGCTCGCGGTCGCGTTCGATGTCGCGCAGGATGCGGCGGGCGAGGCTGACCAGCCACGGGCGCAGCGACGAGGCGGCGACGTCGATCGAGTCGACCTCCCGCCATGCGCGGAGCAACGTCTCCCGCACGACCTCCTCGGCGAGCCTGCGGTCGCCGTCCGCCATTTCCAGGATGATCATTAGGAGCGGCTCGGCGTGCTGGTCGTAGAGGCTGCGGAGCAGGCCGCCCTCCGCCCGGTGGATGCCGGTGCGGCCGGTCGGCGGCGCGTACTGCTCCTGTTCGACCCGCGAGTGGCGACCGCGTGGCGGCGCCGGACGGCGCGACCAGGCGTCGCGCATGCTGCTGACGGTGATGGCCATGGCCGCCCCCTAGCTTCCGCGCGAGGTGGTCAGGCGGACACGGTACCGATCTTCTTCGATGTGGCGCACGAGGTCCCCCAACCGTCTGTGATCTTTCCGTCTGGTACGCCGGCCGGCCGCGCTTGGATCGACACAAAGGAAGACTTAAGGACCACTTAAGAAAAGCGGACGTAGTCCGGTGAACCCATCGACGACCTTGACGGGCTGTTCGCTCCGGGGTTACGTTGCGTCTATCCAGAACTACGCTCTTTTCTGGATCGATCCCATCGTCATTGAAGGAGAACGCATGGGTGATTCAGACCGCACCCTGCCGCAGGGCCGCACGAACTGGCGCCGGTTCGGGCTGGCCGCGGGTGTGGTGACCACCATGACCGCCACGGTCCTGGTGCTCATATCGAACGGCGCGCTGGCGGCCAGTTTCCTGGTCTCCGGTCAGCAGTTCAAGGTATCGGCGGACACTTTGGACGCCACGGGCTTCGTCAACTACGGGTGGATCGACCAGCACGCCGGCAACTCGCCGGAACCGGTCGCGATCGCCGCGATGAAGCGCGCCGAGCTGACGAACCTGTGCCAGTCCGTGCTCACCACCCTCCCGGTCGTCGGCGACATCAGCCTCAAGCTGACCGCAGGCAAGGAGACCCCGGTGATCGCCGAGAACATGTTCGTCGACATGGCCCAGATGGATGGCAACGCGACCTTCACCAACATGGAGATCGGTCGTGACGCGTCCACGCTGGACAAGGGCCCGCCCGGCAGCAAAGGGCTCCAGGGCCTGTTCAGCCAGCAGGCCGACAAGGTCCACATCGAAGACCTGCGCCAGGTCGCCTGGGCCACCTCGGCCGGGACGTTCAAGCTGTCAGGCCTGCACATGGAGATCTCGCGCGGCAAGCACGAGTGCTTCTAGCTGGTGGTTCTCCGCTCGGGGCGGGGGAGCGGATGCCGCTCCCCCGCCCTTCGCCTTTTCTGCCCTTTGGTCAGATCGAGCCCACTCTTGACTAGATCGAGGCATGCACATACCGTCTGGGTACTCCAGAAAATCGTCCTTTTCTGGATCTCGGTTCGCTCCACCCCCAGGGAGTTCGAGATGACACCCACGTCCCCCACTCTCACCCCGATGGCGCGCCGGCTCACCCGGTATGGCCTGGTCGTCGGCGGCCTCGCCGTCGCCCTCGCCGTCTCCGCCACGCCCGCGCTCGCCGCGTCCTCCACCACCGTCACGCCGGCCGGGCACGGCTTCAGCGCCGCCCTGGCATCCGGCACGACGGCGGACTTCGTGGTCGGCGCGGTCAGCGTCACCTGCAACACGTCGACGACGGCCGGCACCGTGCCGGCCGAGCCCGACAACGCGAGCCCGGACGGCGCGGTCGCGTCGGTCGTCGCAGCGCCAGCCTTCAACAACGACGGCGGCGCGTGCCCGACGAGCGTCTTCCTCACCACCGCGACCACCACCACGAACAGCGACAACGGCGACTGGACGATCGCGCTCCAGTACGACCCGGCCGGATCGACGGGCACCATGACGATCCCGGCCGGCGGCGTGGTCACCGAGATCTCCGGCCTCGCCTCGTGCACCGTGACCGTCGCACCGGACGGTCCGGCGACGGTCACCGGCCCGTGGACCGACGGCTCCGGCGGCTCGGCTTCCGTGCTCGACTTCTCGGCCGGCGTCGACGTGCCGATCGTGGTGACCGGCGGCTTCGGCTGCCCGACCGCCGCGACCAGCGCCACGTTCAGCGCCACCTACGAGATCACCGACACCACGGACCCGGCGTCGTCCATCACTGTGACCGCCTGACCGGGGGTCCTGCGAAAGGGTGCCGGGCCGTTGGCCCGGCACCCTTTCATTTGTCGTAGAGCTGCTGCTCGGTCACCGGTGATGGTGTCCCGTCCTCGCCCTCGGCGAGGCGCAGGCGGCGGCGAGCCGAGAAGAGCGACTGGCGGGCGTCGGCCACCGGCGCGAACGCCGAGAAGCCGGTGGGCGGCATGTCGAGAAAGACCGACTCCATGCCGCCGCGGGCGAAGTACGTCTCGTGCCAGAACCCGGTGCCGCCCATGTCGTTCAGCAGGTCGCGCCACCACGCGGCGTGCGGATCGGTGCGCGCCCACTTCTCCAGCGAGTCGAAGTCACGCCAGTACTGGCGCATCCCCAGGTGTGGCGGGACCAGACCCCAGGTCACCATCTCGTGGCGGAGGAGCCCATCCGGCTTCGCCGCCGCCGACTTCTGGATCCGCGGCCCGTACCGGAACAACGTCAGGATGCCGCGCGGAGACCGCACGCGCATGCCCAGGTAGATCACCACGAGATCCGGGTACTGGCTCAGGTCGGCGGTCTGCCTGAGCGGTCGCCTGGGCGTCATGCGCCGCCTCCCGCAGCCGCCACGACGAGCAGTGCCGTTCCGGTCACGAGGTCGACCACCCCGCAGAACTCCGCGTACGTGCGGTGCACGACCTTGTTCACCCTGTAGTGATACGCGTCCCAGGCGCCGTGCGCAAGGAAACCGACGCCGGCCAGCGCGACAGCGGCCCGCGGCTCCACCGCCGCCGCCAGCGTCACCGCGCCGAAGCCCACCGTGCCGACCGTCTGCAGCGAGAACGTGCCGGAGTCGGCGTATCGCCGCCGCGTCACCGTCCACAGCCATGTCAACGCCAGCACGATCGCCATGGCCACACCCGGATGGACGCCCAGCGCGCCCCGGCCGTCCAGGACATGGAAGACCGAGATCAGCGCGCTCATCACGACGAGCGCCAGCCACACCGACACGGGGCGGCCGATCGCGTACGCCATCAGGTAGATCGCCGCCATCATGGCGACCAGCGGGCCGAACAGCTCGGCATCCCGGTCGAGCAGGGCCAGTACCGCTATCCCGCCCACGGTCGAGACCAGTGCCAGGGCCGTCGGCCAGCGATTCTTCAACGCCGTCATGCTGTCGATCGTGCGTGCGTGCCTGTCGCGGCACCGCCCCGCAGAGCGACTAGGTCCGGAATCCTGGTCTCCGCTGCGGGAATCCTGGCCTCGGCCTGCGCCCGGTACTTGGACGGCGGCACCGAGTAGTGGGTGAGGAACGCCTGACGCAGCGACTCGGTCGTGCCGAACCCGCACCGCCGCGCCACCGCCGACACCGGCAGCGCCGTCGACCGCAACAGGTGCGCGGCGGCCTCGGCGCGCGCCCGGCGCACGTACTGCGCGGGCGTCTCGTGCACATAGGTGAGGAACAGCCGCGACAGGTGCCGCTCGCTGACTCCGGCCAGCCTGGCCAGCACCGGCGTGCTCAGGTCGTCACCGAGGTGGCTGATGATGTGGTTGCTGGTCCGGCGCACCACAAGGTCGTCGGACGAGTGCCGCGACACGAACATGCTCATCTGCGCCTGCGCACCCGGCCGCTGCAGGTATGCCACCACGCCCAGCGCTACACCACGCGCCAGCGCCATCCCGTGATCTTCCTCGATGAACGACAGCGTCAGGTCGAGCGCGCTGGTGACCCCGCCCGAGGTGGCGATGTTGCCCTCGCGGATGTAGATCGGTTCGGGGTCGACCCGCACGTCGGGGTACTTGCGCGCGAGCTCCTCAGCGAACTGCCAGTGCGTCGTGGCGCGCCGGTTGGTCAGCAGGCCCGCCTCGGCCAGCACGGTCGCGCCCGTGCAGACCGACGCCACCCGGCGCGCCAGCGTCGCGAGCCGCCGGACATGGCCGACGAGCAGCTGGTTTTCCGCGGCCCGCGCGTGGCCGAGGCCGCCGCAGACCAGCAGCGTGTCGAGCGGCTCGTTGAACCGCTCGACCGCCGCCTGCGAATGCACCTGCAACGCCGAGTCACACGTGATGGTGTTACCGCCCATGGTCGCGAACACCCAGCGATAGGGCGGGTTGGCACCGATGCGGTTGGCGATGGCCAAACTCGAGGTGATGCAACCGATGTCGAGCAGTTCCGTCCCGTCGTAGCCGACGACGAGGATCACTCGTTCGCGCATCCCCCCACGCTATCGCTACGTCACGTAGGCACGCAGGTGCTGACCGGTCAACGTGTCTGCCTCGACCAATCTGGACGGTGGACCGGTGAAGACCACCTCGCCGCCGTCGTGGCCGGCGCCGGGCCCCAGGTCGACGATCCAGTCAGCGTGTGCCATCACGGCCAGATGATGCTCGATGACGATGACCGAGTTACCCAGCTCGACCAGGCGGTCGAGCAGACCGAGCAACTGGTCGACGTCGGCCATGTGCAGGCCCGTCGTCGGCTCGTCCAGCACGTAAACCGCCGCGTCGCCCGCCATGTGGTTGGCCAGCTTGATGCGCTGCCGCTCGCCGCCCGAGAGGGTGTTGAGCGGCTGACCCAGCGTCAGGTAGCCCAACCCGACATCGGCGAGCCGGTCGAGGATGCGGCGCGGGGTGCCCGAGGCGAAGAAGTCGCGGGCCTCCTCAATGGACATCGCGAGCACCTGGCTGATGTCCTTGCCGCGCAGCGTGTATGTGAGCACCTCGGGCGTGAACCGCCGGCCGTCGCACTCCTCGCACACGGTCGCCACGCCAGCCATCATCGCCAGGTCGGTGTAGATCAGCCCGATGCCCTTGCACTTGGCGCAGGCGCCCTCGGAGTTCGCGCTGAACAGGGCCGCCTTGACGCCGTTGGCCTTGGCGAACGCGGTGCGCACCGGGTCGAGCAGCCCCGTGTAGGTCGCCGGATTCGACCGGCGGGAGCCGCGGATCGCCGACTGGTCGACCACGACCACGCCGTCGCGCCCCGGCAGGTGACCGTGGATGAGTGAGCTCTTACCCGAGCCGGCCACCCCCGTGACCACGGTCAGCACGCCCAGCGGGATGTCGACGTCGACGCCCTTGAGGTTGTGCGAGCGGGCACCACGGATCTCCAGACGCCCCCTGGGCTCGCGCGGGTCCTTGCGCAGGCCGGCGCGGCGGTCCAGATGGATGCCCGTCAGGGTGTCGGACCGGCGCAGACCGGCGACGTCGCCCGCGTACACGATGTGACCGCCCGCGGCGCCCGCGCGCGGGCCCAAGTCGACCACGTGGTCGGCGATCGCGATGACGTCGGGCTTGTGCTCGACCACGAGCACCGTGTTGCCCTTGTCGCGCAGGCGCAGCAGCAGGTCGTTCATCCGCTGGATGTCGTGCGGGTGCAGGCCGACGGTGGGCTCGTCGAAGACGTAGGTCACATCGCTCAGGCTGGAACCCAGGTGCCGCACCATCTTGACCCGCTGCGCCTCGCCGCCCGAGAGCGTGCCCGACTCGCGGTCGAGGCTCAGGTAACCGAGGCCGATCTCCACCAGTGACGACAGCGTCTGCCGCAGCGTTGCCAGCAGCGGGGCGAGCGCCGGCTCGTCGAGCGCCGCCACGAACTCGGCGAGGTCGCTGACCTGCATCGCCGAGCACTCGGCGATCGTGCGCCCCTGAACCGTCGCGGTGCGCGCCGCCTCGTTGAGCCGGCTGCCGCCACACTGGTCGCAGGCCGCGAACGTCACCGCCCGGTCGACGAACGCGCGGATGTGCGGCTGCGCCGACTCGCGGTCCTTGTCGATGAACAGCCGCTGCACCTTTGGCAGCAGTCCCTCATAGGTCGCGTTGAAGCCGGCCTGCTTGATCTTCGTGGGCGGCTTGCGCAGGAAGTCGAACCACTCCTGCTCGGTGTAGTCGCGCAGCGGCTTGTCGGGGTCGAGCAGGCCCGACTCGATGAACAGCCGCGTGTACCACGTATCGGGGCCGAAGTTGGGCACCGTGATGGCGCCCTGGCGCAGCGACCTGTCGCGGTCGACCAGCGCGTCGACGTCGATCGTCGACACCCTCCCCAGCCCCTCGCAGGCGGGGCACATGCCCTCCGGGTTGTTGAACGAGAACGCGCTCGACGTGCCCACGTGCGGCGTCGAGAGCCGGCTGAAGACGATCCGCAACATCGCGTACGCGTCGGTGGCCGTGCCGACCGTCGATCGCGAGTTGGCGCCCATGCGCTCCTGGTCGACGATGATCGCGGCGCTCAGGTTGCGCAGCGAGTCGACGTCGGGCCGACCCAGGCTCGGCATGAACGACTGGACGAAGGCCGTATAGGTCTCGTTGATCAGCCGCTGCGACTCCGCGGCGATCGTGCCGAACACCAGCGACGACTTCCCGGAGCCCGAGACCCCGGTGAAGACCGTCAGCCGGCGTTTCGGTATGTCGACCGAGACGTCCTTGAGGTTGTTTTCGCGCGCACCGCGCACTTCGATGACATCGTGACTGTCCGCCTCCCACACGCGGGCAATGATGACATCGGGGTACGACAAGTCTTGGAGGACGGCCGTGAGCAAGCGTCACACGCTGACCGGGCGGCTGCACGTGGCCCTGCCGCCCGAGCAGGCGTTCCGGCTCTTCACCGCGCGCGGTGAAGAGGAGTGGGCGGCCGGGTGGCGACCCCACTTCCCGGTACCCACCGACGACGACACCGCACCCGGCACGGTCTTCGTGACCGACCGGACGACCTGGGTCGTGCTCGACCGAACCGCTGGCCGGCACATCCGGTACGCCCGGGTCGTGCCGGGCATCAGCGCCGGCACGGTGGCGGTCACCCTGGAGGCGGCGCGGGGCGGCAGCGACGTGACGGTGACGTACGACCTGACGGCGCTGACCGACGCGGCGGGCCGCGACCTCGACGCCTTCGCCGCAAGCTACCCGGACTTCCTGAACTCCTGGCACCAGGCCATAACAACGGCCTTGACCCCATAGCCGTCCCCCGCCGCCCCGTCCCGCCCGCCGCCCCCCGTCCCGCCCGCCGCGTCCGGGCGCCCCGCGCCGTGCCACGGCGGGCCGGCGCGGCCCGCCCGCCCTCTGCCCGTCGATCAAGGGCAAACGCACGTGGTTCGATCTCATTTCCACGTGCATTTGTCCTTGATCGATGCATTTGTCCTTGATCGATGCAATCGCCCTTGATCGGCTACGGCCTTTGCCCGCCGTCGGCCCTTGATCTGTGCGACCTCCGGCGCGCCCGCATGGCACCGAGCGGCGGTCGCGCGATCGTGGCGATCCGCTGCCCGGAAGGGCAGCGGATCGCCGCAGTCTCGTCGCCCGCCGTACACAAACACCGCTCGACGGACGCCGTGGACCCTGTCGCCGGCCATCCCCGCCGAGCCCATGCCCGAAGCGCCGCCGCTGACGCGGCGTCCTCAAGGCTCCGCGGATCAAGGAGATTCTCGTCGATCAAGGGCGAATGCACGTGGATCGGAGATCAAAGCGCGTGCGTTTGCCCTTGATCGACGGGCAGAGGGCGGGCCGCCGGCCCGCCGGGGGGCGGGCCGCCGGGGGGCGGGCCGCCGGGGCGCGGGCCGCCCGGGAGCGCG